>NZ_JBTNRI010000012.1:0-47870 GCF_054515815.1 Nitrosopumilus sp. S6
TTTTTAGCTGGTTTTCTCTTTGCTGTCTTTTTAGCTGGTTTTCTTGTAGATGGTTTGTTTGAAATATTATTTTTGAGATTTTTTAATTCAGTTAATTCATTTTGAATTCTTTTGATCTCTGCAATCATATCTTCTTTGAATGATTGACTACTTGCATCAACTGACATGTTACTGATTCTCACAAATTTTTATAGAATTTAAGACTTGCTGGTTTTATTCTGGTTTCTGTTCTATACTTTGCTCTGGTTGACTACCACTTTTTTGCTCTTTTCTATATTCCATCTTCAACCAGATTGGTGTGATTATTGTTGTAACTGCAACCATGATTACAATTGTGGAATACACCTCTGATGTTAATACTCCTGCAGTTACTCCTACTCCTGCAACAATTAATCCTACTTCTCCTCTTGAAATCATTCCAATACCTACTCTCATTCCTTGAGCTTTGTTTTTCAAAAAGAACATTGCTGGAAGTCCACAACCTAATAATTTTGTAACAATTGCAACTACGATGATTACTCCACTAATCATTAAAATATTCAAATCTACTGCACGAAGGTCTACCTGTGCTCCAATAATTGCAAAGAATAACGGCGCAAAAATCAATCCAACCTTTCCAATGTAGTTTTCAACTTTTTCAAACACTTTGGTTGTTGATAATGCCATTCCTACTGCAAATGCTCCTACGATCGGTGACAGTCCAATTGAGCCTGCAAGCGCTGCTGCACCAAAGAACGACGCTGTAGCAATTCCTTCAACACTACCCTTTGCTTTCCATAGCCTTGGAGTAATGACTTTGGGTATTACTATCACTGCTACAACTAACATAATTGCAAAGAATCCTAACACTTGCAAAATTGTTATAATGACATCTGAAATAACAATACTCTCAATTCCTGCATCTGATCCTGTGATTGAAATTACAACTGACAACACTGCTATTGCTAAAATATCATCAACTACTGCTGCACCAATGATTAATCTGGCTTCGGGTGTCTTTAGTTTACCAAACTCACTAAGTACTTGAATAGAAATTGCAATACTGGTAGCTGTAAGTGCCGTTGCAATCAACATTGATTCTAATGCTTCAAATCCAAACAATCCAAAAATTACAAAACCTGCAAAGAACGGGACGACCACCCCTAATGTCCCAACTGTAAATGATGCCTTTCCACCTTTTAGGAATTCTTTTGGTGTCATTTCCAATCCTGCCATAAACAAAATTACAATTGCACCCATTTCTCCTAGAATTTTTATCTCCTCATTGATGTGCAACAATTGCTTTCCATCTATAATGAAAAATTGACCTAATGCAAATGGTCCAACAATCATTCCTGCCAATAATTCTCCTAATACAATTGGAAGCTTTAATCTCAAGAAAAGCTCTGCCATTAATTTGGCTGCAAAAAGAAGTATTCCTACACCAATGATTGTTTCAATAAACTGTGCTTCTGCAGCCATCTTTCTGTTATAGTTATGGAAAAATGTGTAATATAAGGCGATACTAGGTTGAAAATTATTTTATTATTGTTAAATTAAGCAATTTTTTGTGAATTTACAAAAACACCTTTCTTAGAAACGATCTGACCTATCTCTTGACTTGAGATCTTGTGTTTTTTGAATATTGATTTAATTCTTGTCACCTGCTCTTTTGGTGCTACTACACAGAATCCTACACCCATGTTGAATATCTTGTACATTTCTTCAGGCTTTACTCCTTGCTCTTCAACTAGACCCATAATTGGTGGCATTTTTGGTAAAGAATCTATTTGATAACCTATTTTCTTGAGACGCAATAATTTGGTAAATGAGCCTCCTGTAATGTGAGCAAGACCATTAATTTTGCATTTTTCCACCATTTCTAAAACTGGTTTTGTGTAGATTTCAGTTGGCTTTAGTAATGCCTCTCCTATGATACCTACTCCCTTTACTTTGTCTTTCACTGAATATTTTTTCAATAACGCCTTTCTTGCAAGTGAATATCCGTTTGAATGAATTCCTGTGCTGTTTGCTCCAATTATCACATCTCCTGATTTTATTTTGTTTCCAAGTACTAACTGTTTTTTCTCTACTAATCCTACCACCATTCCTGCTAAATCAAATGCAAAGCCTTTTCCTTCTATAACATCTGGCATAATTGCAGTTTCTCCTCCTACAATTGGCATTGCAGATTTCTTTGCACCTTTTACTAATCCTTCTACAATCTTTTTAAAAATTGGAACATCATTTTTGTTTGCAGCAATGTAATCTACAAATGATATTGGTGTTGCACCAATACAGATTATGTCATTAACATTCATTGCAACACAGTCAATTCCTATTGTGTTGTATTTTTTCATCATGTTTGCAATTACAACTTTTGTTCCTACTCCATCAGTATGTGTTGCTAAAAGTTTTCCTCCGGGAATTTCAACAATTCCTGCGTAATGTCCGAAACCATGTGCTATCTTTGCTTTTTTTTGAAGCTTATGGGTTGATGAAATTAGTTTTCCAATTGCCATTTGACTTTGTTTAATTTTAGAAATGTCTACTCCTGCTTTCTTGTAGGTTAGAGCCATAGTTTGTTGCCCTTTTGCTGTGAATAAAAGAATTTGCCCATTATCTCGATCACATATACATTCCAGTTATCTCTTCTCTGTGCTTTACATATTTTTGAGACAACTCACTAAATTCAGAATGAATTCTATCTTTTTCCTCTTGAAGATCTGTTGTATCTATATCCATATCGTAGAATCGATTTAGAGCCTCAATTAGTGTTGCTGCGGCTCCAGAATCTGTGGTATCTCTACTTGCCTTTGCCAATAATGTCAGCCCTTGAATTTCTCTTACCAAACATTCGTTTAGTATTCCTCCTGGAATTCCTGTGATGAATCCTTGTGGAATCATACTGATGTCTTTATCTGCCATGGTTCTTACCAAATCTTCTTCTGCTGCACAGTATGCCTTATCATCATGTTCCGTACTTGCCACTCCATCTAAAATCACAATCTCTTTTGATCCTTTTTCTGTCGCCCAATCTAAAATTGATGAAACTAATGAATAAAGTCCATCCATTCTTAATGTAATTTCACAAATTATCGCACAAACCGTTCCTTCCTTGTTTGCATAGAATCTAAATGGATGACGTAATCTTCCTCTCATAAACACAGTAGATGGTGGAAGATATTTTGATCTCATTACTGCAATTTCATTCATTTTTAATTCTTCAATTATGTGATTAATTGCTACTGGTCCTACAAGACCTGCCCCAACAAACCCTGCAAAAATCACAGGACTCTTTAACTCTATTTTTTTAATTTCAAAGACTTCTGCTTCTGGAAATTCTTTTGACATTGTTTACGTCGATTTGTTCTGTCTAATTACTTTACTGAATAAGTATTTTGTACACTTTTTGTTAGACAGAATTTAGCAACAATTCTGTAATAATTAGAACTTAAGACCAAAAACGTCAGTTTCTTGGTGACAGTTCTAACTATGATCTATTTTTGTAAAAATAGTATTTAGCATATCCTGATGATTTGTATGAATCATTTCTACGTGTCTTTTTTATGCGAATTATGTTTAGTAGATTTGTACAATTGTTGGGAGTCATTCATCAACGTGTGCTAGACCATAGCGTTTCTGTCAGGTCACTTTTGACCTGACTTTTTCCTTTACTCTGTGCGTAAAAATTGAAATTTTACTGATAATTTATCAGTGCCCGATAAATATCAAAATCTCAAATTTTTGTTCATGAGGGGCATTGGTTACATGTTTGTAATTGGTGTATTTTTCACACTTTTCATACATTCTGCATATGCCCAAACAATAGGAGATCAAACAACCTTATCAGGAGATCTACAAAACAATCCTGTTGCCCAAGACATTCTTAAAAAAATTGAACAAAGCAAAAAATGGATTACACAAATAGAACAAAGAAATTTTGAAAATTCACAAAGAGAGTTAGAATTAGAACAAAAGCGTGCAGAAGTCCTCCAAAGTTTAGAAAATGATTTAAGAAAATGGGAAGAACTTTGGGGTTATTACACATTTGATAATATGCTTGAAAGGGCACTAGAAAACAACCCTGCAAAAGATACATCTAGCATTTATGATCACCATCTAAAATTCACTGCATCAAAGATTGATGCTGGACGAGAAGCATTACAAAAAGTCATCTTAGAAGGTGGGAGTCCAGAACAAGCAAGAGATGCATTTGTTAAAGCTGCAAAAATAACCCGTGCCGAAATGTCATCTGCAAATGCATTTTATAACATTCTAAACAATAATGCTTACTATAATCAACAAGTACTCTTTGAGTCTGATGGTAAATTCAACTATGGATTATCTGGAGAAGAACTACGAAAATATTATCAAGATTATAGAACCAATCCTGAATATCTAGATGCAAACCCATTTGATGTTGTCTCTTGGGAGGATCTAAGTAAAACTAATCCTAGTACTGAATGTAGACCTGGACATGTTTTAGTTTACAGAAATCATGCAGATGATTATGTTTGTACCACAGAATACACTGCTGAGATGTGGATGCGACACAATATGGGAAAGATTGTTGATGGCCCCAATGAAGAACCAAATCTTGTGCTAAACGAGCAGAAATTCAACAAAGATAGAATTCTACAAAAAGTCGATAGTCTAAACTCAAAAATTGAATCTCTCAAAACACATTATGAAGAACAACTCTTCGAAATTATTCAAAAATATGAGTCTCTCTTGACCAATATCGAATCCAACAAATACGCTGAAGAAAGACAAATTCTTGAACATTCCATCAAATCTGATTATAATTCAAAGAAGATAATGAGTCAACAAATTATGGATATTCGTGAAAAGTTTGATGAACTAGAAAAAAACACTCTTGATGAAAGAGATGAGGTATTAACCATTTTAGAAAATCAACATGTGATATCCATAGAAGAATTTGTAAATGCTCACAAATCTGATGATGAAATCAAGATGGAGTGGAATTATGATTATCCGATATTTTATCCTGATGCCTACTATTTTCAACAATCTGAACCAAGTTCGATAATTAAGACTAGTTTTGATAATGATATTTCTGGTCTTGTTATAGGTGATACAAGTCTAAAAAATGCATTTGGTAAACAAATACATTCACTAAAACTTGGACAATTAGTTCAGATCACATCTGATATTACAAATCATGATGACACTTCAAAAAAATTTGTTTATCTAGTTGAAATTAGAGATGAACAAAATCAAATTGTCCAGCCATTAAAGTGGATTACAGGACAGCTTGACTCAAGCCAAATCCTTAACTTGGGGTTATCTTGGATTCCAAAAAACCCTGGCAATTTTTATGCAGATGTTTTTCTTGGTTCTAATTTAGATTTTGTATCTCACATAGAAACAGTTTCAATTTCTGTTCTTCCTCAAGATCATTCATCTTAAACTAGACGTTTAGTTGTTTTTCTGCATAAAGAGATTCAACATTGTATGTCCCTTGTCTGTAATTGTATAGATCATGTTTGATCCAACTGCCTCTTTTTTGACAAAGTTGTAATCAACACATAGGTGAAGATAGTTCAAAAATGACTTTTTCATTCTGATCTTTGATTTTGAATACAATTCTGAAAATGTCATTGGACTTCCTCTTAATTGATACAATAATTTCAACAAAGACAAAGTACTGTAATCTCTGGTCCTTGCTTTTACTGCGCCCATGATTTCTTCATCTCTTTTAATTATGAAATCTTCGAATTGGTCTGCCACTTCTAGTGGTACGTATGTTAGTCTTGCTCGCATCATACCGTATGGTACGGTACATTACTTTATTAGTCTTTAACTTGATCTTTGTTGATCATTCTAGCTGATTTTTTTACACCATTATTTAATGCCTAAATCATCAATTCATCAAATATGATTTGAATACGATCTCATACTAGTTATGATGATGGCCTAATCTCATAAATATCCCTTTTTTCTGAAAATTATTTGTGAAAAAGATAGAGGCTATAATCAAAAGAAAAAACTTCCCTACAATCAAAAGTCACTTACATCTAGTTGGTACATACATTATTGATAAACGAAATTTAGAAGATAGCCACATCTATGATGAATCTAAAGGTTCTCGTGTAGGATCTACCGGTCTCAAATCAATCCCTCTGGCAAAAATTGAAACGGTGGTGCCAGACAAGGATGCAAGAAAAGTAGTTGAGATGATTTCAAAAAATTCTGGATTGACTGCAAATCATGGAGGAAAAATCTTTGTCTCTGAAATGGATGAAGTCGTCGACATGGAAACAAATGATGCTGCACAAGATCTTGAACTTGTTTTAGATGAAAAACCAGAACCAATAACATTGCCAAAACGTAGTAGACTTGTTCCATTGCAAAAATTTACTTTGCATAAACTCCAAGTAATTTATGAAGAAAACAAAGACACTCTTCGAACTGATTACAGAATAAAATCCTTTAGTGATTTTGTGAATCACTGTATAATGAAATATCTTCCAACATTAGAAAAACAACTAAAGAATCCTACAATTGTTTATGAAAATAATTTTGGAGATTTTTAAAAAATATAATCTGAAAACAACCACAATCCCACTAAAGTTAGACCTACTGCAGCCATTATCACTTTTACAATGGAGATTTTCTTAGAGGTTTTCATATGAAGAATAATAATATCGGTGGTATAACAATTATTCCAATGATTGCAATTACTTTTGGATAATCTTTAGGCTTAATTGGCTGCATCTTTTCTCTTTTGAATAATTTGCTTTTTCGAACATCCATGCTAAATCACATTATTGTTGATTCGCCTTCTTCACCAGTTGCAATGTCTATTGCACGCAATACTTGTGAGACAAAAATCTTACCTACTCTACCATTTTCTTTGATTATGTTTACTACTTCATCCTCTTTTGATTCTGGTATGATGGCTTCAATCAAATATTTCTCATTGAACTGAGGAACAAAAATCTCACTTCCTTTTGATGCATGAATTTCAGGACCTGGTCTTTTTCCTCTACCTCTAACCTTTGAGACAGTGAGACCGCCTATTCCAATGTTTTTTAGTGCTTCACTTATTGCCATGACATCATTTTCGCCAAGAATAGTTTCTATTTTGAGCATTTGATAATTGTAATTTCAACTTGATAAATATAATTTCTGATTTTGTATACCAAATGATTATCATTTGACAATCAAATTAGGATATTGTTATTAATTAAAAACTAATTTTTTTATTTAATGGTACTTGATTCTGGGGATACCGCATGGATGCTTGTAGCTGGAAGTCTTGTATTACTTATGATCCCTGCATTGGGTCTTTTTGAATCTGGTTTACTAAGAAAGAAAAACGCAGCTTCAATTTTTATGCAGATATTTTTCGGATTGGCACTTTTGAGTGTCATGTGGTTTGTATTTGGATTTAGTTTATCCTTTAGTCCTTCAGAACATGGATTAATTGGAGATATGGAATGGGTTTTCCTCAAAGGGGTGCCTTCTGATGATTCATTACCATTTGCTCCAACTATTCCTGGTGTACTCTTTGTAAAATTCCAATTGATGTTTGCATGTATTACGCCATTGCTTCTTACAGGAACAATTGCTGAAAGAATGAAGTTTAGTTCCTTTATTGTATTCATATCTGCATGGTCTATGTTGATTTATTATCCTCTTGTCCACTGGGTATGGGGTGGCGGTTGGTTAGCACAACTAGGTGTTGTAGACTTTGCTGGTGGTATTGTAATTCACACTAGTGTTGGTATGGCTGCTTTAGCTGCTGCACTGGTATTAGGAAAGAGAAGAAATTATGGTCCTGCCATAATGATTCCTCATAGTATTCCCCTTGCAGTTCTTGGTTCATCTTTACTATGGCTTGGATGGTTTGGCTTTAACGCAGGTAGTGCTCTTGCAGCATCTGGTGGTGTTGCAGGTAACACCGTAATTGTAACTCACATGGCTTCTTCTGTTTCTGCTTTAATTTGGGCAGGACTTTCATGGGTAAGAACAGGAAAACCATCTGTTGTTGCTACAATTAATGGTGCGATTGCTGGTCTTGCTGGTATCACTCCTGCCTCAGGATTTGTTAGTGCTGAACATGCATTTGTTATTGGTATTGCAATTGGTGTAATCTCTTACTCTGGTGTAGTACTATTCAAAGAAAAATTACACATTGATGATGCACTTGATGTAAGCTCTGTCCACGGTGTTGCAGGTATTGTAGGATCTCTTGCAATCGGTATATTTGCAAGTACTATGATTAATCCTGGTGGTGTTGATGGGCTGTTGTTTGGCAATCCAGATCAATTATGGATTCAAGCAGTAGGTGTAGCTGTTGCTGCAGCAATAGGATTTGGCGGAACATGGATCTTAATGCAGATACTTAAACATCTTATTGGAATTAGGGTTAGTGCTGAAGTTGAAGATGTAGGTCTGGATATTAGTGAGCATGCAGAATCTGCGTACTCTGATGAAGAAGAATTTATGTTAGATATGGATACTTATACTGATGAATTACAAGAAAAAGATGAAATCTTTAGAAAGAAAAAATAGATTTGGTGTATTTTCTTGACTATTAATTATGATGATCTTGCAAAAAAAATTCTTGATTTAGATTCTCAAGTAAGATTTGCTGGTGTTGCAAACAACAAAGGTGAACTTGTTGCAGGAGGTCAAAAAGATGATGTAGAAAAACTATTGGTTGGAGATGAAGTCAAAATGTCTATTCATTATGCTTTGCAAAAAAGAGAACTGTATACTAATTTGGCATACAAAATAGGTAATGAGACTTCTTCCATTACCGAATATGAAAAAGTTACAATGATCACTATTCCAATAAATTCTAGTGAATTGTTCTTAATCAGTACTGAACCCCGTGCTGATTATCTGAAAATTATTGATACTATTCGTTCTGAACTGGGTTTGTCTGGTGAATAATTTGGTACGCCGAGTTACAATTACTATGGATGATGAATTAGTTAAAAAAATCTATACTCTTCAGGCCAAAGAAATCACAAAATCTCAACAACACATTAGTTTTTCAAATATTATCAATGCCCAACTAAAACATGCACTGAAATAACACTTTATGCTCATTTTTTCTTCATTTTATGCCTGGTCTCATTTGATTTTTGCAGTTTAGAAATTAACTCTAATTGCTTGAATTGTAAAATTATAGTAAATGCTTCCCTTTAAACCCCTAAAGACTGAAACTTTCATGTGGAAGTAGTAATCAGTGCTGTTCTTACTGTTGTAGGATTGGTTATGCTGTGTTTTGGTGGTAATTGGTTAGTTAATGGAGGTGTTGCTATTGCACAAAAGTTTCGTATAAGTAATCTTGTAATTGGAATGACTATTGTAGCATATGGTACATCTACTCCAGAACTTGCTGCAAGTATAGCAGCTGCAGGAGATCACAGTGCAATTATTCTAGGAAATATAATTGGAAGTAATATTGCAAATGTTGGTATGGTAATTGGCATTGCAGCAATCCTTGTACCGCTTGCAATTAAAAAATCTCTTTTTCGTAAAGAAATTCCAATTATGTTAGGGGTTTCTGTTTTATTGATTTTGATTTCAATTGATGGTGAATTATCTCATTATGATGGAATATTGTTACTTGTTGGGTTGGGCATCTTTGGATATTACACCCTCAAAGATGCAATGAAACAACGAGAAGAGACTAAATATGAAGTTCAATCAGGTACAGGTAACATCTATCTAAAATCAATTGGTTTGATTGGACTTGGTGTGGGGCTTTTGTATATTGGAGCAATTTTGACAGTTGATAATGCTGTGATTATTGCCAAAGAATTTGGTTTGTCTGAAAAAATTATTGGCTTAACTGTAATTGCAATTGGAACTTCTCTTCCAGAATTAATCACTTCAATTATTGCAATTAGAAAAGGACATAGTGATATCGGTGTTGGGAATATCATTGGAAGTAACATCTACAATATCTTGATGATTATGGGTGTGGGTGCTGCTCTTGGTGGTGTGATGATTTCAGATGATGTTTATGTTGATTATGTAGTCATGATTTTGTTTAGTCTTGCATTACTAATTGGGCTCAAAACAGGCATAATTAACAGGGTCATGGGTGTCTGTCTGGCAATTGGATATGTTGCATATTTGGTATTGACATTTTTCAAATAACTTTTGTCTAAATCAAATTTAGATTGATGTTACTTTGATTTTTTCTGCTTTAATTGATGGTGTTATTGATGGAAGTGATGCCCATTGGATAACATTTTGTTGATCATTTCCAATTTCTGAAATATTTTTCAACATAGTTGGGAGATTGTGAATAATCCTTACTGATTTTCCGGGATTTATGATTTCTCCATTTTCAATAATTCTGACTCCACTTCTGGCGGTGCATGAAAAATCCCCTTTGATTGGATTTACTGCATATGTGTACCATAACCTTCCAACTAGTATCCCATGTTTTGTATCTTTTATCATGTCTTCTTGAGATGATTCCCCAGAATCAATTTTTAGATTATGTGGGGATGAAATTGTAATTGGGTCTGAACTTCTACCCAGAGGAGATCCCATTCTAGCTGCATTTCCTGTTGATTTTTTATTTTCTTTGTAACTATCAAAAAGATTTGAATATGTGTTTTTGAATATTCCATTTTCAATTAAATTATTTTTCTGTGTATCTATTCCCTCATCATCTACTGCTTTTGTTCCTACACCTTCTGCAATATGTGGGTCATCAATTAAATTGAAATTTTCAACTGCAACATATTCATCAAAATTATTAGAAAAACAACTTTTCTTTTCTGAGAATGTTTTGAAATTAAAATTTGATGAAATTACAAATGCTAATAATTCTCCAACAGAATATGGTTCAAAAATTATAGAATATGTGTCGGTATCAATTTTTTTTGGATTTATAGATTCAATACACATTTTCTTTGCATCTTTACCAATTTGTTCTGCTACAAAATTTGACAAAGTTCTTCCACTGGCATGGCCTATACCTGAAACTGGCAAAACTCCCTGCTCTGATTCTGCATTAATAATTCCTGAAATGTATGTTGATTTATCCTCAAAATGGAGCCCATTGGAGTTTTCAATCTCAAAAAGATCTGAAACAATGTTTAATGAACCTGTAATCGTATTAATTTTATCAGACTTTGCTGAATTTATCATAGATTGTGCGATATCCATCATTTTTGAGCCTGAAATTTTCTCTAATTTCTCATCAAATGTTCCTTCTAGATTTCTATTTGACACTGTTGTGGGCAATCCCTGCCAAAATTCTCTAGGTCTTAGATTTGGAATTGTTGAATATGCAGAATCAATAGAATCTTTGATGTCTTCTTTTTTTGTTGTTTGAATTGATGCAATTTTTTTCTCATGGATTATTCTAATTCCAAAACTTTGTTCAAAATTTTGTTTGATTTCTGCAATTTCTGAATCAGTAATTCTTATTGTTGTAATATTTTTTTTAACAGAAACTATTTCACATTCATCAATTTGTTTTTTCTTTGAATGCTGTAATGCCTTTTCTAAGGCAGACAATTATTTTCTCCTTGGATTTTCATAATTGAATTTATTTATTTTAATTAATTCTACATATGATCCAAACTGTGATGTGTTTGTAACTCTATCCAGTTTATCTTCAGGTTCATCATCTCCTTCGAATTTTTTCAATATCTCATATTTTGTATTTCTTTCTGCGGGGATTCTTTTGATTTCTCTTATCATTCTTCTAATCTCTTTTGGTTTCAATAATTGCCCATGCTCTGATCCTGCAGATGTTGAAATACTTTCATTGATTAGTGTTCCACCAAAATCATTAGCTCCCCACATTAGTAACAACTGTGACATTTTTTGACCTTCTTTAACCCAAGACATTTGTATATTGTTAATATAATTATTCAACATTATTCTTGCAATTGCATGTGTAAGTAAGACATCATTTCCACTAGCGCCTTGTTTGATTCCTTCATGTAATTGATGTTTGTACATTGGTGCTTCTGTATGAATAAAGTTAAGTGGAACAAACTCAGTAAACCCCCCCGTTTCTTTTTGAATATTTCTTAATTTTTCAATATGTTTTACTCTATCTTCATATGATTCCAAGTGTCCAAACATCATAGTTGATGTTGTGTTTATTCCCATTTTGTGGGCATTTTTGATGACTGTTTCCCAATCTTTTACGCTTATTCTGCCTGGTGAAATTTTATCTCTTAGTTCTTGGTCGAGAATTTCTGCTGAGGTTCCTGGTAGTGTATCTACTCCTGCTTCTTTCATTCTCTTTAGAAATTCTTCAATATCTACTCCAGAACGAGTGGCCCCATACAGAATTTCTTCTGGTGAAAAACCATGAATGTGGATATCTGGAACTTCTTTTTTGATCTCTCTGCATATATTCTCATACACATCTCCTTCCATATCTGGAGGTAGTCCTGCTTGAACGCAAACCTCTGTTGCTCCTAATTGATGTGCTTCTTTTGCTCTACGAACAATTTCTTCAGTTGGAAGAAAATATCCTTCTTCTTCTCTAAAGTCCCTACTAAATGCACAAAATCCACATTGTTTTATACAGACATTTGTAAAATTAATGTTCCTATTTACTACATATGATACAATGTCTCCCACTCTTCTTCTTCTTAGTTCATCTGCAACTAGTCCTACTAGATGAAAATCAATACCTGATGTATCATACAATTCTAATCCTTCTTTTGCAGTAACTTCTTTTTCTGATAGTGCTCTGTTTAGAATCTCTGAAATTACCGGGTCTGCGTTTTTAAAAAGTGCGTCTATGTTCATTGTCATCTCCAATACTCCTCTTTGACTAGACCTTCCTCATTTTGAATCTCTTTCATATTTTCTTGTAGTTCTTTACTAATAAAAGAAAAGAATTCTGGATATATTGGGAATCTACATTTCAAATCAAATCCTGCATTTTTTGAATTTTCATTAACTTTGTTTATTTCTGGCCAGGAAAATTCAGGATTTACAAAATCAGGAGTTAAAGGTGAAATTCCTCCCCAATCGTTAATTCCTACTGACAAAAAACTCTGATATGATGTTGGTGAGAGATTTGGTGGAATCTGTATGTTCATTTCTGGCATAATTATTCTAGATAAAGCAACAATTGTTTTGAAATATTTTTCATCAGCAGATGGCTCATCTTTCATTCTAGTGTCTTGTTTTGGTTGGAAATTTTGTAAAATTATCTCTTGAATATTTCCATATTTTTGGTGTAATTCCTTGATTGCCAATAATGAATCAATAATCTCCTCTATGGTCTCCCCAATTCCTACAAGAATCCCTGTAGTCATCGGAATGTGTAATTTTCCAGAATTCTCTAGAATTTCTAATCTTGTTTTTGGTCTCTTACTTGATGCCAAATGATGTGGCATTCCTTTCTCTGTTAATCTCTCACTAATGTTTTCAAGCATTAGTCCCATTGAAACATTTGTTTTCTTTAGTTCTTTCATTTCTTTAAAACTCAAATTTCCTGCATTAGTGTGTGGGAAAAGTCCCTTCTCTAATGCAATCTCTGATGCATGAATCAAATATTCTGATGTTGATGTAAATCCATTTTCTTTTAACCACTCTCTTGCTTCTTGATATCTTTGTTCAGGTTGTTCTCCTGTTACAAATAATGCTTCAACACATCTGTATTTTTTTGCAAGATCTAGTAAGTCTGTAATTTGTTGTTTTGACATTAATGATATTTTTTCTTCTCCAGGTTCTGCTTTGTATGTGCAATATGAACAGCTATCTTTGCAGAGATTAACAATGTTGAAAAAGGCTTTTTTTGAAAATGTTACAGAATTTCCTTTGTATTTTTTTCTTAGAATTTGTGCAGTTGAAAAAAGTTCACTTGGATTTTTAATTGCGTTGTGATAAATTTCTAAAATACTGTGACGTGAAATTTCTTTATTATCTAAAACATTGTTTAGGCTCTCAGAATTTAATACGAGTTTACTCAACAAAATGATTCTTGACTATGAGTATTTATGCTTGTATTGAACTAATTTCCATTTGGTCTTTCTTGAAGAATAATTGAGATGTTTGTAGTTCTACCGTCTCTTAAAACCTCTAAAATCATCTCATCTCCAACTGATTTTGCTCTTTGAAGATGAATCAAAATATCATCAATTTTTCTTACCTCTATTCCATCTACTGACAAAATAATATCTCCGCCCATTGGATAGTTTACTCCATTTTCCTCAATTGTTTTATCTGAACCAATCAATCCTGCTTTTGAAGCTGGGCTATCTTCTACTACTGTGACTACCAAAAAGCCAACTGCATCTTGCAGATCCAAAACTTTGGCCAAATCAGGATCAATATCTCTTCCAGAGATTCCTATCCATGGATGCTTGTATTCTCCATCTTCAATTAATTTTGGAATTATTTTTGCAACTGTTTGTGATGGAATTGCAAATCCTACACCTGTAAATTCCCCTGTTGCTGATTGAATTGCTGTATTAATTCCAACTACTTCTCCTCTCATATTCAATAATGGTCCTCCCGAGTTTCCTGGGTTGATAGCTGCATCAGTTTGAATAACATCTGGAATTGAATATCCTGAACCTGATGGAAGTAGTCGACCTAACTGACTTACTATTCCTGATGTCATAGAACCTGATAATCCAAATGGATTTCCTATTGCAGCTATTGGCTCTCCTACTTTGAGATTTGAAGAATCGCCAAGTGATAATGGACGTAATAATGACAAGTCTGCATTAACTTTGATTATTGCAAGATCTGTATATTCATCTACTCCAATAATTTCTGCATTGTATGATCTACCATCAAGAAATGTAACAATAATTTTTTGAGAATTGTCAATGACATGTTCATTTGTAATAATATGGCCATTTTTATCAAAAACAAATCCTGAACCCACTCCTCCTACTGGATCTCCTGTTTCTCCTCTTTGAACATTAACTCTCACAACCCCTGGTTCTGATTTTTCAAATATCTCAATTAATGATAATTTTTTTGTGTAAGTTGGGGTGGTTTCACCTACTATATTTGGACCATGACCGTTACTTACTATGATATCTGGTTTTATTGATTCGGGTGGTGATGCAAACAATACTGCAAAAATCACTATTGCAATTGCAGCTCCTATGGCGCCTCCTACAAATACTCCAGATTTGTCCATGAGATTTTTTATTCTCTATTTTGTATCTAAAAGGATTACTATATGCTAATTGAACTTTGAGAATGATCTTTCATAGAATAACTTCTTCCTCTCCAAGTTACCGATGATGTTTTTTTAGCTTGGAGTAAGCCACTCAAAAATCCTAAAACTACTACAAGACTCCCAAGTGGTGCAAATAATGCATGAACAAATCTTAGTTCTAAACCTATTTTTGCTTCAATTATTGCTCCGATGTAAATCAATAATGATGCTATAAACGCTGTAATGCAAAGAATTTGTGAAGATATTGTTTCTGTTGGAAATGAAATTGATGTAACTAAAACTGGAAATGGAACAAAGAGTAAAAACAGCACTGCAAAGAAAATCCCTATTGCAATTTTCCCACTTTGAAGATACAGAGGAATCATTAATCTTTTTAGTGCATTCCAAAGCGTAATTTTGTCTCTTGCCCATACTGCATCAATGAGGTGTTCTCCTCTTACCATTTTCATTTTATGGCCTGATTCTTTTACTTTTTTTCCTAGTGCTCCATCTTCAATAATCTCATGTTTTACACCTTCATGCATTCCAACTTGTTCGTATGTTTTTTTCTTCAAAATGAAAAAACTCCCAAAAAAATAACCTGTCTTTTTTGAAGGATTGTTTACATTTAGTGCAGAAAATCGTGTATGCAAAAATGTTGAAATCATTGGAAGTGTAATTTTTGTCCAAAAATCAAATGTTAGCATTTTAGGAATGACCGATAATGCATCCAAGTCAAATGAGAGAAGATGTGTCACTGCAAGTGATATTACGTTTTTCTTGTGTGTTGTATCTGCATCTGTGAATAATAGTAGTTCTCCAGTGGCTTTTCTATATCCTTCCATACATGCCCAATTTTTCCCCATCCACCCTTCTGGTTTTGGTTTTGCCGATACATGAATGACTTTTGAATTTTTTTCTGCATATTCTGAAATTATTTTTCCTGTAGAGTCCTCTGATGAATCATCAATTACAATAATTTCATAATTTTCATAATCTTGATTAATCAACGAATCTAAACATTTTCCCAAAAACTCTTCTTCGTTTCTTGCTGGAAGAATTATTGATACTTTGGGTGATGTTTTTGCGGTATTTTCAAATCTATCAAGATATGGTGTAAGTCTAAAAGAATCAATCATTGTTTTTATGAGAAATACCCACGCCCCACAAATGCCAATTAGTATTGCCGATAATGAATAATTAAAAATATCAAATGCTATATCCATAAACTATCTCTCAATTTCTTTTTTGATGCTATTCATGGCTTGCTCTGTCCCACTTTTGATGTGCTTTTTTATCATTCCTGTAAACATACTCATCATCCCTGTCATTTTGATATCCCATATTGTCTGAAGTGTAGTATTATCTCCTTCTGGAATTAGAGATACAATTTTTTCACCATTAAGGATGCCTTTGGTGAATTTTGCATGGATTCTTTTTTTTGGCTCTATTGTGACTTCTTGCATGCATTTTTGATCACGAAATGCTATTGTTATTTCTCTGTAAATGACATTTTCCTTCTTTGAGATATTTTTCACTTCTTTAGTCCCCTTCCAAAATTTTGGTTCATTGTCAATATCTGATACTATGTCCCAAACTCTTTCTATTGGAGCATTAATCTGGACTTTGACTTCAATTGTAGCCATGCGATGCAATTACTTGTTCCGCATTAAATATATTAGATTCCAACTCTACTGCAAATAGACTGTGATGGGCAAATGCCTAAAATCCAGAACAGTAACTCCAGTTCTAATGGCATTTGCCATTCTTCCGTCACAGTCAATTAATCTTTGAAAGAAAATGAAACCCTCGAAATACATGCCAAAAATAGGAACCTTTGACGGTGCAGGCTTTTGGAAAAATGCATATGCACATCAACGTGGAAAATTATTGAAAAAAGCTAATGTGCCTGAGGATCAAATAATTGAACTAGTTAACAAAAAGTACATGGAACTCCCTGCTGCTCTTCGATATGAAATTGAAACTAGTGGAATTGATAAAAAAGATTTACAGTAATTCGAAATTCATTTAACAGGTAACATTGGTGTCATTTCATGTCAAATGTATCATATGATGATTTTGCAAAACTCGATATCCGAGTAGCAAAAATTATTGCAACAGAACCTATTGAAGGAAAATCTAGAATTATCAAAGGTAAAATTGATTTGGGACATGATGATCAACGTGATGTAATTATTGGCGGCGCACAATATTTCCAACCTGAAGACATTGTTGGAAAGACTGTGATTGTTCTTGCAAATCTGGAACCAAAAAAAATGGCAGGAGTGGAATCCAACGCAATGCTTTTAGCTGCAGATGTTGATGATAAACCATTTTGGTTAACTGTGGAAGAAGATGTTCCACTTGGAAGTCCTATAAAGTAATTTTAGAAAGGGAACCAAGCCATTTCCCCTTGTCCGTTTTTTCCAAGTAGGTTCTTTGGGAACCATGTTTTTCTGAATTGGATGATTATTATTGCAAAATTTGTATAAAAATCTGATTGTCTTTATAACTAAAAATTTAGAAAATTAATGAAAATATGTTTGATTTATGACTAGTCATAAATCATAAGATCTTTTTCTTCTAGTAATGCATGTAAGTTATTTACGGATCTGTAAACATCTGGCTCTTTCTTTGCTCCTGTACAGACAAGTTTTCCTGAGGAAAATAACAAAATGACTGTTTTAGGATCTAGCATTCTATGAATAAGTCCTGGAAATTGTTCTGGTTCGTACATACTTCTTGGTAATGTTCTTGCAGCTTGCTCTAAGTGAATTTTTCCGCCAAGGTTAATTGATGCAACAATATTTTGAATTTCTACCACTGCATCTTTCTTCACCTTGATTCCTCCTTTTCGGAGTTTTTGGACAACTGTTTTTACTGCTTTTCTTGCCATCTCTTCTGATTTAGAACCAGTACATACCATTTTGCCTGAAGTAAAAATCAAAGTTGCAGTTTTTGGACTCTTTAATCTAAAAACTAATCCTGGAAATTGATCAGGGTGATATTCTACATCTGGAAATGTTCTTGTAATCTCATTCAAGTCCATCTTTTGGTCTACTGATGCTGAAGCTACTACATTTTCCACACTTACGATAGGTTTGGTTTGTGGCATATTCGTTTTTTTTATATTTTGAACTATAATAAAAGCACTCGCCATATTTTTTCATGGCTGTAGGCATTTTACACAATTTTTTGGCTTTATTTTGTATAGACGAATGGTTTAATTGAGATCTGACGATCGGGGAACTTAGTGGATTTTACAAATTTTGATTTTGATCAATTGTTTGGGATGAAAGATGACACTAATCCATTAATGATGTTAGTTTGGATTTTACCAATCATTCTTTTTGTTTTTTATGGCCAACGAATTCAATTGTATGTTACTTCTGGTGAAATTAAAAAAGGTATTAAAAAACTTGGTAGCTTTAGTGAAGAATCTAGAAATGAATTACTTAATTATATTAATAAAAATTTGAGCCCAAAAAATAACCCTGAAAAAAAAATTGATCAGTTCTTAGATTATTTTACTATAATGCCAGTTGATATGGACCCAAACGGAATTGTTGAGAAAGTACATCACACAGTTAGGTCAAGAGAAGACTATACTCGTGAACATGTAAGATCTCTTTTCTCAGAAATCAATGATACTGAATTATCCAAAGTTCAGACTTTGCTTGAAATTGCATCTTCATTGCAAATGATTCATAAAATTATTAATCATATGTTTTTGACTGCAAAAAAACAAAACAACTATCCTCTAATTTTGCCGCTACAAATGATTTTGCCTTTTATAATGGAACAAGCAGAAGCAATGAAAGAAGCAATTCCAGTATTTAAAACAGGCCAACCTGTTGGTGATGGAATTGGACCTATGGTTGTTGGGAAAATGATGTTAAATAGCCCAAAAGAAACAGTTGCATTTCAAACTATAGTTGCAAAAACTGAATTTGAAAATAGAAAATTATTTTTATTAAAAGCAGAAGGTCCTGGTTCTACTGTTGGAAGACCTGCTGATGCATTACAATCAATAACTTTAGAAAATAAAATTGATGCAATAATTATGATTGATGCTGCATTGAAAATGGAAGGTGAAGACTCTGCATCTGTGGCTCGTGGATTTGGGGCTGCAATTGGTGGAATCGGAACTGAAAAATTCCACATAGAGGCAATTGCAACTGAAAAACAAATTCCTGTATTTTCTATTGTAGTAAAACAGTCAGTTAAAGAGGCAATCACCTTGATGACAAAAGAAATTGCAGATCAAGCAGATGATGTACGTTCACAAGTCTATGAAATGATAAAAGAAAATACCAAAGAAGGACAATCTATAGTGGTTATAGGTGTTGGAAACACTGTGGGGATTCCTCAATGATCTTCTCAAAAGAAAAAATTACAATTGCATACACTGTTGAAAAATGTGAAAAATGTGGCATGCAAAAGAAAAGAAAATTCTCTGAAGGCGATGTCTTATTTGCAGAAATAGCAAAATGTAATTCCTGTGATGGGATGACTGTAATTGATAAAATATTTGGTGAAACTATAGAGCAGTAACTCATGCTTTGGTAGTTACTGTAACACCATTTTCTGTTGGAATAAATGTGTGCTCTGCTTGAGCAACTCTTTGCTCGTTTACTTCAATTAGTACGGGATATGCTTGCACTGCTTTTTTCTTTATCAAAATATTCAACAAATCTCTTGTTTCTTTTTCATCTCTTTCCTTTGTAATCCATCTTAGTGCAAATGGTAACATGTTAAAGTTCTCCCAGATAAAATCAAGTAGTTTATCTGCATCTGGATCTTTTGTTTTCTTTCTAGAGTTTATTGCAAAAATATTTTTTATTTGCCCATTTCTGACAAATCCTCCCCCTTCTGATGTTGTGACAAATGGTTCGCAGGCATATGCTGAATTCTCTGATAATGAAAATCCTCCAATTGACCAAATATTTGGAATAGATTTTCCTGCATGAATTGTATATTGTTCTAAAGAATGACCGCTAAGATTTGCAATTGGTTTGTATCCCATTTGTTTTATTGTAGTTTCTATGGTTCTGCCAATATCACTTGCTTTTACTCCTGCTTTTATCATTGACATTGCATTTGTTAATCCTTCTTCTGCTGCTTGTACTAGTCCATCATATTGTGGATCGTAACATACTGTTACTGCTGTATCTGCAATGTATCCGTTAATTTGTGCACCAAGATCAATTTTCACCAAATCTGTATCTTTGATTGTAATTGGATCATTTGGTTCTGCAGTATAATGAGCTGCAACTTCATTGATACTTGTATTAACTGGAAATGCACATTTTGCTCCACGCTTTCTAATTTCATCTTCTACCCATTCACAAATTTCATAAACTGTTTTTCCAACCCAGTCTTTTACTCTGACCATCTCTCTTACTTCTGATGCAATCTTTCCTGCTTTGATGTACTCTTCTGTTTGCACGTTTCTGCTCCTCTGTGTGCCTTTAAAATGATTATCTGTGAAGCTTAAATTGGGCGACTTTTAGGATTTACTGGGATCGTGGTCTAGCTTGGTATGATTCTGCGTTTGGGACGCAGAGGTCGCGCGTTCAAATCTCGCCGATCCCACCATTATCTTATTATCAAATCATCTCCCACTAATACTGCCGAGCAATGAGGAAGAGTTAGAGTAATGACTTTGATATGAAGTAAACTAATGGCTCTGAGCTCCGGCATGTTTTTATCAATTCTTTGAGGTTTTGTTTTATTGAAATTTGAGAGAAGGGATATTATTTTGATTGTTGGACTATTGCTTTTCATGGTTGGATTGATTCCATTCATGAGTCCTGCATATGCTGCAATAATTGTAATTATCATGTATTTTGGAATAAAGTTCTATGTTGCAAAGAAACGCCAGTTAATCGAGCAAGATGTAGGTGAAGGCATATGCCTAGAATGTGGGGCTAAAATTCATGAGAAAAAATGCCCTAATTGTGACTATTCTCAGGAATGATTCCTACGTATGCCTTAAAACTGAAAAAATGATAAAATATTTGATGGTTTTAAGATATATGACTTTAACAACTAGCTCAACTTTTCCTCAATTTCATTCTAAAATGACTCTTCTAGTCAGAAAAAACAGGAAACAGCAATGAATCGGAATCTATCTTTAGTATTTTCTATATTCTTACTTGCAGGAATTATTGTACCTGCATATGCTCAAACTGCTGATAATGTTGTAATTAACGAAGTCGACATTAATCCTCCTGGCGATGATTCTAAATCAATATCTGAATGGATTGAACTCTACAACCCTACTGATTCAAAAATTGATTTGAGTGGATGGCAGATTGCATCAACAACTGTTCTAAAGAAAACCATGACTATTGGTTCTGGAACTACTATTGCCCCTGGACAATTCTTGACATTTTCTTACCAAAGTGTTTGGTTTACTGATATTAACGAGTCCGTTGAATTACGTGATGCCAATGGAATTGTAATTGACAAGACCCCAATACTTTCAGATATTAAAAATGATTTTACATCTTGGCAGAGAATCTATGATGGTTATGATCTAGATAACTCTAATGATTGGAAATTTGTAACATCTACTTCTGGTTCTAGTAATGGTAAACTAGTCCAAGAACAACAAAAAGATGAGATATCTGTTACCCTTTCTTCTGACAAGTCCTCTTATTTGTTTGGAGAAACCGCTGTGATAAAAGGAAGTGTTTCTAAATCCGTATTTGTTGAAAAACCTTTCTTCCAGCCTGCAGTAATCACTGTAAAAATCACTGGGCCTAATTTTGATAGAACATTAACTTTGTATCCTGACTTGAATAAAAATTTCAAAACAACTTTGGGATTGCAAAAAGTCTTGGGAATTAATGAAGGCGATTATAACATAACTGCATCTTATGCTGGTTCAACTGCAAACACTTCATTTTCTGTAGGACATGAAATCTTTGAACAACAACAACAACAAGAAGGTTCTTTGAGTCTGACTACTGATAAATCCCAATACCTTCCAGGTCAAATGGTATCTATTACTGGTACTGCTACTGATATTATAGAATTCCAAGGAATGAAATTTACTGTAACTGATTCAGCAGGAAATACTGTCTATAATGGCAATTTATTTCCTGTAAATGGCCAATTCAAGACTAGTATTTTCTTATCCACTGTAAATCCTGTTTATGGAACTTATGAAATAATTGGTGAATACTTTGACAAATCTGCAATAGTTACATTTGATGTAGTTGAAGATATCAAGGAAACTGTCCCAATATCTCTTTGGACTGACAAGGAAGTTTATGCTCCTGGTGAATCTGTTACAATCACCGGACGTGTAAATGATGTTTGGATTCCATCGCTTGATTTAGAAATAGTCCAAACAAAGAGTCTTGCTTTGGGTACTGGCAATCAACTTGGTGGTGGTAATGTTTTGAAAATTTTAGATGTGGTTAGAATGGATGGTGATGGTAAATTCAAATATTCGTTTACTATTCCTAACGCTGATACCAGATTAGGTGATTACAAAATTAAAGTTTCAAAAGATATTGGCTCTGTAAAAAAGACCATATTTGTTGTAAAAGATCCTGAAAATTATGTTCCTATAACTGATCCTTTAGTTATTACTACAAACAAACTTGTCTATGATTTTACTATGGATAATGAACTTGTAATCCGTGGTCAAATAAAGAACCCTGTGGATAGAACAAGTTTTGAAACTCCTATTGTTTTAATTTCGTTTAAAGATAAAGATGGACAACCTCTCTCAATGATTGCGGTTCCATCTGGAATAAATCAAGGAGCTTCTGGAGGTAAAGGTAGTATCACTACAAGTTATGAATTCACGGCTATACCTGAAACTGGTGGTACTTTTTCTCTAACTGCGGATATTAGTAGAGGAATATTTTCTGAAGGAACATATATGATTACTGCTAAGTATCTTGATTTTTCTGCAACTACTTCTTTTGATATTGTCGATAATTTAGCTGGTGGTATTGGGGTTTCTCTTGATAAAGATGTTTATGGTTTAGGTGAGAAAGTTATTGTTAGTGGTATAATCCCTAATGACCGTTCTGTCACTATTTCAATTACCAGGCCTGATGGTACAAAAACCACCTATGGTACTTTTGTTGATAACCAAAGGTTTTCTTGGTCGTGGACAACTCCTATTTCAGAGCGATATCAGACTTTGAAAGATGATGGTGACCGAGATGTTGTAAATTCTAATTTTGGAATTTACAAGATTAGAGTTGCTGGAGATACATATAGTAAGAATTTATTGTTTAAAGTTTCACCTGATCCTGAAAATGATTCAATATCTACGACTCCTCTTTTTGTCACTACTGAAAAATCCCTCTATCAGGCTGGAGAGAGACTCAAAGTAGTTGGAAATGTCATTCCTCGTCAACAAGGTGAAGAAGGTCTAGTAGTACCAGAACGTGTAATTATCAAAGTTTTAGATGGCACATTCCCATACAAACAAATCCATGAAGCAGCTGTTTATCCAAAACAAGGGGGTGAATTTTCTAGTTTGTTTGAATTACCTCCAACTATATTCAGTGAAGGTCTTTATTCTGTAAAGGCCATTTATTCAACCACTCAAACAACTTCGATGTTTAGTGTAGCTAACGACTTCGCTTTTGGTGTTGACGAACCTGTATCATTATTAGTATCTACCGATAAAACTGAATATCATCCTGGTGATACAGTTATCATTTATGGAAAACCAAATAAATTAATTTACTTGGAAGCATATGATGTAAGCATTATTAAAAAATCTGATTCAGAAATAACTTGTGGTTCTTTTATTTGTGGTGCACATGTTGGCACAGTAAAATCAATTCGTCCTAGTCCTTCTGGCTCATTTATCCATGAATTCCCAATCAAAAACACATTAACTTCAATTGGAACATATGAAGTAACAATTGATGCTGACTTTGAAACAAAACATCTCAAATTCAATGTTGTTGAAGCCCCACCTACACCAAAATTAGAAACAGTAATTGAAAAAGAAAACAGAATTCCTGATACAACAATTTCTGTTTCAACTCTTGAAAAAACTATAGATGATGTAACACTTTCGCCAAGAGTTGTTTCCGGTTCTTTACTTACTCCGATTAGAGATGATGTTTCAGATGTAAATCTTAAGGTTTCCTCTCAAAGTGGTATTTGTATAATTGGTCCTGATGTTGACTGTCTTGTTAGTGAATCTACTAGAAAACCTGGACAAATCTATGATACTGTTGAAGTTGATGGAATGAACCTAAATGTAAGGTACAGTGGCTCTGATGTACGCCTAGAAAAATTTAGCATTTTACCTGAATCTTCTGAATCATTCTTACCTAATTCTGATTGGAATATAGAAGTGCTCAAAGATGATCAAGTTTCTAGATTCTATTACAAGGTAACTTACAAAGCTTTAGAGTAAGTTCAAAATACTATTCACTTGGAACTTATTTAAAATGAAACTTCAAGTTTTAATGTTTTATCAAGATGATCCCAAAAAATGCACAGCTGCCAAAATGGTAAAGTTTGGTCTTGCTCAAAACATTAAAAAAATTGGAACAAAGGGCTTAGTTTTGGATCCTTTCTCAGAAAACACCTTGATGCCAAAAGACAAATCATTAATCAACTCCATTGTTGGTATTGATTGTTCTTGGAATTTGGCTGATCAAGCATTCTCAAAAAAATTTAATGGAATAAAACGAAAACTTCCACCATTGCTTGCAGGAAATCCTGTAAACTATGCAAAATTAAATAAATTAACCACTGTTGAAGCTTTGGCAGCATCCTTGTTCATTTTAGGACAAAAGGAACAAGGTTTAGAATTACTTGAAAAATTCAAGTGGGGTCATACATTCTATGAATTGAATCAAAATTTATTTGATGAATACTTGAAATTAGAAAATGAAGAACAAATTGAATTAATTCTAAAAGACTATGGCTTGCTGTAATGTTTCTTTAGTAAAATAATAATTCCAATAATTATTACTATTGGAATTATCCAAATTTCATAACTTTGTTTATTTTCTAAAAATTCTATATCTTCTGAAGAACTGTTGGGTAACTCTGTTTTCATTTCAGTTACGATGAAACTTGTTTCGTAAAAATCTGGTTTAAGAACTGAATCAGACACTGCAAAAATCTTTACATTGCTTGTTCCTACTTGCAATTTCTCTGAATCTGCTGAATCTATATTGATGCTGATTTTGTCTTCAACAACATCTATTGATTGCGATGAAATCATGTTACCTTTACTATTTGTTAGAAAATACAAGATTGAATCTGTATTTTTAGCCTCAATTTTGATTAAAAATTCTGTTCCTCTCTCAATTACATTGTCTAATTCTATTCCTGTAATTAGTGGGAATTCTGGATTTTCAAATTCTGACCAACTTCCAACTTTAAATGGATATGAATCATCTTCAAATGAACTTACTGTGATTGTTCGTGATTCAGGTGAGTATGATTCTAGATAAAATGGCCCGTTACTAATTACTGCATGATTGTTTTCTTCAATCCATTTTATAGATGAGTCAAATCTTTCTTGGAAATATTTTGATTCTAAATTGTTATTTTTTAATGAAACGGGTATGTGATTTGAATCTCTAAACTCTTGCAAATAATTTTTGATAAGATCTGCATCATTTGGAATGATTAATGATAACCAATTCACATTCTTATTTGTTGCACCTGATCTAGAAAATGACACTTTACCATCTAGTACTGCTTTCTCCATTGCTGCAGAAATCTCCCAAGGCATTGTATTCCAAATGACTGCCCAATCTGCAATCTCCCCTTCATCAAAATGCCAATAATCTACATAAACTTCGATAGTGTCTTCATCAATTTGATTTACGCCAATTATTGTCTGAATACTCTGAGCAGCTCTTGGGGTAAATTCTGTATCAAACGTCCTGTCATTTTCATCTGTTTGTGTTCCCCACTCAATTGTAAAATACAAAGAATGCATAATGTCATTCATGTCTATTTTTTGACCGTTATGCCAATTCCCAAAACTAAAATCAAAAATTACTTTGCTTTTAGATACTGTATTTGGTTTGATGTTTTCCCATTTTTGTATTTCTGGATTCCACATAACTGCTTTTGTTGGAACTACAATCTCTCCATTTGGACCTCCAGTCTCTACCTGCCAATTTGTTCTAACTGGAAATGTTTCTCCAGTAAAAGGATGTTTGAATGTTCCAGGATCTGACACTATTCCCCAAATATGTCTGCTATAACTATCCGTTAAACCCATAATTGGATTCCATGCTCCTTGATAGATTTGTTTGACTCCAATTACTAGTTCGTCTTTTTGACTTTGTGCATTAATTGGAGTGAATCTACTTGGTACTCCTGCTCCAAAGTCATTTACAACTCCACTTACTTTTTCATTTACAACGTACTGATCAATTTTACTTGCTAGAAAAATTCTCACAGATTCATTAATTCCTTCAACAATTGCATCTTGAATCAACTCTGATCTATCCTCAACAGTTTCAAAATTACCTGTGTAGATTTTTTGTGTAATTTCATCTAATTCTGCATTTTCATAATTCCAGTATGACGGGTCATTGAATCCTGGCATATTTGAAAACCATGGAGAATACATTTGACCTAATCCCACTGAATCATATTTTACAAATGCTGAACGCCCCCATCCCTCTGTATACAAACTCCATTTCAAATCCGAGGGATTTGAACCATATACCACAACAAATGCTTTATTCAAATCGCCAAAATCTTTCTTGACTGAGAATCCCACTCTCTCTAATTCTATTGCCAAAATCTCCCCAATTGATTTTCTAACTGGGTCGTCACTTCTGATGAAAATTCTAATCTCTATTGGTGTTTCATCTATTTGCCATTTTTCATCAATTTTTATTGCTCCTCTTTCTTTTAGTGCATTTGTGATCATTTCTTCTGCAAGTGCCGGATTGTACTTGAAATTGAATCTCTCTAATTCTTCTAGTATTGTTAGGTATTCAGGATCTGTTGGTCCATAGTATGAGATTATTGGTGCCCCGTATCCTCCCATCAATTCATTTACGATTAATTTCCTGTCTACCAAATAATTCAAAGCAAATCTGATTTCTTTAATTGAAAATGGGTTGAAATTTTCAGATTCTGCTGGATTTACTAGAATGCTGTATGATCCTCCAGTTGAATCAAACACTTGTAATCCTTCTCTGGCTTGATTGTTTTCTAATCTATCTGATGAAATTCTGTAATAGTAAATGTCTAGATTGCCATTTCGAACTTCTTCTAGTGCTGTATTCTCATCAAGATACTGAATAAATTTTACAGAATCAAAAAACACATTTTTTTCTGCAAACACCTGATTATGTCCAATAATTACAATTGAAAGAGCTAGTATGAAAACTAGCAATTTTTTCATATCAATAATTTAAGAGGCTCATAATAAAACCTATATCATAATACCCTGTTCTTTTATTTCTTAAAACCTAAATTCCTTTCATGATTCATGAATTTCAATTGAAAGTAAATCACAAAATGATTGTTGGCCTAAAAGGAATTATTCCGGGTGGTGTTTCTGCTAAAGATTTTTCTGCTGTCACTAAAATGACTGAGACTGAATCAAAAATAATTTTAGATGAATTTGTCAAAAATCAAATTGGAAATAAACAAGATAATTTTTACTATTTTGAAGAAGGTGATAAACTAAAAATTGCAATATATTTACTTGAGAAGGGATTATCTATCGATGAAATCTCTGTTGCTCTAGATTGGAAAGACTTTGAAGGATTAACTGCCGAAATACTATCTTCAAAAAATTTTGCTGTCATAAAAAATATGATGCTCACAAAACCTAGAATGGAGATTGATGTTGTAGGAATTAGGTTGGGTGTTGCAATACTAATTGATTGTAAACACTGGAAACGCTACAGTATGTCGTCTCTTTCATCTGTTGTTAAAAAACAAATTGAACGAACAAGACAATATGTTGCAAAAACACAAGGTGCAATCGCTGTCCCTGTTATAGTTACGTTATATCAAGACAAAGTAGATTTCATTGAAAACGTACCTATAGTGCCAATATTTCAATTCTCGTCATTTGTTGATGAGTTTTATGGTAATATTGAACAGATGAAAACTATAGAAAAAGACTAGTTATGAAGAATATTACTCCTCCAATCACGAATCCTTTGGTAATTTTTAATGAATTATCTAATGCCTTTGAATAGTCTTCATAGATTCCCTGTCCCATAACTTTAACCTCTGTCTCGTTTTCTAAAATCTCAAACTTTGCAGTTGTAGTGCTTGATTCAGCATTGTTTGCAATCTCTAAGAACCACTTTGCAAGTTTATCTGCACTTGTGATCAGCCCCAATTGATAGTATCCGTTTCTATTTCTGGCTTTAACTGGAGCATAATGAGTATCTGATGTACAAATCTCAAGTAATTGAAGGTCTTTTTTTGCAAACAAATCTATGATTTTTTCTCTTACACCATTTTCCATATTGTTTGCATCTGCCCAACCAAGAAAGTATTTCTTTTCATTAATTTTAAGACAAACAATTCCTAATCCTCCCATTCCTAAATCTTCTGTCCACACATCCATGTCATCTGAATTTGCATATCCAAATTCAATTGGAAAACTATCTTTTGTAATTAGAGTATCCAAACAAGACTTTGCAGCTTTTAGCATATCTTCCCCATCTTCATTTGAAATTTCCTCTCCCATTGCATTGTGGCAATCAACGATTAGCGGTTTTGAGTAATTTCTGTTTTTAGCATATTGTTCAATATCATTTTTCATATAATTTGGAATATCTTCCATCCCGTGTGGTGATAATGATAAGAATAGTAAGGGATTCTTTCCAAATAGCAATCCAATCACTCTTGCTTTGTTAATTTGTACAGTTACAGGCTCTGTACATTGCAATCCCTCTTCTTTGACTTTGCTATTTTCTAAATTTTTTAGATAATTCTCAACTTCATTTTTTGATGGAAGATTTAGCGCATGATCTGATATGCTATGCATTACCATTGCTGAAGATGACAAATTTTTGTAAATCAAATATGGTATGTTGCTTCCTCCTACAGGATGATATGGCCCTGGGTGGATTTCAGGTAGCACCATTCGGAATTCTTTACCTCCATCATTTGCAGATAATCTGATTTGTGAAGTTGCTACTTTGGTTTGGCTAGAACGCTCTTCCATTATTTCTTCAGCTTCTGTATGATCATTTTTTTGTGATGCAAGATATGCTTGAATTGTTTTGTGAGTACTTTCCATTCCAGGTCTTCCTGCTCTATCTGTAAGTACTGACCACACACTTGCAATTATCATAAATGAAATTCCATAAAACAATGCCATTGGTTCACTTAGCATTGGAACCCACAAATCTTGTGGAATTAGAACTGCAAACATTGCTAGTGGTTGAACAAAGCAAATTGCCCATGCTTTCTTGAGACTTGCTCCTAATGTGGTGGTGTAAATTCCAATTCTAAAACTTGCAAACAAGAACATTCCAAAAGTTACAAAGAATAATGATGTCTCTTTACCTAATACAAAACTTGCCAGTAATCCTAACAATACAGTTGCCGCCCACAACATATTTGCAAATAACGAAGAGTGTAACGACTTTGAGTACTCTTTTTTCTTTGTGAATCTTGTATCAAGTAACTGTGTTAAGAAAAGAACTACAATTACTACTAGAACCACATTCCATGATTCTTCAATACTTGTTCCCAAATATCCCAAAAGTGTAGTGAGTGAAATTATTGCAGCTACTCCTAATGATACGAATAATGAAAAGTAATGTGATGATGGATTAACTAAAGTAAGGGAGAACCTGTTGTGGATATTTGAAACATCGTCTGGTGCGTTTTCCATTGTTTATTCAGGGAGCTAAAAAGATATCGATAACCCATGATATTGAAATTAAACTAATAGGAATTGATACTACGATTCTTGGATCCAATTTGAATCCCTTTGTCTCATCTTCAAAGAATCTCATGAGACCTCCACTTGATGCTGGAAGTGGTGCTGATTTCTTATCTGCCATTCTAATTCGAAAACAAGGATTTTGACATAAATACTTTATTGTCTATTTTTTTACCTTTTCTATTGTCTCTAACAATGAATTAATTGATTTTAGTATATCTTGTTGCTTTGTGTGATCTTTTTCTTCTTCTAGTTCTTTTGATAAACCTGCAAGTTTCTTTTCTAGAGTTTCAATTAGTGGTGATTGGGTTTCTTTTTCTTTAATTTCTGGGATCTCTTTTTTCTCAGGCTCTCTACCGCAACTTATGCATAATGCATGACCCTCTTTCATCACTCTTACCCCCTTACAATATGGGCATGGTTCACTAAGTAACGTTGCTCCTTGCAGTAACATCTCTGCTGCTTTTTTTGTGAGATCTTTTGACACTGTTTTTCTTGCATTTTCTATCTAAAAAATCTCATTATTTTTTAAAATGCATCATTTCAAACAAGGCTTAATAGTGCGTATAATTGAATTTATTTCGAACGAATGGCAGTAATTTGTAATACTTGTGGTCTTCCAGAAGACTTGTGTGCATGCGGTGAACTTGCCAAAGATAGCACCAAAATTATAATTCGATTAGAAACAAGACGATTTAAGAAAAAAGGTACTATGATTGAAGGCTTGGATCCTAAACTAAATAATTTAGAGACTGTTGCAAAAGAACTCAAAAGCAAGTATGCATGTGGTGGAACTGCTAAAGAAGGTTACATTTTCTTGCAAGGTGATCATCGTGATACCATCAAAGAAACTTTGACTAATCTAGGTTTTGCTGAAGAAACTATAGAATTACATTAAAATAAATTGCAAAATCAAAACAAACTTCTCCAAGCTATTGGAATACCTTTTACTGCATTACTTTCAGTAATCTTTGGATTACTTTTAGTCTCTTTTCCGATAGGGATCTTTGTCATTTTTGAAAGTGATATTGGTGGTGATATTAATTATGATTTTCCTGTAACTCATTTAGAATTATTTGAAGGAACGTCTGTCTATCAAACTGCATCTGATGTTAGTATAGGTGATGTATTTGTTGGTTTGTGGATTTTTTATGTGGTATTGTTTGTGATTGCCATTTTAGGTCCTAAAACAGGATTTTTAAAATCATTTACATCCATCATCTCTTTTGGAAAATATGATTCAACTTCAAACTATATGCTTGGTGTTACCAAATGGCTATCTATTCTGGTATTAGTTTCTGCATTGATTAATTTTGTACAAGAACAATTTGGAATTGTTACAGTCCCTCCACTTGATGATAATGACTTGATACAATTTTTCTATGTCTCACTTGCACCTTTAATAGAAGAGATTGGGTTCCGTTTAATTTTAGTTGGAATTCCATTATTTGCACTTTATTCTAGTAGGTCATCTGTAAAATACTTCTTCAAATGCTTGTGGTCTCCTAGGAATCTTGATATTCATGATTCTAAAAAAGCAATCTTCTTGATTGTCTTTGTTGGTGTGTTGTTTGGATTTGCACATATTGCATTTGCAGAATCTTGGAGTGAAGGTAAATTTGCTCAAGCAACTGCTGGTGGAATTATACTAGGATGGGTTTATCTTAGGTTTGGATTTGTTGCATCTTTACTAATTCATTGGGCTACAAATTATTTCATATTCTCTTATGCAAATTTCTTATCTCAGATTAACTCTATATCTATAGAGAGTGCATTTTCACATTCGTTAATGTCTACTCTGGAACTACTACTTTTAACATCAGGCATATTGTCTGTGTGTATGGTGTTTTTGAATAGATATTATTCTAAAAAAGAGTCGACACTAGAGATTTAAGGCTACTTTCAAGCCTTTGTATCTATTTCTGATTGTCACTTCTGTGACTCCTGCAGCTTCTGCTACATCTCTTTGTGTTTTGTTTTCACCGTTTGTTACACATGCAACATACAATGCAGCTGCTGCTAATCCCATAGGATCTTTTCCTGCTGAGATTTTGTTTTCTTCTGCAGTTTGTAAAATCTTTGTTGCTTTTCTCTTTGTCTTTTCTGATAGACCTGCTTTACTTGCAATCCTTGAAATACATTTGATTGGATCTACTACTGGCATCTTCAAATTTAATTCTCTTAACAATAACCTGTAACATCTTGCAATATCTTTTCTTTTGATGTTGCTTGCTTGTCCTATATCTTTTAGTGTTCTTGGTGTTTCAGTATCACGACATGCAGCATACAATGCTGATGCAATCAAAGCTGAAATGGAACGTCCTCTGACTAGTCCTTTCTCCAATGCTTTTCTGTAAATATAAGCTGCTTTTTCAATTACTGCATCTCCTACTGCAAGTTTGTCTTTTAGTCTATCTAATTCACTAAATGCTTGTCTAAAGTTTCTATCAACTGGCTCGTGAACTTGACTTCTACTGTCCCATGTTCTTAATCTCTCAATGGTACTTTTCATAGAGGCTGTTAGTGGTTTTCCAGTTGCATCTCTGTTTTGAGGATTGATTACAGTTGCCAATCCCATATCGTGCATGGCAAGTGATGTTGGAACTCCTGCTCTGCTTTTGTTTTCACCTTCGTTTGAAAATGATCTCCATTCTGGACCTGACTCTTCTACTTTATCTGTAATTACAAATCCACATTTACCACAAAAATTCTCACCAGTGTTTGCATCTGTTACTAGTGTGCCCTTTCCACATCTTGGACATCTGTCCTTTGGATTTACTGTTTTAACCATTCTTTATATCTCCCAAAACCTTTTATGATAATATTTAACATTTTCTAAAACATTACTTATAAGTCTGTTGGTGATCGTACCTAAAAAAAGACTATTTTTGAGTATTTTTTTGATTTTTTTACGCTGTTTCTAAAATCTGTTTAATTTTTTCTGCAATGTTTGGCTTTTCTTTTTGTTCTAAAAGGAATTTCAAGTCTTCAACATTATCGACATCCCACATGATTCTCTTTACAAATACCATTGCAACATTTAGTGTGTGCTCTTTTGCAGTATTCATGTGAATTTTGTAACTGTCTTCATCGTAATGGGTCTCCATCAGATCAATTGGCATTCTTACAAGTGCATTAGTTCCATCAAACCTCCTTGATGGAACAATTATTGCAAAATTAGGTGGTGATTTGTAGTTTAACATAAAGTCAATATCTTGTGTTTTGATGTAGGGTATATCTTGAGGAAAAACAATTGATACATCAAAATTATTTTCTAATAGATACTTGTCTGCTAGTGCAACTGCACCGTTGACGCTTTCCTCTTTCTCATCAATTATTGTATGAGTATTGAACTTTTCTCCAATCTCAATTGCTTTTTTCTCTTTTGTCACCATTACTATTTTATCAATTTGAGGTGAGATTGAAACTGTGTGTAGAATCTCTTCTAACATCACTTTGCACAAATCCTCTATTTTCTGCGGAGATAACTCTAAACGCGTCTTTGCATTAGAGAAAGTCTTTACAGGAATTATTGCAGCTATTTTCAAATTACACGTGTACTTGTTTTAGAATGAAATTTGCTAATGCATCTTCAGCTAATTTATTTTTCATAGTAATTTTTGTTTCAAAGACTTTCATGTCTAAACTTTGAATCTTCTTTGAGAGCATTCTATCTTTAGTATCTACAATTATGTTAGAACATACATCTGAATACATTTTTGCTAACCCATAGGCATTTGATTCTATACCTGCAGCCTGCATGTATTTTGCAGCAGGACCACTAATTGCATTATCTCCAATTAATGGACTTATTGCAACTACCTTTTTCTTAATTTTTGATAACTCTTTTCTAATTCCTTTAATTTGAAGCATTGGGCCAATTGATGTTAGCGGATTTCCTGGAGCTAAAATTACCATGTCTGCATCATGTATTGCATTAACTGCTTCAGGATTTGGACGTGCTTTGTCTGCTCCGATATATTGAATTCCTTCAACAGGATCTTTTCCTCTATGTTTTACCCAATATTCTTGCAAGTGTAATTCTCCTTTGTCTGTGATAATTCTTGTTTCAATACTGTTGTCAGTTACTGGAATGATGTTTGCACTAACTGCAAATTTTTCACACATCCATTTTGTAATATCACTTAGATTTTTTCCATTCTTTAACATGTTTGTTCTAATCAGGTGAGTTGCAGCATCTCTGTCTCCAACTCTAAACCATGTCTCTTCTCCAAATACTTCCATTTGACGCAAAAAGTTGAATGTGTCTTTTTTGATTCCCCAACCTTTCTCTGAATCTAATAAATCTGCTAATCCGTATACTATTGTGTCAATATCTGGACATACATAGAGTCCGTACAACCAATAATTATCTCCAACATTACTTACAACATTGACTTTAGATTCTTGAGATACTAATCCTCTAACTAGTTTGACTGAACCTGTTCCTCCTGCTAAAACTGTAATCATGCCATTTTCTCCTAAAACTGCAAAGTCTGCAACGCTTACTCCATATTACTTTTTCAAAAATTTGCGATCATTATGTTGGATAAGTTTATTACTACAAATAATTGCTCTCTAGATCGTGTCTAGGGTAGCCGTTTTAACCGTTTTACTCGCTGGTCTTATCATAGTAGGTTCAACTGGTTCTGTTTTTGGTGCCCAAATGGATGCAAGAATAAACCCAAACAATGAGACTTCTCCATTTAAGATGAATTATCAAAAAACAGTATTTATCGAGTATCCAAATGGCGGAGACCTATTTGATGTCTTGAGAGGTCAAGAATGGACTGTTGAAGGAACTGCAGATTCCTCAGATCCTGGTGTTAAAAATTTGATGAAACAACTCAATGATAAAATTAAAGCAGATGGCAGCCAGGCTCACATTTCTGACTTGAAAGTCTCTTATGATATTCACCTTAAAGCAAGAAACATCAACACTTCTGTTGATTATAGAGTGATTCTTGAAGGAACTCTTTCAAACTATGTAATCACTAAAGACTCTCAAAAAACTTTGGTTGATTTAGGATGGAGAGGATTAACTGCAACTGATGACGTTGTAATTGATGGACATGAACTCAATTTCCCAATTAACATTTTACTTGAAATGGAACCTGAAGCAGCAGCCTTCTTTGTAGGAACTGAAGCTGAAGATGTTTTACATAGAAATCTTATTGATGCTAACTTTATCTTAAAACAACCACTAACAAACTGGCACTTTTTGTTTGACCCAACTGGTATCAATGTTGATGCTGGAACATTTGGTCTAAGTGATGAGATTGCTGGATATGTTGTTTCTAGCTGGACTATGGGTGAAAGTAGTATCAGAGAAGGAAGACAGGTAGAAAGAGTCTTTGAAGCCGAAATTATGGCAGATCAACTTTATGTTGTTAGAAGTGTTCAATCATCAGACCAAGGAAACTTGTATGCAATTGGATTTGGTGCTTTAGATATTTTTGATGGTGTTGAAATTGCAGGTGTAACTCCAACTCCTCCAGAAGATTATGCTACTACATCAACAGGTGATTTCCCTGTGATGATAATTTATGGAATGGCAGCAATTGCAGGTATTGCAGGTGGTGCATTCTTTATGTTTAGTAATCGTGCTCTAAAGAACGAGAAAACAGGCCAACAAGGAATATCTCCTGATAGACTCCAAGGCTACCAAACTAGTTCTTCATCTGGTGGCTATCAAACCAACAGAGGTGAAGCACAACTCAAAGATGATAATGACTATCAACAAACAAGAAGCGTTTATGATAACTCTTCAAATTCAACACCTCCACCACAAGCAGCAACTCCTGCTACTGAAGAAGAAGCAGCATGTGGATGTGCTGCCTCAGCCGAGATGGGCTCTGAATGTGATTGTGCAATGCAAGGTGCATGTTTATGTGATGCAACATGTCGTTGTAACGCAGATATCTGTAAAGAACAAGTCAACTCTATGAGTTAGTTTTTTAGAAATTTTCTCTAGTTTTGCTAATGGGGTTTTTATCAAATCTTAAAAAAGAATTGCAATCTGCTAAAGCAAAAAAGGCTGCTCAAATTAATGGGAAAACTCTCAAGGGATTACTCAAGACATTCAAAGAAGAAAGAGACAGAATAGAAAAAGAAACTGGAACTCGTCCTGAGATTGATGAGACAACTAGAATGTATATGCAAAAAATCCTAAACGTTTGGATTTCTGAAGGGAGAAAAATTGATGACGAAAAATTTTGGAGAGAAGTAGATTACAACAGACAGTTTTCTCATCCAGTTGAGTATTATGAAATTAAAAATTAAAAATGTGTGCTGGGAGTAACCCTCCTTCTGTTTTCACGATATTTCGCTTTGCAGCCTACCTGAACTTAGTACAGGAACTTACAGTTCTGTTTGGCTTTGCTCCATGTGGGTCGGCTTTTTCATTCCTTTTATGGAAATCTCAGGTTTTCACCATCACAGTGCGCCATATTGGATTTTTTTTCTGCTCCGTTGCCAATCATCTCTGATTATCTATCTCCAGATCACATATCCTGTATGGAGGGAGGAGTTTCCTCTGCCGTAGCAGCGTGTCGTGCTCCAGCTCACATAACTATACTTTTGATTTATCGAATTTGAATATTGCCTAGTTTTTTGTGCCTATGATGAACAAAGTCCCGAATTCTCTTTTCCATTTTTTTCTACTTTTCAAATCTTTGATGTGTTTGGTTTTTACTTGAAAACCTGCATTTTGAAAAAATTCTTTCCATTCTTTTTTTGAATGCCAATGCATTTGGATTTTCATAATGTCTGCCCATCTGGCAGTTGCCTTGTTATCTGTGTAAAAATCAGTCCCACAAAAAAACTGGCCTCCTGGTTTTAACAACTTGTATATTTTTTTGAGTGCCTCTTCTATGGAATCTGAATAATAAAGTGTCTCCATTGAGAAAATAAAGTTAAATTTTCCTTTGTATTTCCATGATTCTATATCTGTGTGTACAAATTCTTCTTTTTTACTGTCTTTCTTCTTTTTTGCCTGAATAATCATTTTTTTACTTTTATCAATTCCTATTGCTTTTTTACAATTATTTTCTTTAGCAATTTTTCTTACAACCCATCCATTCCCACAACCTACATCAAGAAATGTAAATGGCTCATCAAATGATATTGTATTCAAAAATTTTGATACATTTTTTCCATGTTCTACCTCCATTAACTCTGCTCTGCCGTTTTGAGCCCACTCGTCAAATGTTTTTCTAACTTTGTCCATGTGTTTTGTTTTTTTATTTTACATTATAATCTTCGTCTTACTGATCATTGATATGAATAATTTCTACGTGCGCCTTATATTCAATTTTTACAAACATTGTTTGAATAGAAATGCCTGATGAATCATGTAGAACATGTGGTGGAAAATTAACTGAGCATACAAAATGTGCTTATTGTATGAAGCCAAATAGCATGATTTGTCAAGATTGTGCTCTTAGCACAACTGAGCAGTTTCATTCTATTTGTATGTCTACTAAGACAAACCAGACCAATACCGTGCCCTTTTTCAAGTCTGGCAACTACCCTAGGGTAGTTGCCATGGCTTGATCTTCCTAATTTCTACCCTTAACCAAATTAAACAATTGTCTTACTGCTAGTTTTGGATGACTAGTTGCAAGTTTTAGCATATTTGATAACCCAAAGTCTGCTTTAATAAAATCTAAAAATTCTTCTGGCTTTAACTCACTAATGATATCTAATTCTTTATCCCAATCTTCGTCAGTTAGCCCAATCCATCTGTCTTGAACTTTTCCTGCAGATTTTATTTTAGACTCAATCGCTTTTTTCCAATTATCTTCATACTCTGATAGTATTTTCTCTGAAGTATCATTTGCCTTGATTGCTTTTGATGCAACCTCTCCTGCTATTCTTCCAAATTTTATTGCATAACGGATTCCTTCTAAGACCAATGGGTTTGCTTGACCTGCAGAGTCTCCCACCAAAATTAAATTATCATAAACTGTTTTTCTTGAAAGCCCATCATTTGGAATTAACCCATAATGGAATTCTATTGGTTCAATTTTTCCCAAATCTGCAATTGGACCTTCTTTGTTTTCAATGAGTTCTTTTAGTCTGGTTGTTGGGTCTACTGGGGAATCTGGCTTTCCAATACCTACTCCAATTCTGGCAATATTATTCCCTAAAGGAAAAATCCATGCATATCCTGCAGGTGAATATTTTTCTCCAACCATCAACCACCATGTATCTGCTTGAACATGTTCTACTCTTGCTTCATATTCTGCCCCGGCCCCAAATCTCTCCCACTGTTGAACCAATCCCATTGATTTTGCAACAGTTGATTGAAAACCACTAGCATCAATGATTATCTTTCCATAAAACTCAATTTCTTTTTCATTTCGAGTTGCTTTTACTCCAATTATTTTTCCTGACTCATCTTTGATTGCTTCTTTTACCGTAGTATTGACAAAAATTTCAGTACCCTCTGTTTCTGCTTGTGATGCCAGCCACCGATACGTCTTTCTTACATCTAGTACTGCAGAACGTGCAATCTCGTCCCCAATACTTACTTTGTTGTTTGGTGAATAAAATACAAAATTCTTTACTGGATTATAACAATCATCTGGAATTCCAAACTCTTTGATGTTTTGAATCCACGTAACTCCGCTAGTCCTAACTGATTCTGCAATTGATTCTTCTTTTTCAATTAAGACTACTTTCAATCCGTTTTTTGAAGCAGCATATGCAGCTGATGATCCTGCAGGACCTCCTCCTACAACAACTAAATCATAAGTGTCTGACAATTGGTTTGAATCAATAACATCTAGGATATAATTTTGAGGTCTAAAAAATTATTTTTTCAATACAGGCACACCGTTTGAATCATTTTCTCTTTCAGGATCAAATGTACTCATATGTGCTGGGTCTCTATGCATGTAACTGTGAGTTTCACCTTCTGACTTTCTGCAGAATTTTGAATGAATCGTCTCTTCTATTTTTAATGTAGTTTCATTCTCGTGAAATAGTCGTTTTCCACATTCTGGACATGTGAATTCAGGCATAATTTTACACAATATCAAATCTATTTAGATGTTTCAGAGCCACAATCATCTTCCTGATCCGAAACTTTAGATGTTTAAAAATCCCTTATTTTTCATGGATGAATCTGAAATCTCGTCTTTTGTTATGTGGTCTGCAGTTACTGGAATCATAATGCTTGTCACCGGCCTAAGTTATCGTGTATATTTGAGGAAAAGGAATCATGAGATCTCTTCGACCTGAGAAATGTCTATCCTTCTGAAGCTGTCTTTCCACCATCAACATTTAGAATTGTTCCAGTAACCCAACTTGCTTCATCTGAAGCCAAGTACGCTACTGCATTTGCAACATCTTCTGGTTCTCCAACTCTTGCAAGTGGTAATCTTTCTTCGAGTACTTTTCTTGCTTGAGGATCATCAAGATATGGTTTGATTGAACCTGAATTAATTATTCCAGGATTAACACAATTACATCTAATGTTTCTTCTTGCATACTCTACTGCAATTGATTTTGTAAACATGGGGATTGCTGCTTTTGTGGCAGAATACACTGCTAAATGAACTCGTGGAATTGCTCTTTCACTTGAGATGGAACCAATGTTTACAATAGAACCACTTTTGACGTCTGACATTTTTGTCAAAACAGCTTTTGTCATGTTAAACACTCCCATCAAGTTTACATTGATTAGTTTTTGAATTTCTGAGTTTGGCATTTCATGAAAATGTACTGGGTCATTAATTACACCTGCATTGTTAACAAGAATGTCTATTTTTCCATACGTGTCCATGATTTGATTAACAACTTGTAATGCTTGAGACTCATCTGTCAAATCACAAGTAATGGGTACTGTGGAGTCCTCATTTCCTATATCTTTTCTTGCCTTTTCCAATCCTTCTAAATTCCTTGCAACAAGAACTACTTTTGCTCCTTCTTCGACAAATTTCTTGGCAATACCTTTTCCGATATCACTTGATGCCCCTGTAACAATTGCAACTTTATCGCTTAATTTCACAATATAGTATACTCGTAATAGCTTATAGAATTTTTGTTGAATTTCGTTCTTGATTATTTAGATTCGTTAATTCTTTTAATATATTCGATAATTCCTGTATAGTCGATCTTGCCTAATCCTTCTTTTACTGCATTTTCATAAACTTCTTCAGCTTTTTTTATCATGGGTAACTCAAGTCCTAGAGATTTTGCAGCATTTGTCATTGTGGTGATATCTTTTTTGAGATTTTCAAGTGTAAATGTTGGCTCATATTTTCCATCAATCATTTTGAATGCCTTGTTTTCACTCATTCCGGTTTTAAAATAAGTAGAATTTAAAATCTCTAGAAAAATTTTAGGATCTACATTTGATTTTCTGACTAGTGTGATTCCTTCTGATAATGCAAGTGCAAGCATTGTGATTTGAAGATTCATTGCTAACTTGATGGAATGTGCAACTCCTTTTTCTCCTAAGAAAAATACTTTGTTTGCAATTTTTTCAAAGATATTTTTGCATTCTTCAAAACTTTCTTTATCTCCTGACACCATCATTACTAAATCCCCAGTAATTGCTACATTAGGGCCTCCCATGACAGGGATATCTAATTTGTTTATGTTAAATTCCTGAAACTTTACTGAAATATTTTTTGACTCTAAAGGATCTATTGTGCTCATATCTGCAACAATTAATTTTTGATTTTCTCCTTTGACAATTCCTTTTTCACCAAACGACACTTGTTTTACTGCTTCAGCATCTTTTACTACTATTATTACCAAATCTGATTTCTGTGCAACTTCTTTAGGAGAATCTACAACTATTGCACCTTTTTCTTTTGCTTGAATTGTTTTGTCTTTATTTCTATTGAAAACTGTAACTTCAAACCCTGAATCTAACAAATGTAGTGCTACTGCATTTCCTAGTATTCCTAATCCTATGATTCCTATTTTTTTCATATTCTAATGACGCTCCTCTTCTTCAATTTCCCAATGCCCATTTCCAAATCTTGTAACTGCAAATTTTAATTGTCCAACTGTTTTGTCTCCTTTTTTGACTTTTGCAAAATCAAATTTTTTCATACTGAATACTTTGTCTTTTGGTTTGTATCCTCCTTCGATAACTTTAACTTTGAATCTTTTACTTGCTTTGATTATCATTTTTCTAGCCACTTGAACATCCCCAATCCATGAGAACATTTCAAAATCTCCAAAATTCTTTGTAGATACGGTATACCCATACAGTCTTGCCTCAAGTTTTGTTTTTTGAGATTTTGCATATTCATTTAACCATGTAACTACTTCTTCCCCGTGACCTTTTTCCACTCCAAAAGTTTCTGAATCACTCATCTACAAAACCACAATATTGAACCATAATAATCATTTTCGATAATTGTTAAACTAAAATATTGATTTGACTCAAAGCATTCATGCTTACAATTGACTGTACTGATGTACTGCCCATCAAACACGAACTTGTAGTGTATGTATCAGATCAAGTCGCAGCAATTCCCACTCTAAAAAATAATCAATTTACTTTGTCAACTCTGGAAGACGATGAGATAATTGATACTAACACTGTAATCACTGCAATCAAGGAATTTTTAGACTCTATAGGTGAGGGTAGAAATTTTGCAGTTATTGGAAATCATAACATGATTAGTATTACATCTGTATCTGGAAAAGTAATTGAGCGACAAGCTTCTCAACAACAAGAGATGTTCTCATGCTCTCATTGTGGATTTGTAACCCAATATCAAGTTGAATTAGAGACTCATATGAGAATTCATTATCTCTGAATCTTTTTAAAAATTCTAGGTATTGTATTTTTTCTAATTTCTGGAATTTCTATTGCCATTACAAAATTGTAATGTGGAAATCTTTTTTTGTATTCTGAAATGTAACTTTGTGCTACATTATGTGTTTTAAAATCAACTCGTACTCCTTCTAGTTTAATCTCTTTTCCAAAAACATCATAGATTACTATTGAATGATTGTCTGGTTTAATGTAGAATTTTGTACTACAATACCACGCAATTCCTAATACTACTACAAAAAATCCTGTTACAAATTTGTCCAGAATTTTTCTCATATGTTGATTTTCAACAGGATCTTTATAAGCACTAATTACTGTAATTTGTTATGGATAAACCATCAAGAAATAATGTTTCAAAGGTTTATTGTGAAAAGTGTGATCTTGTGTTTGAATCTAGAGATCGATTTGAAAAACATCTAGATAGTCATTCTTCAGGTGTTCAATGTGAGGTTTGTCCAATTGATACTGCAATTGCAAAATTTACTAATCTGTTTAAACGAAAATCGTCTCGTAATTTGGAATAAGTTTTTTTAACTCTTCTAATTTCTTTTGAACATGAACAAAAAAGGCGTGATTATAGGCGTCGTTGTTATTGCAATTATTGCTGGAGTAGCCGCATCTTTGTCTTCTACTCCTGCTGAAACTGTAAATCTTGACATGACTAGAACTCATGGGACCATTTCCACTGCAATGGGGTCTCCTATCTTAGGTGATCCGTCTGCTCCTGTAACTATTGTTGAGTTTGGAGATTATCAATGTCATCAATGTTACAATTGGTTCCACAATACAAAACCTGCTATAACTCGTGATTATATTGACACTGGAAAAGCTAATCTGGTTTTTGTTGATATGGCCTTCTTGGGAAGAGATTCAAGTCCTGCATCTCAAGCAACTTACTGTGCTGAAGACCAAGGAAAGTATTGGGAATATCATGATATGTTGTATAATGCACAAGAAGATAAAATCGATGGCGGTTGGGCTAACACTGAAAGACTAAAGGCTTTTGCATTTTCAATGGGATTAGACATGGAATTGTTTGAAAGTTGTCTTGACTCTGGAAAGTATTCTAAACGTGTTCAGTATAACACTCAACAAGCCAGAGATCATGGTGTAAGAGGAACTCCTGGATTCTTTATTGTAGGTCCAGATGGGCAACAACAGATTGGTGGTGCACAACCATTTTCTGTCTTTAAACAAGTTCTGGATCCATTGGTATAGATGACAAGTACAATCAAATTTGTTTTTTCAAATCAAAAATACATTGCACTTTCTTTTGCAATATTCATTCCAATGCTTGTTGGATTATTGATATTATCTGAGTATATTTTCTTAGAACCTTATGTGGTAAGTCATCTTCCTAACGGCACTGAATTTGGATTTGCGCTTATTGTAATAATTTCAGCATTATCTGCAATAGTTCTCCCAATGAATGTTTTTAGAATTAGTGTATTGAAAAGTTCAACACAAAAAATGGGTGGTGGTGTAATTGGCTCTTTTGTTGGTGCAGCAGCTGGGGCATGTAGTTGTGGTCCAATTGGATTTGCAGTAATCTCAACATTTGGTTCTGTTGGTGCAACTGCAACTGCATTTTTGACTAATTATGAAATCCCTCTACGAATAATCGCTATTGGGGTTTTGGTAATTACCTATTTTACAACTGTAAAATCCCTCAAAATCGAATGTAAATTTGATCCTTGATTTGATTTACTAGAAATCACCATTTAGGCAAACGTTTTCAACCTTTGGATGTATCTTAAAGTCTGATGTATTGCTTGTGTGACATTCATTTATGTTCCAATTAGGCCAAGTAGGAGAGATCCAGACGCCGATGAAATCGAAGATGCTGAAGATTAGCATCTTTTTCCCATTTGATTATGAATAAATGAATTTAGGAAATTTTCAAAGTCGAGCTATTTATTTGCCCTTTTCAAGTTTAACGTAATGCAAAATTGGAATTTAATTGCTGGAATTTTGATAATTGCCAGTCCGATTCTATTTTCAATGATCGCATATCCTGATTCTGTAGCTTGGAGTTGGAATGAGGGAAGAGGAGGATATCTTTTTGCACTTGTTTTTGTTGTAGCTGAACTAATCGGTCTAAAGATTATAATTTCAAAAAAACGATTACTTGCAGTAATTCCTATTGCATTATTGACTATCTCTTATCTGATTTCATTAGAGTATGGTCTAAGAGATTACATTATTGCATCTGCAGAACAATTTGATGTTCAATTAATCTATTCTTGGACATGGATGTGGGACTTTGTTGTTATGGCCATCTTCATTGTTGTTGCATTAACTATCTTCTTTGGAACCAGATGGATTCGAATTGCTCCTGCAGGACCTATTTTCTTAACTGGTACTGCAATTATCTTATCTCTTGATGCATTTTTCCCATATGATACATTAGGTCCATTACAATACATCGTTCCATATTTTGTACAAGCTAATGTTTGGGTAATCACTGTACTTGAACTTGGTACTGCTGTTGCAAGAGACAATGTCATGTTCTTGCGTGGAGATCATGGTTCAATGGCCTTGCAAGTATTTTGGCCATCAGCTGGTGTTCATAGCATTATCATTTTCTCATTAGTTATTGGCGCATTCATGCTCAAGATGAATATTCCTAGAGCAAGAAAATCAATGTATTTTGTTTTAGGTATTATTGGAACAATTATTGTAAACTTGATTCGTATTTTCTCTTTATCTTGGTATGCCCTCAAAGTAACAACTGACCCAGTGGCTTGGGAGGAATATCATAAAATTGCAGGTGAAATAATGTTCCTGCCGTGGCTGTTTGCATTCATTTTGGTAGTCATACTAATAGAATCTAGACGTCTCAAAAAACAAGAAGAACGAGATGGACTTTCTAAAAATAACTCGTAATGTCTCTTTGTCCTTGATTCTCTGAAAGTTCTGAAACTTTAACTCCTAATCGTCTAATGGTAGCTGTTTGAGTTTCTAGTGCTTCTTTTAGTAACTGCTCTGCAGTTTTTTCTAATTCATCTAAACTCATAGTAGAATTTCTGAGCATTTTTGATTTTGATTTGTTTGATAAATCTGATTGAACAAAACTTATTCCAACTGATTTGAACATTTGATTCTTTTTTTGAATTATCTCGTGTACTTCTTTACATAATTCTAACAAATTCTCTAAAAGAAATTTGTAATCTTTTGAATCTTTTTTTAGAGTAACAATTTTTCCATGTTGGATACTTGGTTCTCTTTTTTTTACTTGGTCATCATCAATTCCTCTTACTGCATTGTAGATGTAAGTTCCACTTTTTCTACCAAATTCTTTATTCAAAGTAAAAACATCGAGTTTTTTTACATCTCCTATTGTTTCTAAATTCATTTCAACAAACCTCTCTTCTGTTTTTTTACCAATACCTGGAATGTCTCTTATTTTTAATGACTCTAAAAATACATCAATTTTTTCAGGTGAAACTAATGTTAACCCATCTGGTTTTTGAAAGTCTGATGCAATCTTTGAAATTAATTTATTTGGAGAAATTCCAATTGAACAACTAAGTTTTGTTTTCTCTCTTATGGAATTTTTAATTTGTTGTGCTAGATGACTTGCTTTGTGAAAATCTCCTTCAGTTCTCTTTGTGACATCCAAATATGCTTCATCCCTTCCTACATATTCAAAAATATCTGAAAACTCTTCGATGATTTTCATTGCTTTTTCAGACATTTCAGAATAGTAATCAAAATCTACTGGCAAAAACACTGCATCTTTTCTCTCTTCTAATCTTTTTTTAGCAAAGATTATTGGAATTCCGGATTTTGCACCATACTTTCTTGCAGTATAATTTGCAGTTGCAATGGCACCACTATCTCCTCCTCTATCTGAAAAGACACATACACAAACTGGTTTTGATTTTAATTCTGGTGACCTTATCTCTTCACACTGGGCATAAAAATAGTCAAAATCTATGTGGAAAACGATTCTTGTTTCCAATGTTATAGGATTAACTTTAGATTATTACTATATTGCGTGACTTGTATGATTCAACATTTTTTATCATTATACTCGATGATGAAATAATTTTTACTTGTTAATTTTCATTACATGCTAGATGATGATTGGTTATTATGCGAACGAGAACTCTCATGGGATTGGGATTTATCATAATCTTTGTGATTTTTGGGGTTGCAAGTTATTTTCAATTGTATTATTCTTTGGAAATACGTGATGTAACTGAATATCATCGAAATATGAGCATTCCTGCAATTACGGTTCTCAATCAAATCCAACTCAATTATCAGATGATGCATATGGCAACAATGCAAATGATCCATGAAGATCCCTCATCTAATACGTATCTGGAATTTGAAAAAAAATTTAAAAAATTTGATCAAGGACTTGACGAACAAATTCAAAAATATGCTGATCTGACATTCACAAAATATTCTACAGGAGAATATCTTGCACCATTGATGATGCGGGAAATGATGTTAAATTATGTTGATTTACTAACTCAAAAATCTGATGAACATGATATAATTTTTGAACAATACCAAAATAATGATATTACAAAATTTGAAGCCATAGAACTTTTAGAAAAATCTGAAATTGATTTTCATAAAATTATGGAACAGATCTCTCAGATGGAAATTGATGGAATGAATCTAGTTCAAGAACAAATCCTAGGCATTGAATATAGAATGCAAAATACTTTTCTAATATCTTCAATTGTTGCTATTATTGCTGCAATATTTATTCTAATTCTTTCATCACAATTTATTGCAAAACCCATTAATCAGTTAACTTCTATGACCCAATCTATTGCAAAGGGAGATTTTATTAAAATTAAACCCACATCAAAAAATACTGATGTAAATGATATTTTACAATCTCTAAATCACATGTCTTCAGAACTAGAAAAATATAAAACAAAAATTATCAAACAAGAAAAACTTTCATCTATTGGTGAACTCTCTTCAAGACTCGCACATGATATTAGAAACCCTCTAACTGTAATCAAAGCAACTTTAGACATCATAAAAGCTAGAAATACTCTTACAGAAGATGAACTAGAAAAATTTAATCGAGTAGATAATGCGATGCAAAGAATTAATCATCAAATAGAGAATGTTTTAGATTTTGTAAAAAATAAGCCATTGGTTTTCACGTCTCAATCAATACAGCAGATTTTAAATTCTGCACTTGAAGATATTGTTAAACCTCAAGGAATTAGTATAGATGTTAAAGGACATGATGTTATAATTGATTGTGATTATGAAACCATAAAAATTGTTTTTATCAATATAATCTTTAATGCAATACAAGAAATTGGAGATGATGGCAAGATAAAGATTACAACTGAATCAAAAGATAATCAGGCAATAATTCAGATTGAAGATAATGGTCCTGGCATACCTGAAGATACCTTGGAGAAGATCTTTGAACCCCTGTATACTACAAAACAAGAAGGAACCGGATTGGGGCTTGCAAGCTGTAAATCAATAATAGAGCAACATCATGGAAATATCTCAGTAAAAAATAATCCAACTAGATTTATTATTAAAATTCCACAAGAGCAAAAATAATCTATTTCATTATCAACACTTTGTTTGTAAAAAATATTAACAAATTAATGAGCCATTCCATCTAAATACCCAATTAACTAACCCCTCATATGGACTATCCTGTATCTGTTGATGAAAATGGATTGAAAATAAAACCTGAAAAAATGGAAAAAGAGAAACTCTATCATTGTATTTTCAAGGAAAAAGCAATGTTAGTTTTCAAAGATTCTCAAGATGTTATGAATTGTTATGAGATTGAAGAAAAAGATCTTGTTGAAAAAATCAAACAGATTAGCAATGATGACGATCTAGAAAAATTATTTGATGACTATCTCAAAGGACAAGACCTGAAAAATTAAATAAAAGCGAGAGAGCATTTCGTTATTAAAGGAATAAAGAATTGAGTGATAGAAAATCAAAAGACGCAGAAGACATTTTATCAGAATTTGACTCTAGAAATAAATCCGAACCTGAACCAACACCAGAACCAGAACCAACACCAGAAC
>NZ_JBTNRI010000013.1:0-45189 GCF_054515815.1 Nitrosopumilus sp. S6
ACACAAACAACTCAAGACACAACAATAGAATCTGTACAAGAAACAATTGATCAAACAATAATTTCACAAAAAGAAATTACAAATGAAAAATCAGACCCTAAAAAAGAAGCAAAAATTCTTTCAAAAGAAACTAAAACAAAAAATAAGTCAGAAAATATTTTAGAAAATGAAAAACATGATAATCTTTCTGTAGAGGATATTGAACTTGGAAAATTACTAAATCAAATTAATCTTAAATGTGATTCTAGTATTTTTGTTGATACAATTTCTTACTATGATGGTATGGGCCCTGCACTTTACAGATTATGTCAATTTGATAATTCTTTGAATTTTTTTAATGAGTCTCTAGTTGAAAATCCTGATGATATTGAGATTCTTGTCAATAAAGGCTCTACCTTGGGAAAACTTGGATTTGTTTTAGAAGCCATTGCATACTATGATCATGCTATTGCTCTTGATCCTAACTACTTGCCTGCAAAAAATAACAAGGCAAATGCATTAGCAAATCTTGGAAATTTTGATGATGCCATTTTACTTTACAATGAAATTCTAGAAGAGAATCCACATTACTATACTGCAAGAACAAATCTTAACACTGCACTGTCACTAAAACCCGACATTCAAGAAACTCCTAAAGTAATTAGTGTACAAGAATCTGAAACTGAAACTTTATCAAATGAAAAAACCTTGCCTGCAAAAGTAACTCCAATAGAAAATAAAAACAAAAAACAAACTAACTTTTTTGAAGAAATAACTCGTGTATTCTCATCTTTATTTGGTTTTAGTGAGTGATCTTTGTTTTTTGTGTGCGTAATTTTTCCATAAACCTATAAAGCCCTGTTGCGACGATGCTCTTAAGGAAAAACATGAGTAAGATACTTGAAAAATCTTTGAAGGATGCCCGTAAGGAAGGAAAACTAACAATGGGTACAAAACAAGTTTTAAACTCTGTAAAAAATTCCAAGCTAATTGTATTGTCTCAATCTATAGAGAAAGAAATGGTTGAGCAAATTGAATCAGGTGCAAAAAAAGAAAAAATACCTTTAGTAAACTTCCAAGGAACTTCAGTCGCATTGGGTAGATTATGTGGCTTGCAATTTAGAATTTCAACGATTTCATTCACATCAATCGATGACGCAAACATCAAATCAATTTTAAAAGATACAGAAGCTGAGGAAAAAAATGATTAAAGATACTATTGAAAGTTTAAATGAGACATTTTTTGTTTGGAGACATTAAGAATTATGACACAATCAATCAAGCTAACAACGGATCAAATGCGTATGATGTCTTTGTTCCAAAACGTTACAGGTGCAACAGCACGTGATTGTGTCGAAGATGAAAAACAAGATAGAGTGATTTTTGTAGTTAACACAGGAAAGATGGGACTTGCAATTGGTAAAGGTGGAATGCATATCAAATCATTACAAAATATTGTTAAAAGAAATGTTGAACTTGTAGAATTTGACGAGGATCCAGCAAAATTTTTGGCTAATTTGCTTAATTCTAAACTAGTATCTGAAGTAAAAATAAATACACGGGCAGATGGGACAAAACAGGCAATCGTTATGGTGGACCCAAGAAAGAAAGGAATTGTTGTAGGAAGAGAAGGCAGAAATGCTGAGAAGGCAAGAATGCTTGCAAAACGATATTTTGATATTACTAGTGTCTTGATTAACAGTCCTGAAAGACAAACTTTGGAGATGTAGAATATGAGAAAATCACCACTTGGATTATTTGCAGGCAGAGTTCTGACTTCTAAAAAGAAGAAGCAGAGATGGGCAATCTCAACTTACAAGAGAAGAGAATTAGGTATTGATAAAAAAGCAGACCCACTTGGTGGCGCTCCGCAAGCAAGAGGTATTGTTTTAGAAAAAGTTGGGGTTGCAGCAAAACAACCAAACTCTGCAATTAGAAAATGTGTTCGTGTTCAATTAATTAAAAATGGTAAAACAGTTACAGCATTCTTGCCAAGAGACGGTGCAATGAACTTTATTGATGAACACGATGAAGTTCACATTCAAGGAATGGGTGCAACTCAAGGTGGTGCAATGGGTGATATTCCTGGTGTTAGATTCAAAGTATTCAAAGTAAATGGCACTTCACTTCATGAACTAGTAATTGGAAAGAAGGAGAAACCAAGGAGATAGAAATGGCACAAACAAAAAACCTCTTACTCTTTAGAAAATGGGACTTATCTGATATTGAAGTCAAAGACCCAGGTCTTAAAACTGCAATTTCTCTAAGAAAACAAATCTTACCATATACATTTGGTCGCTCTGCACTCAAAAGATTCAACAAAGCAGATGTCAATATTGTTGAAAGACTAATCAACAAGACAATGCACTTTGGTAAAAAATATGCAAAGAACACTGGTAGAATGACCGGAAAGAAAACCAAAGTACTCAATACCGTTAGAACAGCATTTACAATTATCGAACTTAAAACTGGTAAAAATCCAGTAGAGGTACTAGTTAGAGCAGTTGAGAATTCAGCTCCTAACGAGGATACAACTAGAATTGTTTACGGTGGTACTGTTTACCACGTATCAGTTGACGTTGCACCAATTAGAAGAGTTGACTTGGCTTTGAGATTTATTGCTGATGCAATCAAAGAATCAACATTCTCTAACCCAAAACCCATTGAAGAGCACATGGCAGAACAACTAATCTTGGCTGCAGACAACGATCCTAATGCTCCTTCTGTAAAGAAGAAGAACGAGTTAGAAAGAATCGCACAAGCATCAAGATAGAACTTTTAGAAATTATTCCAGTAGCCCGAGGCAGATTCGAACTGCCGTCTCCGCCTATATCCACTTTGTGAGATCCAGAGGGCAGAATCCTTGACCGCTAGACTATCGGGCTACTTGAAAGAAATTTTGAATGTTTAGAATATAATCATTTGTTGTAATTACTTTAGTCTGACTTCTCTAATTGCAGTTGCATAATCACACTCTGCTCTTAGTCGCATGTAAGGAATTAACTTGTAGTGAATGGAGTATAATGTACCTTCTTTGAGTATGATTCCTTTTTGTTGCAGTGATGCTAATCCTCTTGATGGGACATTAATTGATAGATTGTATTGTTGACAAATTTTATCGCGTTTGTCTTGGAATTGTTTTAGAGTAAATGCAACATCGTTTATTTCTAAAATTAGAGGCCAAATTATTTCTGACCAGACAAATCTTCTGTTTTCTGTAGCTGAAGCATACTTGCCTTTTTCACTCAACATTAATAACATCTGCAAATCATGTTATAACTTATTGTCCCAAAAGGAGATTGAAGAGTCACTAGATTTACTGCAAAAAGATTGGGATGTTGATCCAATACTTCGAAACTTTATGCTAGGGAAAATTACTGATGTCTCTGATAGACCAATCAAAGTAAAAGATGTCGTATTTCACGTACCTTATTTGAATTCTGAAAAAAAATTCATTTTGTGGAAATGTTTTTGGCCTGACTGTCACAACTGCTGTGACAGACAAGGAAGACTACCGTTAACTTCAGATGACTTGATTACAATTGGCAAGGGTTTGAAATATCAAAAACCCTCAGAGTTTATCAAAAATGAAACTCTGACAGTAACATATTCTGAACCAGGACCCTCAGGTCAAATGACTACAATGACTACAATTAATCTCAAAAGAAAAACCGATGAGACTGAAGCTGATGATGGTACTCATATATCGTGTAGATTTTTGAATGAAGAAGGAGGCTGTTCTATGCATCCAGACAGACCTGGAGTATGTTACTTGTATCCATTTTCTAGCTGGCTTGAAAACGAGAAAGGAAAGCCACGTGTTCATGCGACATACCAATTTACTGGTGATTGTCCAGGATTTTATTTAGCTGAAGACTTGGAACCCATGAAAGAAGAATTCAAAGAATATTCCAAGATAATTTATGATTATAACATGGCATCAAACAGAACAAACAGAGAAGGATTTGGGTCTGTGAGTTTTAATTAGTATATAGATCTTTTCAAAAAAATATTTTTTTCACATGTTCTCACACACATTTAATTACAATTATTTTTTTAAAAAATTAATGACTTTAACAAGAACAATACAACTATCTATTCTTTTGACAGTTGGTGCTATTCTGTTGACATTGCCCTCTAGTGCAGATGCATTTGTCACTAGCGGCACTGTAACTGGAGGAAGCTCTGCAACTTGTACTGAATCAACTCCTAATTGTGGTGTATTTGTAAAACTCACTCCTACACCATCTAATCCGATAGGATTTGTTGGAGATGATAACCATCAAAGTCACAATTTGTTTGCTTTTGATGAAGGACAAAATCTTGCCAGTAATGGTGAAGTTCAAGTAAATCTTTTACCTAGTGGCGGTTCTGGAATCCTTCAAGATGGAACCTATGCAAGTCATTATGTCTTTTATGATCCTGCAACTGGTAATGATATTCTAGGATGTGTTACTTTTGATTCAGATATTGCAGGAGTAATTACCAAAAGACCTGAACTAATTGCAAGTGATGCATTTCAAGATACAGACACTACAGGTGCTATTTATCTCAGTGATCACTTAAGAGGACTTGAAAATGGACAAGATTTTGTTACAATAACTGATGACAGAACAATTTGTATTGATTTCTATGCAAATAGTCCTGGTGATTATATCAGAGTCTTAACTGGATTTTCTCCACTTGGACAAGATACTGATGATGATGGATTTTTAGACGGCAATGATAATTGTGTTGATGTTTCAAATCCAGATCAATCTGATGTTGACATAGATACATTTGGTGATGTTTGTGACAATGCACCATTAATCTTCAATCCAGATCAAGCAGATGTTGATGCTGATGGAATTGGGGATGTGGTAGATAACTGTCCTGCAACACCTAATACAGATCAAACAGATACTGATGGAGACGGAATTGGTGATGCATGTGATGATACTCCAAATGGAGAAGACAGAAAGAAATCATGTGATGCACTAGAAAAAGCTGAAACCAAAGGTAACGGCAAACACAAAGGAATTCCAAAAGCTAAAGAGAACAATCACTGCTAGAAACTAGCTTTTTCTTTTTTATTTTTTGTAATCTACCTGGAATAACTTTAAGTAAATCTAAGTTTTATTTTTCATATTGAATAAACTACTCATTCCAATTCTAGCAAGTGTTTTAGTTTTAGGAACTCTAGGATTGAGTGAAGTATATGGTCCGACAGAAGAATTGTTTGGAAACTATCACATCATTTCTCAAGGAACAGCATTATGTGAAATAGATGAGCGAATTTGTTGGATTGCAAAAACACACACTAGGAACAACCTTAACGTTGATACAATTGGAAAGGGAATAGTTTCTGGAACTGCAGATGGTGTAATTTACATTCATGGAACTGCAGATGATAATCTTAAATCAAAAACAGGAAAACATGAACCTCCAAAACCATTGAGTCTAGTTTATCATACCATCAGATGGGATTTTGTTTCATCCTCAAATGAACTAACTATGAATGGTGTTGCCACAGCTCCAAACGGGGAAAAATTCAAACTATCTGTTCTTGCAGTTCAGACAGATTCTGTAAAACAACTAGCAATACCTGATTGGTTCTTCAAATACACACTTGTAAGCCATGATAGAACAATTACTGGATTTACAATCGGTACTGGAACTGATATTTTAGAACTAGTCGACAAGTCTGCTGAAAAATAATTTTGCTCAAATAATATTTTGTTAATGTTGGACCTGATGTTAATAACTCTAGATTTAATTCATTACCTTCTTTGTAACTAGTTAGGCTTTAGCTACTTTCATCAAGTCAGCAATTTTAATATCCATACCAAATCTGTCTTCATTCTTTTTCATGTATCTGAAAATAGCGATGAAGTCTGGTAGTGCCTTTAAGAAACTAAAGTCCTTGTGAATTTTTGCTCGAACAAAATTGAAAACTTTGGCATATACTTTGTAGTGTTTTTCAACTGCCTTCTCATATGCTGCAAAGTCATGCATGTTCTCTAAGAATATCTCAACGCATTGCATTGATGGAATAATTCCCTCTCCCAATAATGCATAAACTGTTCCAATTGATTCTCCGACACCTACAACTTTTCCTGAATAGTATGGTTTGCATCTGTCTGGGGTTGCTAATCTGATTGGCCTTCCCTTTGTCTTGATAACTTTACCACCGTGTTTTTTCAAGAACTCATCAGTTGCCTTGATGTGTTGTTTATTGTAATCTCCTGCACCAATATGGGCCCACTTTTCACCTAATGGGAAATACCAGAAATAACCTGACATGCCAGGAAATGGTTCAATGTAAAAGTCATCATATGGAACTCCATTTTCATATTCTACTTTGTATTCGTATGTTGGCAAAAAGAAATCTTCCTTTAATTTTGGCAAGTATACTCTATGAAATCCAGTACAATCAACTATCATGTCGTACTCTTTTTCTAATTCTTCTAGAGTTGGTGGTTTTCCGTAGATAATTTTAGAATCTTTAATGAAATCTTTGATTAATCCAAGTTTGTCATATGTGCACAATCCCTTTAGACCAATGTCAAACTTTACGTCATTGTTCATCTTGACGTGCATATTTTTTCCATCATGAATTAGAAAGTCGTTAAAATCTCTACCAGTCTTTTTACAAAATTCAGAAAGTACTGGTTTGATTGTACCCCAAGCGCAAATAGAATCGTGTCTCTCCTTTGGGTTTAATTCATACCCTGTAACGTCATGTTCAGAGTCTTTTAGTCTGGCTATAAGATAAGAGCCTGCTACACCCATTCCCATTACTGCAATCTTCAAGATGTTTTGTGAATCTCTGCGGTGTAATAAATAGACTATCTGATTTTGTTCAGGTTATTTGCCACTAGTAGAAATTATCAGTACTGGTTAAATATCAAATTCACTTAATCAGATTAAGAAAAGACAAGTCTGTCGTCTGAAAACAATCGTTTCAGGCCTTAAGATGAAATCACTGTCATCAGAGGACTAACCGTTTCTGATCTTAAGTGATAAGAGATGTCATCAAGACGCTTTTGCTCTTGGTCTTAATCTCGATTGTCTTTTCGTTTAATTTATTTTAGATTAATTTTGGATTTATTTCATGGATGTTTTCGAAGCAGTATCAACACGTCGTGCAATCAAAAAATTTGATCCAAATCACAAAATGAGTTCTGATGATGTCAAAAAACTCATGGAACATGTAATATTGTCTCCAACTAGTTACAACCAACAAAACTGGAGATTTGTTTATGTCACTGATCAAGACGTAAAAGAGAAAATTTCAGAAGCTGCTCGTGGACAAGCTCAACCAAAAGATGGCTCACTTGTTGTTGTGCTGTGTGGTGATATGACTGCATGGAAGACTGAGCCATTACGTTACTGGAAGAATCATCCAACAGAAAAACAAGAGTTGGTAAAAGCTAGTCTTGAAAGAAAATATTCTACTGATACACAAGCTCAAAGAGATGAAGCAGTTCGCTCTTGTGGTATGGCAGCTCAAACAATAATGCTTGCAGCAAGAGATATGGGACTTGACTCTTGTCCAATGGTTGGATTTGAATATGATGAGTTGGCTAAAATAATCAATCTCCCAGATAATCATCTAATTGTAATGATGGTTGTAGTTGGTAAAAGAGCAGAAGATGCAGCACAACGTGGAGGTCAGTTACCTTTGGATGCGGTAGCATTTGAAAACTCTTTCTAGTCTTGGGAATCTAGATAATTCTTAATTGAGAGAATCTCAAAATAATGTTGTTGAAATTTTTTCTAATTATTGTAATGGTATTTGCATTGCTAGTTCCAGCAACTGTACTTGCAACCCACATGGGACAACACCATGGTTCTATGATGAATGATATGAATAATCAACATCGCTCCTACATGGGAATGTGTGCTCCAGGGTTTGCTTCTTTGGATGGGCTGTGTGTGTTAGATGATAGATGTGGTTCAGGTGCATATACAGGACGATTATGTATGATGGATGGTGTTATCAAAGAATATCTCAGACCACATCATCAAAAGTTTGCAGGAATTTCTACAGAAAATATCATCTGTCTTGAAGGAAAACAGTTAATGTTCAAACATGATGCGACTCCAGCTTGTTTTAATGAAACCTCTGTTGAAAAGATGAAGAATCGTGGTTGGTATTCTGAAAAACCACCAATTGCATGTACCAAGGAGTATAATCCTGTTTGTGGAGTTGATGGTGTAACTTATGGTAATCTTTGCGGATTAAATGCAGAACACATGGCAATGAAGCATCGTGGTGAATGCTATGTTCCAAAGAAACAACCTGAATTTAGAAACTATTCTACTCCAGGTGACTGTAAAGGATATGCTGAATGTCTATCAGGCTATGTTACAAAGATAATTGATGGTGATACAATTCATGTTGATGGAAAATCAATTAGATTTGCATTGGCATCAGCTCCTGAACTTGATGAGATGAATGGTGTTGAGGCTAGAAATTTTATTCAGACAATATGTCCTGTTGATTCTTTTGTACTAGTTGATGAAGATGACAAGCAGACTGAAGGGAGTCATGGTAGAATGCTTGGTGTCATATACTGTAATGGATTGTCTCTTAATCAAGAATTATTGGATTCAGGATTGGGATATCTGAGTTCCGAGTTTTGTGAAAAATCCGAATTTGAGCATTATTCTTGGGCTCAAAAACATGGATGCCAACATATTCCAGCTTCTACACCTGCACTGGAAGACCAAAACAACTGTGATGCTTCTTATCCTGACTTTTGTATCCCATCTCCTCCTCCGGACTTGAATTGTGTGGATATTGTTTACAAGAAATTTACTGTTCTACCACCTGATCCACACAACTTTGATGGTGACAATGATGGGATTGGTTGTGAATCCTAAACCCTAAATTCTGTGATAAAGTAAATTATTCATTGAGTTACAGAACTGCAGTTTTTTCTAAAAGAGAACTTGGAATCATTATTGGTATATCCACTATGGTCTCCATAGCATTGTATGTGGCATATATCTCCGGACGATGAAACCTATAATTCCATTATCAATCGTAGTTGTAGTTGCAATAATTGTTGGAATAATGGGCAGCTCTAACTATGATGTGTATGTTGCTGAAAGGGACCAGAGAAATCTCCAACTAGCAGTAGATGATTGTAAGAAATTATTCCCACAAGGAATAAAACAAGAAGAGTGTATTACAAAATCTCTTGATGTATTTGGGACTGAATATCAAAAAGAGCAGTGGAGTCAAAGAGACCTTTATTCCATAAACCCTTAATTTGATAATTATTCAAAATTTTGTAACTTGTCTTTTAAAAAAGATACATCTGCACTTAAAGAAGCTTTGAGTGACACTGAATCTAGAATTAAAAAACTTGAGGAACATAAGGAATCTGAAAGCAAAAAATCAGATTTTGATTCGGAAACTCTACGCAGATTGGAAAAAAACCTAGGGAATCTACGCAAAAAACGTACTCTGATCCTATCCGAACTTAAATCTTAAAAAAATATATTCATACTTTAATATGAGTTGGTTTATTACAAATCATGGTAAATCCTAATGGTTGGTACATCTCTATGCATTTTGATAACTTGAATAAAGAATTACTTACTCATGAAGAAGATGAAGATTAATCCAATACGCTTAATTTGAGAAATGTTTTACCTAAAATCATGCCTCTTCACTGCAAAAAATGCGAAGAAAGACGTTATCCTCAGTATAGCGAATCAGACAAGGGAACACTTTGGTTGTGCAACAAATGTCAAAATTACACTGATGCTGAAGATGTGATTATTCGTGAGCAGACCCAAGAAGAAAGAGATGCAGTAAAGGCAAAAGCCGAAGAGTTTGAGAAAACATCAAACTTTCCAGCTGAAAAACTCTCTAGAAGAAAGGGTGTAAACTAGAATCAACATTGATCCCATGTTAATTCGAAAATTATCATATCTTCATTAATGGTATATCTTACAAAAATTTATTCATGAAATTTTGTTCAAAATGTGACACCAAACTTACACAAAACTTTGAAGATGTAGGGGGCCCTGGAATTTGTCCAAAATGTAATCCTGAAATGGTAATTCCAAAGCGCCCTACATATGGAATGAATTATTCTGGAAAAACAAAACCTTGCTCCAAAGGATGTGGAGCTGAAATTTACTGGGATGAAGAATTCAAATCAGATAGTGGGAAGTTTATTCCAATTGACTCTAGAACTGATGAACCACATAACTGTGATGGTCCTACAGAGTCTGAATATTTCCCTGATGAAATAAAACAAATAAAGAAAAAAGAAACTATACAAAAAACTGTCATCCCAATATCTGATGAAATTCTCTATGATGTTTCAAAAATTCCACAATCTCTCATAGATGATGATTTGATAATTCATGAACTAGTTCAGGGTCACAAAGAAGAATCCTTGGGTATTGTTCATTATGAGAATATGGTTTCTCCTGAACCTGAAAAGATATCCATTGTAAGCCTCAATGATGTATTATCTGAGAATATTCTAAAAGGAATTGTAAAGTACGGCTTTACTGGGCTGTTGCCCTTCCAAGAAGAGTCTATTCGTTTGATTTTAGATGGGAAAAACTCTATAATCTCTGCACCAACTGGTTCAGGAAAGACTGAAGCATTTTGCATTCCAATATTAGAAAAAATTTCACAGGAAAAGAAACCTGGAGTCTTTGCTCTTTTTGTATATCCGTTAAACGCCCTAATTGATGACCAAGTTTCAAAAATTTCTAAATTAATTGAAAACTGTGGATTGAAAAATACTGTTGGTGTCTATTCTATTCATGGTGGACAAAGCTCTGAATACAAGGATATGATAATTGCAGATGCTGCAAAAAAATCTTTAATCATTGCAACAAACTTTGATTTTATCAATTACCATCTAATTCTACAAGACAAAAAATGGAATGAATTATTCAAGAATGCAAAGATAATAGTTATGGATGAGGCCCATTCTTACACTAGCTTTCATGGCTCCAATGTGTACCATGTCTTGCAAAGAATGAAGAGATACATGGGAGATGTACAGTTTGTTGGTTCATCAGCTACTTTGGATAATTCTCGAGAATTTTTTTCAAACATGTTTGATTTACCTCTTGAATCATTCTCATTTATCAAAAGTGATACTCGTCGAAAAAGAAACATGCACATGTTATTTGTAATGCCGCGGAAATTTGGACAGAGAACAACAATGGAGATGTTAGCATCAATATGCTACAAGAATCATTCTACACAACTAATCTTTAGCAACTCTCACAATGATGCAGAATTTCTTGCCTCCAATGTAGAATCTGCAAATGATGGAATGAGAATCCAAATTCATCGTGGTGGTTTGGATCAAAATAATCGGAAACTCTATGAATCCCAAATGAAGGGTGGGGAACTAGATGCTTTATCATGTACTCCTACTTTGGAGCTTGGAATTGATATTGGGCATGTTGATGTGGTGATTTCGGCTTTCAAAAATGAGTATGATTCCTTTGTGCAGAGAATTGGGCGTGCAGGAAGAATGGGTCAGAAATCATATGCCATTTGTGTGCTTGACCCTGATGATGCTGCCTGTCATTATTTTGCACGTCACATTGACGAGTATCTGTCTCAAGACCATGTAATTCCAATTAACAAAAAAAATTCTATTATTTCAGACAAGCATGAAGAATCAATTGAGATTGAAGCAGAAGCTGCTGAATCATCAGACAAATCTCAGTTCTTTGATTTTGCAAACAGCGTAAATCTTCGTGGATCATCCGGTGAGATTGCAATTTATTTGAATTCTAAAAAGATTGGAACTCGTGGTGTCCCTGTTGGGTATTATCAGTTACATCAAAACGCAATTTATCATTTCAACAAACAAAACTATGAGGTAATCTCTTTGAGAAAATCTCAAAACGGTGCTAGAGCATATCTAAAAAAATCATATGAAGGCCAAAAGAGAACAATCCCTATAGTTCGTACATCAATACTGCAGACATCAGAACGAAATGCAACTCACAAAGAAATATCATTGAAAAATAGAAAGTTGTTGTTGCGTTATGGAATAATTGAACTAAGTAGAACCATCACAGGATATCTAAAAGGAAACTACAATGATTCAACTGAAAACTTTCAGACCTTTAGTGGCAGTACAGTTCCATCATGGAGGAACTTTAACTGGAAGTCAAAGCATTCTTGTGTCAGTATTACCATTCCGCCTGAATTTGTGTTATCCTCCAATGATTCATCAAAAAGCCAGATTGCAACTGATTCTAGAATACATACCATTTGTCATGTCTTAATTAATGCTGCAAAAATTATCACAAAATCTGAATCAAATGATATTGACGTATACTATGAGAACGGAATAATCTATCTCTATGATAATTCTTCAGATGGCTTTAATGGGTGCAGTAAGATAATCTATGAGGATTTTGATAAGGTGTTGTCTACTTGCTATTCGCTTTTGAGTGATTGTGATTGTCCAGTTGATTCAAAGCAGAAAAAGGTAGTTGCAGAAGGTGAAAAGTGGGGCGGATGTCCAAAATGCACATTTACCAATAATTACTGCCAGACCAAAAACAAGGAACTATCCAAAAAAGATGCAATAGATTTTTTTGCTGTATTTGTTTAGTGATTAATCATGGGATTCAAGGATCTGTTTGTAGGTGGTAATGATGGAAATGTTCCAATCAAGGTAAAGTGTAGTGGTTGTGAACGAATCACCGTAGTCAAAATTCCATCTGATAAGGACTTTGCAAAATGGAATGAAAAGTCAAGTTGCGGCCAATGTGGTGCTACTAATTGCTGGCAAAAACTCTGATTTTATAAAAATAAGAAAAAAGGGTTTAGTTTGCAGGAACTGCAATACCTCTATCTATCATCTTTAATGCAGTATCTGCCTTTAGACACATTGCGACACCGTTAGATGCTTTCATTACAAGACTGTATCCTTCACGGCATTCAACTTCAGCTGCATCAACGCCTGCTGTCATCTGAACTCGTGGAGTAATCCATGCTAGTTGCATGTCTTTTGCCTTTTCAATGAATTCTTCTCTAAGTTGTTGCTTTTCATCGTTAGTCAAATCTGATGATCTTTCACGAATTTCTGCCTTGAATGCTTTCATCTCAGCTAATCTATCATGAATTTCTGCTCTTCTGTCTTCAGACATTGAGACTTTTAGAGATGCCATATGGTTTTTGAATTTCATTTTAAGTTCTGATTTTATCTTGTCAGATAACTCTCCATGTTTTTCAACATACTTCATCTTGATTTCATCTCTTCTTTCATCAGAAATGTTGTGTTTATTCATAATCATAGCCTTTAGACGCTCAGAGTTTTCTGATAGTTTTGCTTTTGCAACATCAGACATTCTATCTTTTGCAACATCAGACATTCTATCAAAGTCATGTTTCTTGTCTTTGAGTTTATCATGATGTTTCTTCTTGTATTCTTCTCTTTCCTCAGGTGTCATTTCGCACCAGTCAGAGATTTTTTCTAGTCTATCAGAATCATCAATTTTTGCTGCACGGTCTGATTCTGACATTGCACATAATTTTTCATAATCCATGTGTTTTTTGTCAGTCATTTTATCGTGCATCTTTGCTTTCATGTGAGCTTTGTACTCGTCTTTGTGTTCATCGATAAAGTCACTTTTTTCATCTTCATCTAAAGAACAATACTTGTTCATCTTTTCAACATGCTCTTCTGTTTTATCATGTTCTAAGATATAATCTGCTTTTTCATCTTCAGACATTTCACAATATTTCTCTAGATGGTCTCTCATCTCTGAAACAATATCTTTGTGATAGCCATCTGAATACTCTTTGATTTCGCCTCTGATTTTATCTCCATATTTTTCAATGAGATCATCAATTGCATCTTGCTCATCTTCAGACATTTCACAATAGTTTGCTAATCTGTCAGAGAATTGTGCAAGCCTTGGATGATTCTCAAACAACTGACGTTTTTCCTCATCAGCCATCTCACAGAATCTGTCAAGTAAATCATCAAGATCTACATACTCAGGAAAATGCTCTCTTACAAATTCATCAATTGCATCTTCTCTTTCATCTTCAGACATTTCACAATAGTTTGCTAATCTATCCTGGAATTGTGCAAGCCTTGGATGATCTGCAAAGAGTTTTTCTTTCTCTTCGTCTGTCATATCACAAAAGCGTTCTAGTCTATCTTCAAGGTCATCATGTTTTTCATATGATTCGTCTTCAATTTCGTCAATATCATCGTCATAATCTTCATCTGTCTGGGCAAATGCAGGACCTGCAGTTATACCCATTACCAGAATCATTGATAAAACAACGCTTAGAAGTTGTATACTTTTCATTGATTTTTTTTAGAATTTTGGATATAAAGAGATGCGTCTCTTTGTTGAGGATCTTTTATTATTGATGATCTATTTTGTGCCTAAATCCTTAAGTTTTGAAATTATGTATTTTCTTTATGGTTTGTTTTCGCTGTGATGGAAAAGAAAAGATTAGAAACGAGTTTGGCATGTGGGAGAAATGCCCATCTTGCCAGAAACAAGAGATGTCCTTTGAGAATGTGCATCCTGAACCTGATGTTAATGAAGAAGGACTATGACTGAAAAGAAAAAGAAAAAAGATAATCGACTCCAAAAAGGAGAAAAAAAAGCCCGAGAAAAACAACGAATTCAAAAATACAAAAGTGATCAACAAAAAAAGAAAAAGACAAGAAAACCAAAAAAGTATAAGGATTAACAATTTTTGTATACTATTGGATAATCTAGATAACGCAAAACATGATCACCAGAAAAACAAGTCTGACATTGTTAATTTGGTAAAGCAAATGTTTGCTGATAACAAATGGGGCGATGAGGAATACCGCAAAGCCTTGGAGGAATTGGTGAAAAAGGATATTGAACTAGTTGCAGAAGTTACTCGAATCATTAAAGAAAGACATGGATGAGAAGAAACTAAAACAAGAAGACTGTCATGAAGACACTCTTGGCTCTGGAGTCCTTACACTAACTACTAAAAGAATTGCATTTGATAAGACAATGTCTAGAATAATGGATTTCTCAAAGCATATGGGAGAGACTCTACTTGACATTTCATTATCTGATGTAACTCGAACCTGGAGGGAGGGATTACTTATGAAAAAGGCCTGTATCTCTGCTAGAACTAGTAATGGTGAGCAAACCTACAAGTTTGGAGTGTTTAATGTTGGTGGATGGGTTGATTCAATACAAGATGCAATTGATGATCAACAATCTTAAGTTGATAATTTCTTAGTGTAACTGATGGCTGATGCAAAATATTCTTGGTATGGCAACTTTTATGGAATTGCATGGAGAAGTAATGCTGGAAACCCAATTGCAGTTCCACTATTTGTAAAAAAAGAAGAATCTGCCAAGATTGCAGAAATTGTAAAAACATGGAAACCAAAAGACATCCATCTAACCTTTATCGAAAAAGAAGATGGAACTTATGCCATCTGTATTTTTGAGGAATCTGATTCGGGTGAAAATACTGGACTATATCGATCTGGTATGAGTCAAACTGGAACTTATGGCAAGATAAAACAGATGATAGAAAAAAAATCCTCAATGTGGAATCCACTTCGTGCATACATTCAGATTGTATATGCTGAAGATCCTGCAGATTCTAAAACATACCAAAACATGACAGACTATATCATAATTGGAAGACTGGAGATAATTTCAGAATCTGCATTACAATCCAAAAAGTTTGCAACAGAAAAAGATGCACATATCACACTTGGTGGGTATTCTGTTGAGGATACTGCTGATGAGAATTAACTCTAGTCTTTATCTTGTAAATTTTGCAAAATCAGGAAATGTCAGAGATTTGTGAGCGATGTGAAAAATCAGTATCTGAAGTAGGTGAAATAAGAATAAAAGAAAATTAGTTGGTTGGGTTCATCAATGCTGCTCTTTCTTTGAGCTTTTGATCAACTAGTGCACTGATAAAGTCACCTGGTTCTGCTTGGCATGCGCCAATGTTTACTGCATAACCATCTAGAGTTTCAGCGATACAACCGCTACTGGTAACTGCAACTACTTTTACAGTCTCTAGGGTTTCAGCTGGTGCTACATAGAACATTAGGTATGCTAGTAGTGCAAGTCCAATACTTGCAAGTATTCCTGCTACAATAAAATGAGATTTGTAATCAGTTGATTTTTTATTTTTTTTACTTGGTATTGCTGACATGTATAATGTTACGCGTTATTCTAATTTGATTGGTCATGTGGTTTTTTGTATTTGGAAATTGTGATATTAATTTAAATCTTTGATTCACGTAATTATGTACACAATTTTTTTGCTTTTTTGAAAACTGCATGCCAGTCTTTCCAGAGAAGTCTTCCTGTCTGTGTGTTTTGCTTTGATGGATGGTATGACGTGATTACTGTTATGGTGTCGTATTGGAATACTTGATTATGTCCAAATTTTCCTGGTTTTACTTGTAATAATTTACATGTTGCATCATATGCTATCTTTCCAAGACAAAGAATTGTTGTAACGTTGTTCAATATTTGGAATTCTTGCTCTAGAAATGAGTAACAGTTTTGCATTTCCTCTTTAGTTGGCTTGTTTTGAGGTGGCGCACATCTTACTGCAGCTGTAATGTATGCGTTAGTTAATGTGAGTCCATCATCACTTGATTGAGAAGTTGGGATATTTGCAAATCCTGTCTTGTGCATTACTTTTGCAAGCCAATCTCCTGAGGAATCTCCTGTAAACATTCTGCCTGTTCTATTTCCTCCATGCGCAGCTGGTGCTAGCCCTACAATGAGAAGTTTGGCCTTGATATCTCCAAATCCTGATAGTGGCCTTCCATAGTATGATTCCTCTTTAAATCGTCTAACTTTGTTTTTAGCTACTTCTCTGATGTATGTAGAAAGTCTAGGACATTTTTGACATGACTTGATTTTTTTATTTAATGTTGTAATTGTATTTGATTTCATAATTACAACCTCAAGGCATACTGATTTCATCAAGGATTGGGAGAGTAAAGATTACAATAATTACAAGTGCTGATGCTATTCCTAAATTACGAAGTAACTTTGTATTCATAATTACAATCATTCAATCAAAATAGCTGGCTTGAAAGGTCTTGCATGTCTTGCTTTACCTTTAGGATCATAAATGCCATCATCTGATTCTGAATACACTTCAATCTCTACTCCAAACTCTTTCTTTCCAATACCGGAAAGTTCTGATTTCAAAAATTCCTTTTCATCAAAGGATTCAGATTCAAGCTTCATTTTCTTAATAGATTCTGATTCTGAATGTAAATCCTTGATTGTCTTTTGTACAAAATCTGGCATCTTTTTAGCATCAGTAGTATCTGGATCTGCAATTAACTCCTTCATTACAACTCCCATGTTGTTTTGGCCCCCTACCATTATACTCAACATCTTACGATAGATCTTGGATTTTGTTTCGTCAGAGTTTACATAAATCACAATTTTCTTTGGAGTAATTTTTGTAACTTTGAGAATATTTGCAATATCACCCATTGTTGATTTTAGTAATTCTTCAGCTTGAATTGATGCTGCATCAATTTTGTCATCTGAATATTCAGGCCAATTTGATTTTGAAACTTGGTCTGTATTTCCTAATTTTTCCCACATCTCTTCAGCTACATGTGGTGCAAATGGAGACAACATTGCAACTCGTGCCGAATTAATTTGATGTAATATTCCTGAGACATCTGCTCTTTCTTTGGCTGCAGTTCTCTTGGTGTACCAGCTCAAGTCTGTCTCAAATGTAAACAAAATATCATGTAGCGCTTCACGTAATCTCATCTTCTCAACTGCTTCTGTAATTTCAGCAATCTTGCTTTGGGTTTTGGATAAAATCCATTTATCTTCGGCTTGCAAATCGCCAATTTCGCTTTTTTTGAGCCTAGAACACTCCTCTAAAAGTGACTCAAGCTTGCTTTGAATTCCTGAAACTGATTCCATGTTAAAATCAGCATCTTGGAGTAATTCTGCTGACGAAATAATTGCTAATCTAATTGGGTCTGCTCCATGATCTTTGATTGCAGCTCGCAATGGAATGATGTTTCCCATGCTTTTGGACATTTTAGCTCCATCCATCATCACACTACCATTTACAACAATTTCTTGTGGCCATAATTTTTTCTCAAATATTGCAGTGTGGTTTAGTACAAAAAATGACAAGTGGTTTTGTACCAAATCTCGACCTGAGTGACGAGAGTCAACTGGATAAAAGTATGTAAATTCTTTTTTCATTGTGTTGATTACATCCTCACCAAGTTTTGATGTACTTGCAGCTAATGCGACGTCTCCTTTATCTAACAAAACATAATCAAAGAATTCTTTGGTAAGATTCTCAGGTTGAACGGTTCCATCATTTACAAATCTAGACAATGTATAGTATGCCATGTATATGACACTATCAGATAATGACTCTACAATCCAATCTTTGTCCCATGGTAGTTTAGTTCCTAATCCCTGTTGTCTTGCACAAGCTCGCTCATGCAACCAATCAATTACTTCAACAAACTCTGTTTTGATGTTGTTTGGAAGGATATTCATTTCATCTAAACAATTTCTAGCTAATTCTTTCCACTCTTCATCACCATAATTCAAAAACCATTGATTGTTCAATACTTTAACAACACATTCAGCTCCACAACGACATCTAACTGGTGCATTCTCTAGTACTGGGAATTTTTCTAAATTACCATTCTCTTGAAGCCAAGCTCTAATCTTGTCTCGACCAAACTGTACTTTTTCTCCATTAAATTGTCCACATTTTTCATTTAGTTTTCCATCAGTAAACTCTTTGAGATACAACTCTTTGGTGGCTTCTTCCAACTTGTCATCAGATTGATCTGAGACTCCTAATTTTTCACAGATATCTTTTGCAGGAATTTCACTATATTCTTCAGTCGATATGATTGAAATGGGCTTGATTAGTTGGTATTCGGAGCTCTGAGGCTGGTCTTTCTTAAAATCAACTAGTGCCTGATAGTCTTTTGGAGCGTGTGCAGGCACAGACATTACTAATCCTGTACCCATGCTGGGCTCTACAAAATCAGCAGGTAGTATTGGAATCTCTCGACCATCATGATTAGTTGCATTCTTTCCAATAATTTCCGACCCTGAAATTTCTCCAATTTCTGAAACCTCTTTTTCAAAGAATGAAATCTTTTTTGCACATTCAGCAGACACAATCCAAGTTTCACCATCAACTGATACTTTTTTGTAAACTGTTTTTGGATTGACCCACAAATTAGTAATGCCAAAAATTGTTTCAGGTCTTAATGTTGTAATTGGAAATACAAATTCACCAAACTTGAATTTGATCAAGAAATTCTTGTCATCAATCTTTGGTTCAACGTCTCCCATTGTATCATGTTGTGATACTGGGTTTTGATCAACAGGGCACCATCCAACTGGATGACTACCTTGAATAATTCTATTGTTTTCTCGTAGTGTTGTGATTTGCCACTCGATGAATTTTTGATAACCTGGAACTATGGTTGTAAATTCTCTACGCCAATCAATGGAATAACCCATCTCAATCATTCCCGATTTAATCTCTTCATGAAAATAATCTGCAATTTTTATTGGTTCTACAAATGATTTTATTGCATCTTCCGGAACGTGATAGATATTTCGTAACCCATCTAAGATTTCTTTTTCTCCAGCTTCAATCCTTTTGGCCATGCCAAGTACTGGAGTTCCAGTATAGTGAAATCCCATTGGGAACAACACATTATACCCTTTCATTCTATAGAATCTTGCATGAACATCGGCTAGTGTGTATGTTCTACCATGTCCAATGTGTTGTGGTGAATTTGGGTATGGATAAGCTACGGTGATGAATTTTTTTGGTTTATCATTTGGATTTGTTTCAAAGTCTTTATTTTCTTGCCACTTACTTCTCCATTTTTTTTCAATTTCTGTCCAGTTAACTGTCATTATATCATCCTAAAATCATTGATTTTGCTTTGGCTATTGCCTCGTCTTTTTTAGATGTGTCTTTTCCTCCACCTTGAGCAAATTTAGTGTCTCCTCCACCCGACCCACCTAAAATCGAGGCTATTTCTTTGGCAATTTCACCTGCGTTTATGCCTGATTCTTCTCCTGAGAAAATCATGACTCGAATTGTGGGACCTGCTTCAAATATTCCACAAAATGCGGCAGTACTATCTTGTGCAACTAGTTTCTTGCCAAAATTCTGGTGGAAGAAATCATCATAATCACTACTTGATGTAAAGCATAATTTTCCTTTCGTGTAAATTCCATCAGATTCCACATTTTCTCCAGCTAGTATCTTTTCTAATAGAATGGGAATCTTTTCTCTAGCTTTAGCTTTGTTTTCTTCACGTTGTTTTTCTAGTTGTTCTTTTGCAACTGCTTCTTCAGCTTTTCTTTTACTTTCAGCTTCTTGTTGTTTCTTATATTCAAATGCGTTAGGTCCTGATACAAATTCTAACCTGACTACACCATCTTGAATGCGTTTAGTCTTTGTGATTTTGATTAATTCAATATCTCCTGTTTTCTTTACATGTGTTCCACCACATGCTTCTACATCTTGATCTTCAATGGATACAATTCTAACTGCTTTTACTGGAACTACACCTCCTTGATAAATTCTAAATCCATATGTTTGCTCTGCAGTTCCTCTGTCATAGTAATCGATGTTTACATTAAGATTTTTCTTTACCATCTCGTTAGCTGTTTCTTCAATCTTCTTTACTTCCTCATTAGAGAGTGAAGAATGGTGTGTAATGTCCAACCTTGCATGATCATCTTCTTTGAAAGCTGAATGCTGCCAAATCCATGAACCTAAAACTTTACGTGATGATGCATTAAGGATGTGAGTGCTAGTATGATTTTTGGTAATGTTGGAGCGTCTTGTCTCATCAACTTTACATGAAACGGTTTCACCTTCTTTTGGAATTCCACCTTCTAACCTGTGAACTATAATGTTTGCATGTTTGTCCACATCAACTACATTATACCCTGCAATAGTTCCATGGTCTGGCTCTTGACCTCCACCTCGTGCGTAAAATGAGGTTCTATCAAGCACAACCATGTCATCAATTACTTTGAGTACCTTGGCATCAAAGGACATTGGGTCATCTTGATAAAACAGGGTTTCAGTTTCAGGTAGTCCTTCTAGTGGGAGTTCTGCTATAGCCTTTTTCTTATCTGATTGATGTAAATCCGATAACTTGGAATAAAATGATGATGGAATCTCTGAAATTGCATCAACTTCTTTGAGATATTCAGGTGTAATTCCATCTGATTCATAATATGTAATTAGTTCATCAACTGATGGCGTTCCTTTTTCTTTAATTTTATCTGCTTTTTTCTTCATGTGAACTTTGGATTCTTCGTATCTTGCAGATTCTAGTTTGAGTATTGATTTTACATCGTCTCTCTTTTCATCTAGTTCTGGATATGTATCCTTTAGATAATCAACATGCAAATCAATCAACTCATCAATGTTTAATTTCAAATTCAATTTTGAAATGGTTGCATTGATTCTTCGTAACATCATTCTCAAGTTGTAACCTCCCCCAACGTTTGATGGCAAAGCGCCATCAGTAATTGCAAATATCAAAGTTCTAAGATGGTCTGCAATTAGATACATTCCTTCTAATGGTGTTATCATTTTTTGTAACTGTTCATCTGTAATTCCTGCATTTTTTACTGCAAGACGTCTTACTTGATTGAGATCGTCATAATGATCAATCTCTTTAGCAATTTCTGTAAAGTATTTGCGCAGAATTTCTGAATCTGAATCAATTCCAATTGTATTAAATAATTTTTCATTGATTGGTCCAAAGCAGCAATCATAAGCAGTTGGAGTTCCCATAGTAATCCATGCAAATCTTTCAAGACCTGCACCCATGTCAATTACTCGTTGGTCAAGCGTTGTATGTTTTCCCAATTCACCTTGAAACTCAGTAAATACTGCGTTTCCAAGCTCTAATCCACGAACAAAATATTCTAAAGATGGACCAAATGAACCACCACCTGCCCAAACATCTTCAACAAATACTACTTCGTCTTTTTTAATTCCAAACTGATCAGTTAGCAATCTATAATCCAAATCAACACATTCATCTTTCCAGTATCCGTTGTTATCAGGAACACTGTGTTGTCCTATCATACAAAATGATGAAAAGTGTCTTCCCGTTACACCAACATTTTCCAAATCCTTGAATCTTAAACAAGTCTGTGGAACTACTAGTGGATTTGCAGGAAACTCAAAGACTACCTTACTTCCCATTACTCTTTGAAAGTCAACAATTGATGCAATTGTAAAATACAAGTCATCTCGCCATCTGCAAACAACAGGATATCTGCTAACTGAAGTATGATTATTTTTTACAAAAAATTCCTCGACTTGTTTCCATGATTGTGTGTAATCAAATCGCTTTGATGTGGGTGGTTCTCCAATGAAAGAATAGGTATCTAACCCATCATCAGGACACAAGTCTCTGTCTGCATTTAGAGTCCAAAAGAATCTGCCACATTTGGTACATGACTTTCTGACAAATCCTTGTTCTTGGAATAGTTTGACATTATAGTATTTGTCAGGATCTGCTGAAAATTCTTTTAGAATCTCTTTTTTGTCCAATGTTCACACCTGCCATTTGCCGATATTAAGAATTAGCGATATTGGTGTAATTTTGAGGCTGGATTTGCTGTATGTAACTCCAATTACATATTCCTCGTTTTAATCAAAATTTACCGTATTTTTTTATTGAATATTGTATTTTTGGGAATACTTTCAGTGTTGATTTTGTTTCCGATATCTGTATCTTATGGCTCTGAATGGAATTATCTGATGTCATGGAATGTTGATTCTATCAATGTAGTAATAGAATCAGACTTTGATGTGGATGATTCCAAAATTGATGTCATAAAATCAGTAATTGATTCTCCAACACAACATGATGGAGGATTCTTCGGATGGAACAATGCCATTTCATTTATCTCAGAGAAAACAAACACAGAGATCCCCCAACTACACATAGTAGATGAAAAAGTAGAGTCTGATGTCATGATATTTCTGACACAAAATTCTGGTCCTGACAACACTAGTGGATTCACAAAATACAAAACCAACAATGATTCCATAGAGCATGTCTTTGTAATTTTGTATGATATAGATTCCATGGAACAAAATGAACTTGAGATGGTTGCAAGACATGAGCTAGGACATGCAATTGGATTGGGACACACTACAAACCCATTTGATATGATGTTTCCTGTAATTGATGAGCAGTTTAGTATGATTTCGATGTTTGATTTAGATGCGCTATCGCAAATCTACTTGAAAAACTCGAATTACTTTAAAATGGAATGATAAGACATCCATCTTATGAAAGCAACTTACTTTGATGGGCATCAAATGAAATATGATGAAAATTATCCTGACCCAAAACCTGGAGAAGCCTTAGTTAGAGTAAGTCTTGCTGGAATTTGTGGAACTGATCTTGAGATTTTAGATGGATACATGGCGTATAATGGAGTATTAGGTCATGAATTTGTTGGAGTAGTGGAAAAATCAGAGAATTCTGATTTAATAGGAAAACGGGTTGTAGGTGAGATTAATGCTGGATGTAACAACTGTGATTCTTGTAAAAAAGGAATGCAGAGACATTGCCCAAATAGAACAGTCCTTGGTATTTTGAAAAGAGATGGTGCATTTGCTGAATTCTTGTCACTACCTGAGCAAAACTTGCATGTAATTCCTGATTCCATAACTGATGAGCAGGCAGTATTTGTAGAGCCATTGGCAGCTGCATTTGAAATCAAAGAACAAATTTCTTTGAAAAACGATTGGAGAGTTGCAGTTGTTGGTGATGGTAGATTGGCTCAAATGATATGCCAAGTTCTAAGGTATTATTGTCGTGATATCACTTGCTTTGGAAGACATCAAAGCAAACTTACACATTTAGAAAGGTTTGAGATTCCAACTAAAATTGGAATCGATACTGTAGATGAACAATCTTTTGACTTAGTGGTAGAAGCTACTGGAAGCAATTCAGGATTTGTAGATACGATGAAACTGGTAAAACCTCGTGGAACTGTAATATTAAAATCGACAATTGCATCAAGAGAAAATCTTGATTTGACTCCAACTGTAGTAAATGAAATAACTTTAGTTGGTTCTCGTTGTGGTCTGTTCAAACCTGCAATTGATGCACTTGTAACTGGAATTGTATCAGTTGATTCTATGATAGATTCTACTTTTCCATTGGAGAATTTCTCAGATGCAATAGAGCATGCAAAAAAACCTGACACCCTTAAGGTTTTCCTAAAGCCCTGATTAATATTTGGAGATTCATTATATACGCAAACATGTAATCATTTGATATGGCAGAACAGTTCCCAATTGCAGATATTAAAAAGAGAATAGATGACATTCTTTCTGTACCTGAGATTAGATTTTGTGGATTAATTGATGGTTCTGGTGAGTTACTTGTAGGTGGATTTGATAGTAACTCAATTCCGATGTTAGATGATTCTCAAAGAAGACAATTGTATCAAGAATTAGCTCATAGAGTTACAAACAGACAAGGTTTTGATGCAGATCTTGGTCGAGTAAAATATTCATCTTCAAGAAGAGAAAATGCAGTGATGATGAGTTTTCCAATGGGGGTTTATGTAATTCTAGTCATTGCAAATCCTGGAATCAATATAGACCGACTTGCATGGGACATACTCAACAAACTAGGAAGACAATGGTCTGAATTTGGTGGATTCTAGTTTTCAGAAATTACTTTTTTTGCACCAAGATATCCTAATGCATCAACTAGTTCCTCATCTGAAATCAATTCTTCTAAGTGCCATTGCATGATGTTTGAAACCCATAAAGGTGCACTACTCATATCATACAAAAATGAAATTCGGAGAATCTTGTCATCTCCAAGTAATGGATTGCCTCTTCCATCTTGATTGCTAGTCAAAATATACATGCCGTCCGGTCCATTTGCTGCATCTCGTAGTCTTCCAAATTCTCCAGAGAATAATTCTTCATGAGAGATCACGTTATACTCTGAATCAAAATCAATTACATGCAAATGTTCTCCTTTAAGTGCTGCTACAAAGTATTTTCCATTCCATTGAGGAATTTCTCCATAGTAAAATGTAGAACCAGATGGGGCCCAGGTATCATCACCTGAATGCAAAATAGGATTTGTTAATCCTTCTTTTGTTTGGTCTCCATACACATCAGGCCATCCATAGTTTGCACCTGGTACTATCAAGTTAATTTCATCATGTGCAACACCTATCCATCCCGAAGGTCCATGCTCTGTTGCAACCAAATTACCTGACTCATCCCATGCAATTCCTTGTGGATTGCGATGTCCAATGGAGTAAATTGTTGTTCCAAATGGATTATCCTCAGGAATACTTCCATCTGGATTTATTCGTAAAATCTTTCCTGCAACTGAATTCAAGTCTTTTGATAAATCTGGATTTGTCGCATCTCCTGTTGTAACATAAAGCATACCGTCTGGTCCAAACTTTATTCTTCCACCATCGTGGTATGGCGCACCAGGTATTCCTTCAATCAAAACATTTTCTTCAGTTAGTACGTTATCTGATTCAAAGTACTGTACTAGTCTGTTTTTGATTCCAAATAATTCATTGTAAGTATAATACACATAGATGTAATGGTTCTCTTCAAAGTTAGGATCCAATGCAATTCCTAGCATTCCTCCTTCACCACCTCCAACTCCAAGTGACATGATTTGAGTTATCTGTCCGTCTTCAATTACATTCAATGTCCCAGTTCTTTCAGTAAAAAATATCCTGCCATCTGATGCAAAATCAATACTCCATGGAATTGAGAGATTCTCAGCAATTACATCTACTTTGACTCCGTATTCTGGATAACTTTGTCCAAATACTAGGGGAATCATTCCAAAAATAACTAGGGTGCAAACTATGACTATGACTTTCATTTTTTACCTTGAATGATTAATAATACATTAAATACACTATCATGCTCAGGAAAACCATGTTTGGTAAGAAACCTCAACTCAAAGAAGGGGCTCATGTATTTTCTGTAAAAGAGAATGGTAATTACAAGGACTTTATCTTTGCAACAGTTACTGGAGTTGAGGGAAGAAAGGTAGGAATTAGCGGTGTCATTGTAAATCCAGTTGGTTTGAAAAATAAAGTAGAACAAGGAAAGACTGGAGAACGTTCATCAGAGATTCTAACAAATCCGACACCTGACAATGTGGTGTTAGCTCTAGTGTATAGAGTAGAACATGAAAATTTTGCAACTGTGTTGGATCTTGACCAAGACAAGTGTGATCTCATTCCACCCAAGGTCTATGCAATGTTAGATGGATGGATTCGTGAATCCTTGCCAGAATTTATCAACACAGTATTGTCTTTGCCACCTGGGGCTGAACGTGATGAGGCAAAACGTGTCCTCAAAAATAGAATGGATACTCTAATTGACAAGAACCTGAAACGAACACTTTATTCTGTATGTCGAAGTCTCAAAATTCTCAACTAATTCTGGGCACAAGTTCACAGTAGTTTTATATTATCGGCCATGAAAATCTCGATACAATGGAATATGTTTACGCTGCTTTACTTCTTCACAAGCTAGAAAAAGAAGTTAACGAGGCAAATGTCAGCTCAGTTGTTAAAGCATCTGGCGCTGAAGTTAATGAAGCCCAAGTTAAAGCACTAGTCGCAGCCTTAGCCGATGTCAATATCGATGAGGCAGTAAAAGCCGCACCTGTAGCCGTTGCAGCAGCAGCCGCACCAGCAGCAGATGCACCAGCCGGTGGTGAAGCAAAGGCCGAGGAAAAACCTAAAGATGATGGTAAAACCGAAGAAGCAGCCATGGAAGGATTATCTTCATTATTTGGCTAAACGAGTTTACTTTTATCAAATCTATTTTTGATCTCCATTTTTATCAATTCTTAATTAGCAATGCTACGCTGTTTGCATTGAATGGTAGATTTTTCTTTTGAACTTGGATCGTTTATCACCGTTTTAGACTACTTGGGAACAATTGCATTTGCAGTTACAGGAGCATCAAAAGCAATTGCACATAATGCTGATATTTTTGGAATTATTGTTTTGGCTACTGTTGTTGGAGTTGCAGGCGGAATTACACGTGATGTGACATTTGGTAGATTTCCTAATGCATTTTCTGATCCAATCTATATTGGATTAACTGTTGCAGTTGGAATTGCAATGTTCTTTGTGTATACTAAACTCAAAAAACGAATGGGTACTTGGTTAGTCTTTGATGCAGTTGGATTAGGTGTTTTTTCTATTCTTGGTGCATCAATTGCACACCAAGTAATTGGACTAGAATTTCTTCCAATGCTTTTAGCTGGAGTAATCACTGCAATTGGCGGTGGAATACTACGAGATGTGTTTGTAAGAGAGATCCCAATTGTCTTTGTAAAAGAAGTCTATGCTGTCGCAAGTGTAATTGGAATAGTAGCATTTTATGCAATACTGTCTTCTGGTGTTGATGTTCAAATTTCATCCATTATTGGAATAGGTATTACCACTGGAATTCGTTTATTGGCAATGAAATACAACTGGAATTTACCAAAGGTTCGTGAATCTTGAAATTATCTTAGTTGCCATTAGTAATTATCTGCTCTACATCTTCAAAAGCACATTCAGAAGAACAGTAATCACTTGCACGATATTCAAATTTGTTACCACAATTCTTGCAAATTCTCTTTACCGTGTAACTGTTCAAACACACTTCAACTGTAGGTTCATTTACTTTTTGATTAGTTTCACAACTGTTTTTTGTGTTCATGAAGAAACTGTTGAAAAATCATATTTAAAGAACCAATTAATTTTGATCTAGTGCTAATTTCTAAAAATAAAATAAAAAAGAAATTACTGGGTTGAAACCCATTCGTAGATGAATTTGACTTGCTCCATTAGAACTGCATTAATTTGAGTAATCTTCTCTTCAAGTTCTCCAATTGTTTCTCGAAGCATTTGGTTTTCTACTTCAAGTTCTGATATTCTTTGTTCTAATCTGAGGACTTGCTCACTATCTACTGTTGGTACAGGATATGGCTCTGGATATGGTTCTACATAATCATGCTCAGGATAGTCATGTTCTGGATAATCATACTTGTTGTAATCATGCTCTTGATAGTATTCAGAGTTATCATAGCTTGCATCGTCTCTGTTGTCATATTTTTCAAAGAATACAACAACTCGTTTAGCTTGCTCATATGACAAATCAGTTTCAGAAACAATCAACTCTACTAGTTGCTCAATCTCTCCAGCTTCCCAAAGTCTTTGGATTTTTTCTGGAGGAATCATCTCCATGATTCTCTTTGCCATTGGCTCTATTGATTGCCATTCAGGATCATTTTCATAAAATTCACCATCGTCTTCATACTCAGTTGTGTCTCTGTATGTTCCATCAGCATTGACGTGTTCGTCTCTGTATTTGTCATCAAGATGACGGAATTCTTCTTCAAACATTTCCTCAAGTTCTTGGAATTGTCTCATCATGTCTGATTCAAGGGATTGTCTCTTCTCATCAAACTCTGAGAATAATCCATCAAACATTGCATTAATTTCTGAATCACTAAGATCTGGATTGTTCTCTATTTTCTCATAGATTTCCATCTTTTGCTGTTCATAATACCTGTCTAGTTCTTGGAACTCTTCTTGGAATTGTCTCTCAATTGCATGTCTCTTTTCTTCAAATTCTTCGTGCAGTTGTTTGTATTTTTCATCCCACTCGTCGTATTGTGCCATTGCAGGACTGAGCATTCCTACAAACAAAATGGCAAACAGTCCAAGTATCGGAAGTGTCTTTTGCATTAGTTTTTGGCATGAATTTCTGCATTTAAAGGCAGATATGTAATGTGTAGTAACAGTTATCTATCAAAAACCAAGTTCATGCCTAATCATATCTTAAGTTTACCTGAATCTAGTCCTTTCTTTACAATATCAATTAGTTCTTCAACTGTACAAGTTCGTAGTGAATCTGGTAGAGATTTTGCATCAAATGATTGAAGTTTACCAATCTTTTTTCGTACAAGAATCTTTACAATTCCAGGAACATCGTCTTCAAATTTTTGATTAATGTGACCTAGAATCTCATCTATCTCTTTTTTCTTCATACTAATTTGAAGAGAATCTTAGTATTTTAGGTGCAAGGATCATTCCTACCATACCTGAAATAATTCCTCCTGGAATACTCATTATCCAATGATTAAAAACAACATCAGATGATGTTGGTAATACATCATATGGAAATATGTCGTTGTGCAAATATATCTCTAAAAATGTCATTGAAAGCATTGGAAAACTAAATGCAAAAAACATCGATCCAAGTACTGCACCTGCAATTTTTCCTGAATTCTTTTGCATGATTTGTGACTTCCATTTTTTATTAAAGATAAAATCTGCAGCAATTGCACTAATCATTGGGGCTGCAAACAATGGAAGATAAAACATGATGCCCTCAGATGTAAAGATGTTTGATGTAATGTTCATCATAATGAATACAAGTGCTGCCCCACTGGTTGCCCCAAATCTATTTTGTGTCTTTGATGATGTCCAAAACACTAGTGAATATGCAAATGGAATTAAAACAAAACTCAATACAATTGCAACATTAGGTTCTGGGTTGAAATTATGAGACTCTCCTTCTGAAATTGGTAATACAAAGAAAAAGATTAACCACATTATGCTAAACCAAAATATTCCATAAGTTATTGGTAGAATTCCTCTAAAGAAAACACTATTTTCTTGTAAGTGAAAACTAATCCTTGAAAATCCTATAACAGAACCCACCAATGTAGTTAGAATTCCTAGTGCAAGAGTAATGTGAGTTGGACTAAGCAGTCCGTCCAGTCCAAATAATTCATGCCAATAAAAATCTCCAGGCCCTGCAGCAATCTGAATTAGCGCTCCAATTACTATGAGTTTGAGTCCTGTTGCAAATGATTCTACTCTTAGTTCTTTTTTTCTAAGGTATGCAGCCAAACTAATAATTGCACTAATTACACTAATCCCAACACCTAGGTACAAAATTCCATGTGATGGGGTAAAGAATGTCTCAGGAGCCCTAAGTAGATGAGCTGTAATGTCCCAGCTTGCACCCCACATTGCAAGAGTTGTTCCAGTTAATGCTACAAGAAAAACAATTGTAGGAAGTCTTACTTGTGATCTTTGTAGCATTTTAGTAGTCACTAATTTCAAAAAATTCTCTTATGTTCATAAATGATTCTACTTTTCTTGAGAGTTAGCACTTGATAAAATAAAATTTCTAACAATAACAAAAATTGTAAAGTTATGCTGGTGTGTAATCTTTTGCTTGGCCTGCAACTGCTCTTGCTTGAGCGTCTGCCTTCTGCAAGATTTGTTCTTTGGTTTCATCAGTCATGTAACCTGATTCAACAGATACAGAACGTGCTGATTGTGCTGCTTTTGCCAAGATTTGTTCGATGTTGTCTGGTGTGACATATGCTGCCTCGATAGATAATGAGATTGCTTCTTGGTGTGCTTGTGCAAATTGGTCTCTTACCTTCTCAACATCAATAATCATCTCTTCTTCAGCATACTTGAGTCCGTCCTCAAGTGCTGTGAATAATGTAATTCCAGCTTCAACTGGTTTGATATCTAATTTACCTAAAATTGCTGCAAGTTTCTCATTAATTGCTTCACCTTTGGCTACTGGTGTAGAGTCTTTTGCAATCCAGATTGTACCTTGGTCAATCTTGGTTGGGATTCCTGCCTCTTTGAATTCTGTGAGCATTGGTCCTGGTGCAATCCCTGTGTTCTTTGCTGGAACTACAACATCAATACTTGCAATATCTCCTCCTCTTGCCATCATCATGATTTTGTTTTTTGCCAAGAGTACGTTAAGCTTGAATGGGGACATGTTTGTAAACATGAGCATTATCTGTCCTTTGAAATCTGCAATCATCTCTTTCATTCCTGGAATGTCTGAATTCTCTAATGCTTTTTGTGCAACTTTATCTTTAATGCTGAAAAACTCTACGTCTTCTTTGAGAGTTTTTCTTAAGGGTAGTATCTGAGTAGAACGTACCTTGTTCATTTTGATAACTGCCATTACTTTGTATTTTTTTGGAAGCTCTTGTAATTGCTGATACATCTGAGTTTTTCTTTTAGGATAACTGATTCTATTCTCATGCAAATTTCTTCTTAACCTCTTGTAGTTGTTTGATTGGTTTTCCCATTGTGGTTTTGATCATGACTCTTTTCATGTTCTTCTCACCGTTTGGTAGTTTCTTTTCAATTGCACTTAGTACTGCATGTGCATTGATTGCCAAGTCTGCATCTTCCATTGACTCATCTCCAATCTTACATGATACCGAAAGTGATGCTCTTGTTCTAACTTTAATTGATGATCTAAATCTTGACAAAAATGCGTCAATAGGTGCATTAAATGGAACTGGTGTTGGCATTTTTCCTCTAGGACCTAATAACTGACCCAAAGTTTTACCAACTGTTGGCATGATTTGTGTGTCTGCTAAAAAGAAATCATATTTGTTGATGAATTTTCTAGACTCTCTTTTGTTTGCTCCAAATTTGTCTAGTTCTTCATTTCCAATAACAGAGTCTGCTTTTGCTGCTTTTGCTTTTGTTCCCATGTCTCCTGTTGCAATAACACATACTGTTGCAGGAGAACTGGTCTTTGGGAGCTGAACGACTTCGTTGAGTGCAAATCCTTTCTTGACATCAATATCTTTGAAATTGGCAATCAACTCGATTGACTGCTTGAACTTTTTTGCTTTAGTTGCAGCCTTTGCCTTTTTTACCATGTCTACTAACTCAGACTCTGTAATCATTACGAACAATTTCGAGAAAGCCTACTTAAAATCGTTTAGAGGCTGGATTTTGCTTGGTGTAGATTATTTTAAAAAATTTCATTTTTTACCAAAAATAATTGAAAATCCACATCAAATTTGTCTCAAAACCTACATATATTAAATCACAACGAGGTTTTTCAAATACCTTGCATAGATTTGATGAACTTGATATGAAATTGCTCTTTGAATTAACAAAGGATGGCTCTATCTCAGTTCCTATACTTTCAAAAAAACTTGGAATTAACGCATCTGTGCTTTACAGTCGAATCAAGAGGCTAGTCAAAAAGAAACTGATAAAAAAATTCACAGTTGAAATTGATGATTCTCTGCTTGGAATTGGTGTAAAGGCAAACGTTGGAATTAACAGAGATCCAAAATTCAAGGATGCAATTCACAAAAAATTTATGGAAACACCTGAGGTGGTCTCAATTTCTGAAGTTACTGGCAGATTTGATATTATGATTCAAGTGTATTCAAAGAACTTGGAATCCCTTCATTCTGTAGTAATTGAAAAGATTGGTAAAATTGAAGGAATTCAAAACACAGAGACCTTTGTTGAATTGCAAAAGACAGACAAAGATCCAGTTTATCTTAATGAATTGGCATAATTCATACACCATCTATTAATAATCAAACAAACTAGAAATCAGCATGTCTGAAGAAAAACAAATTTTCTATTGTGAACTATCAAACAAGAAGAGAAAAGAACAATACGGCATTGATACTGCACAAGAAAAGTCTGAAAAACCACATTAAATACGAAATTATCAATGCTTAAGTCTGTAACATGTGTTATGGACTCATGGGAGAAACCAAACTTTACACTTGTAAAAACTGTGATGCTGAGTTCCCCTCAACTGAGGTTAGACTCTATTGTAAAGTGTGCAAATCCAATCTAGATAAAACAGGCCAACTCCCTAAACTCTAAATTCATAAGTTGCAAATTCTTGAACAATTTTATGGACAAACGCGATGCTGCATTTTTGATAGGAATTCTGGGTGGAACTGGAACTGCAGTAGGAATTGTAGTCCTTTTAGCAAATGGCTTTATCAAAAACCCATTCATCTGATATGGGAAAAAAGTAATCCTGATTCTTTTGGACAATTGTTATTTCTTTATAAATTAGAATCTACTTTGTTGCGTTTTCATGCATTCCCCATTTTTGATGGTATTCCTTTTCAGTAATTGGAATTCTGGTTTTGCATTTTAGGCATCTTCGGATTTTATTGTGTTTAGAAAATCTCCAAACATGTGCTTCACTTCTCTTATTGCAGTTCATACTATTGTCCATCAGACTAGTATTTAGGGAATCATGGTTTTATTTTCCAAATATGGCATCTTGGTTGCAGTAATCAACTTTTTCTCAATAATTTGAATTTAATTCTAAAAATCTAACGGAATGTGTTTATTTTGTTTTAACCATTCAACTTGTGGTAATGTGTATCTCCAAAGTATGTCTCCTTTTTTCACTTTTCCAAACTCCCAAGGTGCAATAATCACTACATCATTATCTCTAATCCAGACTCTTCTCTTTAATTTACCTCTAATCCTTCCTATTCTTACAACTTTATCTTGACATTTTACCATAAGATTTTCTCCTCCCATCATTTTGATAACTCTGCCAAACATCTCTTCATCTGTTTCAGGAAGTTTGATTTCTTTTAGAGCACTTTCATTTTTTACTTGACGTTTTCCCAATGCATTTCATAAATTACTAGTGCTATTAACGTTGGTAATTCAAAAATAATTTTGAATTTTTCTAAATATCTGTCTTTTTGTCCAAAACGCCTGTTATTATAGGGACTAAATCCCTGATAATCATGTCAGAAGACAGAAAAATGTACAAATGTACATGTGCTGATTGTGGGAAAGATTCCGAAGTTCCTTTTGAACCAAAACCCGACAGACCTGTATATTGTAAAGAATGTTTACCAAAACACAGAAAGTAGAAAATTTAGATTAGTTTTGTTTGATTAATTTTAAACTTGATTATTTTTAGATAGTTCTCACAACCTCTTTTCTTTTAATTAATTGGATTTCACGACTAGATGTTATATTCCCAGTTTAAATGTGGCATAAATCCCCACTTTGTATGTTAGATAATACAACTGATACAATTTTTATCGGTAAAAAACCGTTAATGTCGTATGTCACTTCTGCAATAATTCAATTAGCTACATTGGATTCTATTACTATCAAAGCCAGAGGCAACAGCATTGGACTTGCAGTAGACGTCACTCAAGTTATCTTAAAGAAAACAGATGCATTTGAAGTCGGATGTGTAAATATTAGTTCTGAATCACTTGAATCTCAAGATGGGAGAAATAGAGATGTTTCAACTATTGAAATTCCTATCTCAAAGAGAGGAAAGTAATTGAAATACAATTGCGGGTATTGCAAGTTTTCTTGGGAAGGATTTCCTGATACTTTTGATAAAGTATTAGCACATGAAAAAACCCACAATAAAGGAAAAAATCATGGTGATTTGTAATAAGTGCTATAACGAACATCATGATCAATGTATGGGAAAAGCTGGAATGTTTGACTGCGGATGTGAGTGTTTAAAGAAATGACTTACAATACTCGTGTAAAAATTAGACAGAATCTAACAAAACATCATCCCTTAAGTGCAATGAACATGGAATAGAATTATGACAAAAAGAATTGAAGAAGAATTAGCAGAAATGAATCGATTAAAGAGATTAGAATTAGAATTTCTATTTTTCAAAACTAAGATGGATGCAACAATGTACAAAAAATTTCGTGATGCGTTAACCCTTGATGGTGACCTATCTGAAAATACTGTACTGGGAGATATTGACATTGGTTCTGAATCTCAAAATCCTGACATTCCAACTAAAATTTCAATAAAGAAGGTGGCAGCATAAAGCAGCTTTCATGGTAACTTTAGCTAAAGATTCTAACTGTTTACGCTGTGGCAAAAATTCAATGTTAACTGATGATGTTACAGGAGAGCAATTTTGCAGTAAATGTGGATATGTTGTTTCTGAAAAATCAAATGAAGCTGGTCCAGAATGGAGATCATTTCAAACAGAGAGTGGTGCAAATCCTGCAAGAACTGGAGCTCCTTCTTCACTTTTGATGCATGATATGGGATTGTCTACTGTAATTAATCCAATAAACCGAGATGCAACTGGCAAGCCACTTTCATCTTCTATGAAAAGTACTATTGAAAGACTGCGAACTTGGGATAATCGAAGTCAATCCCGTGAACCCGTAGATAGGAATCTGCGACAAGCCCTCAACGAATTATCTAGGATGAAAGACAAGATTGCACTTTCTTCAAATGTTCTTGAAAAGGCAGCATATCTGTATAGAAAAGCTTTGGAGAAAAAATTAGTTCGTGGACGTTCTATCTCTGCAATGATTGCAGCATCACTTTATGCTGCATGTAGAGATACTGAAACACCAAGAACATTAAATGACATAGCTGATGCTGCTAATGTGAAACGAAAAGATATTGCTAGATGCTATAGGCTACTCCATCATGAATTGGAGTTAAAAATGCCTGTTGTAAATTCCATCCAATGCATCTCACGAATTTCAAGCAAGTTAGAACTTTCAGAAAAAACCAAAAGATATGCCGTCAAAGTGCTCCAAGAGGCGCAAGATAACAAGGAATCAGCTGGAAAAGATCCAATGGGTCTTGCGGCAACTGCATTGTATGTGTCTTGTATCAAAAATGGTGATTCAATAACTCAGCGTAATCTTGCAGAAGCTGCAGGAGTCACAGAAGTAACTATTAGAAATAGATTCAAAGGATTGAAAAATCAACAAAACTCTAACTTGGAGTTTATGGTTGAAAAAAAGAAATAAACTGAATTCAGTGGTTTCTAGTAAAACCTCATGCAATAATCTCTTTACCTAAAATCCTAAATTCAATATAGGTTGATTTTTTACAAATTTTATGAAAACAGAAAATGAAGTTGCAGAATATAGAAAAGAAATTGAACAAAGATTAGTAAATACTGAGTCAATGGACGCAATGAAGTACTATCAAGGTGTTCTCAGAGCACTTGAATGGATAGTTACAGGAAAAGATGTTTAGATTTTATACACAAAATCTGTGATCATATTATGAATTGCTTTGTTTGCTCCAAGAAAAAAGAAGACTTTGAGGTCTGGAGCAACAAAATAGTAATCTCTGCAACTTATGACTCTAAAGTTCAAGATCATGATGTGATTAGAAAATTATCCGAACATGATGTAATTTGTCATGATTGTATGCAGAAAATTTTAGATGATGTAGATAAAACTCGAGTCTAGTTACTGGAATTTCTCATCCCATTTACCTTCATTGATTTCAGCAGTAATCTCTTTTGGAGTCTTTCCTTCTACTTTAACTCCTAGAGCAACACATGTACCAATGATTGTTTTTGCAACTGACTTTATTGATGATGCATAAGATTTTTCTAGTTTAGTATTTGCAACTTTAACAATTGAATCCATTGTAACATCTCCTGCCCATTCCGTTCCAGAAGCACCAGATCCTTTTTGGATTCCTGCTTCTTTCATGATTAGTGCAGCTGCTGATGGGATACCGATTTCAATTTCATATTTTTTGGTGTCACTATCAACAATAACGGTAACTGGAACTTTCATTCCTTCAAAGTCTTTTGTTTTATCGTTGATTGCATTGATGACTTCCATGATATTGACGCCAAGAGGACCTAGTGCTGGACCCAAAGGTGGACCTGCAGATGCTGCTCCTCCTGTTACAAGTGATGATATTTTTTGTTCTCCCATATTTTATCGCCTTTAAATGAAAATTTAATCCTTCCTAACCCTCAGTTGATAGTTTTAGATAGTTTGCGTCGACTGTAACTGGTAATTGGTATGATGCATCAAGCAAAACAACTGTAGCTTCTTCTTTTTCTGGATCAATTCTGGTAATTGTTGCTTTCATTCCCTTGAATGGACCTCCAGTAATTTCTACCACATTGTCTACTGCAAGTGTTGAAACTGTTGATTTCTTCACCAAATATCCTTCGATATCTTTGAATTCTAATTCTCCTCTTAATTGACCACGAATATGTCTTACACCTTCTACTGCCATGTATGCATCACTTGGATTAACTGCTTCAATGACAACATATCCTTTAAGATCACTTACCCAAAATACTGATTGAATGTTAATTTGATTAGCGTTAGCTTTTGCTTCTAATAATCTCATTACCACTTTTTCTTGTCCGCCAGTGGTTCTAATTGCAAACAAATGTGACTTTACTTCTTCAGACAATTTTACCTACCAAATGTGATCACCGAAAAGACGAATTGAATGATAAATCCAATGGAACCTACTCCACCAATACCTAGCAATACTAACCTAAGATGCTGTTTATACTCATCTTTGTCTGGCTTTTTGGCCATTTTCATGGTATTTGCCATGTTCTTCAAAGTCTGCTTCGGGTTCATTGGTGGAAATTAATAGGGTCTCTTTATATCTCTTATTTCATGGAACTACTAGTTGCATACGCCGATGATCCTGCTGGTCACAATATGGCAAAATTTCTTTGCAAAGACATGACTCAAGACGGCGATGTGTTTCATGGAAAATTCTATGATCTGGTGATTATTCCAACTCCAGCAATTTCTGCAGATTGGTTAGAAGAAAAATACGATTATGATGGATTTGTATTTCTATCAAAACATGCAGCTGAATCTGGAGTCCTTGCACTTACTTGTCATAGTACTGGGAATTTCTCAGAGGCAAAGTTTGGTGGAAAAGACAGGCAAGTAGCAATCCCACATCCTGACTTGCAAAAAAAATATCTCCAAACTTTACGTGATCATCAATCTGATTTTGCAGAATTTGATATTACGATAGAGGCAACCCATCACGGACCAACTGATCTCAAAAAACCTTCTATTTTCATAGAGATTGGAACTACTGAAAAACAGTGGACTGATGAGAATCTATGTCATAAGGTTGCAAAACTAGTTCATGAGGTAATATCTAATGATATTCCAGAAAACCCGGTTGCACTATGTTTTGGTGGAACTCATTATCCTACAAAGTTTACAGAACAATTACTTGATGGCAAGTATGCACTTGGAACAGTAATTCCAAAACATGCACTTGATAATCTTGATGAAGAATTGTTCTCTCACATTCTCAAACAAAACAGCATGGCAAAGTTTGCACTGCTAGATTGGAATGGCCTAGGACCAAACAAGCAAAAAGTTCTTGACCTTCTTGAATCTACAGAACTTGAGGTAATCAAACTTTGAATCTTGAGGAAAAGATTTACAAAAAATTACTAGAAGTTCCAAAGGGCCAAATCACAACTTATGGTGAACTTGCAAAGGCAGTTGGTCTAAAGAACGGACAAAGGGCAGTTGGAAGAATAATGAACAAGAACCCCTATCCTGTAATCATTCCGTGTCACAGAGTTGTAATGTCTGATGGAAAAGTTGGTGGATATGCATATGGTGAACATATCAAAACAAAGATGCTAAATGATGAAGGCATCAAAATCAAAAATGGTAAAATCTTAGATTGGGAAAAAACTGTTTACAGATTCTAGTTCTTTCTTTTTGCGACAATCTCTTCCATTAATTGTCTCAAGTGAGCCTTGTTTCTGACTGTGTTACCGCCTACTTTTTTGTAGAGTGCCCAAAATTCTGGATTAGTCAAATCCTTTCTGTCTTTTGCGATTTTTAGTAGTCTTCTCAATGCGCGGACCTTTGCAACATAGACTTCTTTCTTACCAATACGTGCACCTTTACGTCCTTGTTTGGAACCTTGTTTGGTACCTCTCTTGTTTCTTTGGTCTTTTTTGGTTTGTGCCCTTCCTCTAGAAGTTCCAGTAAATGAATCAATTCTAATTGTATTGGCTGTAATCAGGCTGCGAATGTTTTCTCTTGTAATTGCATCAGCTACATCAGTAAGATGGTCTGAATCAAATTTTATTCTGTGAATACCGACACCAGTGACTCTGGCTGCTAGTCTTTTCTTAGCTTTAAGATTTACTACCACTTGCACTCACTCTCGCATTGAAAATTTTGAATTTTTGTTCGACTGCTTTTGTAACAATCTCTTTTCTTTTTCTAGTACCGACACTGTGACCTAATCTGACTCCGTCTTTCTTTGGGTCAAGCTTTGTCAAGTCGTCTAAATTGTAAACTAAGTTATCTGTAAATCCTGAAGGGTGTAGTCCTCTTGCATCTTTTGGTCCACCAAATCCTACTTTAACTAGACCTGGACGACCTCTGCTCCATTGTTTTCTTTGATGATGATCAATACCTTTTGGTTTTCTCCAACCAGTTTGAAGTCTAACATAACGCCAGCTCTCTGGTCTTTCAAAATCAGGATTGTTTCCTTTAATCTCCTGTCTCTTTGCAAGCTTGTCTTTATTGATCGGCATCAAATTGACTCTTGAATTTTGGAATAAATACGTTCCTAGACGATGAAAATAATTTCAGATGACAAGAGATAATAAGGAAATGGAAGGCGGATCGAAATATCTCATGAACCAGCCTGGGATTAATGATATAATTTTTGGAGGCGTAACACTCTGACACAAGTAGTAGGTACTGTTACAACCGACAAATTTTCAGCCCAACTCAAGGACTTTGGAATAAATCCATCCAAAGTACACAGAAATCTTAGTACCGATGAGATGGTACATCTTGCAGTTGAGAGAAAAGAAGGAGTAGTTAACTCTACAGGCTCTCTTTCAGTAAATACTGGCAAATATACAGGCCGTTCGCCTGATGACCGATTTATCGTATATGATGATAAAACACATGAAACAATTGATTGGGGTAAAATTAATCATCAATTTCCAAGTGGTAAATTTGAAAAACTCTTAGAAAAAATGAAGAACTTTGTTGATAACAAGGAACTTTTTGTCTTTGATGGATTTGTAGGTGCAGATCCTGAAACACGTTTGCCAATTAGAGTGATTAATGATCATGTTTGGCAAAACATGTTCTCAAGTAACTTGTTTATCCGTCCTACAAATGAAGAGTTAGAAAAACATGAACCACAGTTTACAATTCTTTGCATTAATGACTTTAAAGCAGACCCCAAGATTGATGGAACAAGAACTGATGTATTCATTCTCATTGACTTGACAAGAAAAATTGTCTTGATTGGTGGAACAGAGTATGCCGGTGAAATGAAAAAGTCAATGTTTGGCGTTATGAATTTCCTTTTACCTGAAAAAGGAATTTTTCCAATGCACTGTTCTGCAAACATTGGTGAAAAAGGTGACACTGCATTGTTCTTTGGTTTATCTGGTACTGGAAAGACTACTCTTTCAGCAGATCCTAATAGAAAACTAATTGGCGATGATGAACATGGTTGGTCTGACAATGGAACCTTTAACTTTGAAGGAGGATGTTATGCAAAATGCATCAATCTTAGTAAAGAAGCAGAACCAGAAATTTGGAATGCAATCAAGCCTGGTGCACTTTTAGAAAATGTGGTTCTAAAGGATAATGTTCCTGATTATGATGATAACACTTTAACTGAAAATACTCGTGTTGGATATCCTTTGGATTTCATTCCAGGTGCTGTAATTCCAAGTATTGGTGGACACCCTAAAGTGATTATATTTTTGACAGCAGATGCATTAGGTGTTTTACCTCCTGTATCAAGACTCACCAAAGAAGCTGCAATGTATCACTTTATGTCTGGATATACCAGTAAACTTGCAGGAACTGAAAGAGGAATTAAGGAACCAAAATCTGTATTTTCCCAGTGTTTTGGAGCACCATTCATGCCTAGACCTGCCTCTGTTTACGCTAAATTACTTGGAGAGAAAATTTACCAACACAATACCGTAGTCTACCTCATCAATACAGGTTGGTCTGGTGGTCCATATGGTGTTGGAAGCAGAGTCAAGATAAAGTATAGTCGTGCAATGGTTACAGCTGCACTTTCTGGTGGCCTTAACATTGTAAAATATACTCACAATGATTTGTTTAATCTAGATGTTCCAACTGAAGTTGAAGGCGTACCCTCTGAGATTTTGGATCCAAGAAATACTTGGATTGATAAAGACGAATATGATTTGTCTGCAAAGAAACTAGCTCAAATGTTCGTTGAAAACTTTAAGAAATTTGATGGAGTTGCACAAGAAATTATTGATGCTGGTCCACAACCTCCACAATAATTTATCTTCTTTTTAGAACAATACCTATTATTCCAATAATAATAACTGCACCTGCAATTATTGCCATCTGTCTTTCTGGAATGTCTATGTCAAGTCTTTCTCTTTCTTCAAGTGTTCTAATGTCAATGGTACTGTATGCACTTGATGTATTTCCATTCACTCTAATTTTTGCATCAATCCAATACTCTGCATTTTCATAAACATTAATTGATGCAATCTTGTCTGGTGTTGCAGTTGTTGTATCAGTTCTCCCATCTTTACTGTTTGTAACTGAAATTTTTGCAAAACTCCATTCTTCTGGATGATAAACATCAAAGAGCAGTTTATCATTTTGTTGAACTATTGAGATTGAACCAGGTGTGTACTGCAAAATAAACGGAACAACATATTGTATTCCTTCATGATTTATTCTCATCTTTCCCTCGTGTTCTCCAAAGTTATCTTCTAGTACACTTATTCTTACATTCAAAATATTTTCTTCAATTAATTCTCCTCCAAATTTTATGAATTCTGGTCCATCAAATGTTACATCAAATCCTCCCCATGTACCGTCTAGTGATTTTAGTTGGAATTGTTTTTCCACAATTCTATTATCTGATGATGCCAATGCCACAAAGTTTGGAGGCTCTATGATCAGTTTTGCATCAAATGCCTTTGCTATGTTTAGTCTTCCTGCACCTGATTCCTGTATTGAGAACTCGTCTCCATAGGCATTAGATACAGGTTCAACTGTAGTTAATAGTAGTGATTTTATCTCATGGTGATGTAATTCAGGATTTTTCTGTAATAACAGCGCTGCAGCACCACTCACGTGAGGAGCAGCATAACTGGTTCCACTAGTAAAGTTGTATCCTCCATTACTTTGTGTAGTGTTGATGTATGCACCTGGTGCTACGATTTCTGGTTTAATGTAAAATGGTGATACAGGGCCTCTTGAGCTAAAATGTGCAAGATAATCTGGGTTAAAAAACAGATTCAGTGTAGCTTCATCCCCATTAATTGATTCAATAATCTCTAATCCTTCTTCTCTGTCAATTGACACTACTGGAATTCGTGGTGAATAGTCTGGTTCAACAAATTCATGAACTAGTTCTCCAAGAAAAATTCCTTGAATGTTATTGTAAACAATCATTGCCTTTGCTCCTGCATCTGCAGCATTAGTTTCCTTTATTGAAAAATACAACAACTCCCCTTCAACGTCACTTCCTCTCTCAACAATTAGTATGGAGTCTTTGACATCAAGATCTTTTAGTTCATCCACTTTTCCGTATCCACCAAAAACTAATTTTCCAGTGATTGCATCTTCAATCTTTTTGTTTCCTGCCATTGGAATTACTGTGTATGGTTTGTCATTGACTTCTAGTGTTGCAACTAGACTTGATGTAAGGTTATTGTAAGTTGCACCAACTGTAACTGAACCAAAGTTTCTTCCAGGACTTCCTATGCTTCCCAACTCTGGACCGTCGTTTCCAGCTGCAGCTACTACAAAGATTTCTTTTTCTAGTGCATGATTCACTGCTCTCTCAATCTTTGTGTTAGTTTTGTTTACTCCTAAACTGATATTGATAATATCTGCATCATCTTCAATTGCTTTCTCAATTGCTTTGATTATCAAATCAGACGACACTCCCTCACCGTCTTCAGATACTTTGTAGGCAAGAATTTTTGCCTTGGGTGCTACCCCTACTGCTTGTCCATCTGCAGCAATCACTCCTGCAACTTGGGTACCATGTCCATTATTATCCATTGGCGGTTGTCCTTCTTGAATGAAGTTATATCCTCCAATGACTTTTCCATCTGGTCCCCAACCAAACAAGTCTGGATGGTTAAAGTCTACCCCCGTATCAATAATTGCTATTTTGATTCCTGTTCCATCAATTCCTTGAATTCTTGGAATATCTGTTCCAACAAATGGAACACTTCTTTCCAAGTATGTGTGAATTTCATTTTGGGAATTCGTTGCTTGAGTCAAAACTAATCCTATCAAAATTACAACAATAAAAGAAAAAATCACTAAGAATTTCACAAATCTTCTAACAATTTTAGCAAGTAAAAATGATTACCTGTAAACCAATAAATGGAATAAATTATCAAATGCATTCATGGGAAAATACACACTTCCTGAAATGCCATATGCTTATGATGCATTAGAACCTCACATTGACGCAAGAACAATGGAGATTCATCACACCAAGCATCATCAAACATACACTGACAAACTAAATGCAGCTCTTGAAACATGTCCAGCTGAAATTCAAGACAAAGATATCCTTGATATTTTGTCTGATATCAATTCAGTTCCTGAAGACAAAAGAGGTGCAATTAATTTCAACGGTGGTGGTTATGATAACCACAGGTTATTTTGGAATAACATGAAACCAAATGGAGGCGGAGAACCTGGAGGATCAATTGCTGATGCAATCAACGATTCTTTTGGAAGCTTTTCTGACTTCAAAGAGAAATTTTCATCCACTACAGCAGTAATTCAAGGCAGTGGTTGGGGATGGTTGGTATACAATCCTTCTTCTGGAAAGGTTGAGTACAAATCAATGCCAAACCAAACAAGTCCTAGAACTGAAGGATTAGTTCCATTGTTAGGCTGTGATGTTTGGGAACATGCATACTATCTCAACTACCAAAACAAAAGACCTGATTACATCTCCGCATGGTGGAATGTAGTTAACTGGGATGAGGTAGAGAGCAGATTCTCTAAAGCAAAATAAAGTTCATCCTTTATTTTTTATTCATTTTTTGATTCACTTTCTATGAATGAATTTATAACCATAAGAGAAAGCCATGTTGTAAATGAGCCAAGAACAAGCAGAACAACTGATGCAGCAAATGCAAATGCTTGAAACATATTTTGCGGATTTATCTCAAAGAGAAGGAACTTTTCTTAGTGTATTTCGAGAAGCAGCTGCTGCTATCGAATCCATAAAATCTCTTAGTAAAAATCCTGAATCTGATACTCTTGTTCCTATTGGACTTGGAACATACATCCCAACAAAAATTTCATCTGATAGTAAAATAATTCTAAACATCGGTGCAGGAGTAGCAGTTGAAAAAGACTTTGCTTCTGCAATTAATTATCTTGAAGAAAGAATCAAAGAAATTGAAATTGCAATACAAGATACTGCAGCAAAAAAACAAGATGCTGCCCAAAGATTAGAGCAAGGTAAGGCACAAGTAAATCAAATGATGCAAGCCATGCAGCAATCTGGTCAACCTCCACAATCGGGATAAGCGATGTTTGATAAACTTCGTAATGCGTTTTCTAATGCAGCGAAAAGTTTTGGTGAAAAAGAACTCAATGAAAAAGACATTGAAGATATCCTTTTTGAATTAGAAATTTCACTCTTAGAATCTGATGTTGCTACTGAAGTAATTGATTCAATCAAAGATGATTTAAAAGAAAAATTAATTGGTTCTAAAGTTGAAAAAAAAGAGATTGAAAAATTTGTTAAGGATAGTTTGATTTCAAGCATATCTGCACATTTTGATAATGCGGGAGACGTTGATCTTTTTGGAAAAATTAATGAGAAAAAAGAACAAGGTCAACCATTTCTTATTTTATTCCTTGGAATTAATGGCACTGGAAAGACAACCTCTCTAGCTAAAGTTGCACACCTGTTACAACAAGAAAAATACTCTGTTGTTGTTGCAGCTGCTGATACTTTTAGAGCTGGTGCAATTGAACAACTACGAGAACATACTAACCGACTTAATCTAAAACTTGTCGCACAAAATTACAATTCTGATCCTGCAGCTGTTGCACGTGATGCTGTATTGTATGCAAAATCTCACAAAACAGATGTCGTTCTGATTGATACTGCAGGAAGAATGCAAACAAGTGAAAACTTGATGCAACAAATTGAAAAGATCACCAAAGTTGTAAACCCTGATTTGAAAATTTTTGTTGGTGACTCTTTAGCAGGAAATGACACTGTTAATCAAGCTCGTGAATTTCATTCCCATACGCAATTTGATGGTTCTATTTTGACTAAAAGTGATGCTGATGCAAGAGGTGGTGCTGCATTATCTATTGTTAAAGTTACATCTACTCCAGTAATGTTTGTTGGAGTTGGACAAGAATACCCTGATCTGAAACCTTTTGATAAGAACATTTTCCTTGAAACTGTATTTGGAAATCTTGAAGATGTGGATATCAAGAAAGAACCAACCCCCGAACCAGAACCAACACCAGAACCAACACCAGAACCAACACCAGAAC
>NZ_JBTNRI010000014.1:0-40831 GCF_054515815.1 Nitrosopumilus sp. S6
TTATCCAAAGGTCCGAAACTATGATGGTTCTTGGACTGAATGGGGAAACATGATAGGAAACCCTGTGGAAAAATAAATTGTTACTAGACCTCCCTATTTTAAAAAAGGGATCTTTTTATTTTATCAAAGAATCTGATGATGATCTTGTTATGGAAGATAAGACAAAACGAGGACTTACTGTTAAGGAAACATCTATTGATGAAAAACTTGATGTCAAGGCTGACAAGGGCATGATCCATGATATGGATGGGATTGGTCATTGGGTTCCAATAAGATGGTATTTTCCAAAGGATTCATACGATCTCGCTTCAGTCACAATCCATGCTGAAGCAATGGAAAAAAAATACACAGAATTGCGAGAACTTACATGTCCTGATGACAATGACTGATAACCTTTTTAAATAAATTCAATTGATGAATCTCAGATGTCTTTACTTCTCAAAGATCGAGTTTGGTCAATGGAAGCCCCTACTGCAAAACGTGGTGTTTATCCATTACACGGATTCAAACTTGGATTGTATAGATTACCAATTAACCTGGAAGATCCTAATGAGATAAAGTCAGTTCATGATGGTCTCAAAAAAGCATTTGAGATGGACCAGTATGCTGATAGAGTATTTGCAACATATCGTTGGACTGAAAAAAATATGGATGATCCTGATGCAAAAGGATACGAAGAAGTTGAATTATCAGTTACAGTTGAAATTGTTACTGGCGAAGTTGTAGATATTATTTATCAGATTTTTCCAATTGAAAAATTTGGTGATCCTAACTGGGTCAAAGATTACAGAAAGAAAGCAGACCATTTTGCAAAAATGGTAATTGATACTATTTTACGTAATACTATCTTAGCAGACAAGATGATTTCTTATTTTGTAAAAACAGAAAAAATATCTGAAGTTGCAGCTATTCAAAAACTCGAGGATCTTACTCCATTAGCAAAAATTGTTCTTGGTGCAAAACCAAAACCAGTTGAGGCTACTGAAGAAGAAGCAGAAGAAGATGAAGGTGATATTGAAATTCCCGATGGTGCAAAGCCTGGACCAATTGATGTTGAGTTCAAACAAAAGATGAAAGCATCTACTCCTTATGAAGCCCCTGAACACACAATCAAGACTTGGGGTAGAAAAGGCACGAGTAATGGAATTATGGGTGTTTGGGGAGAATTTGTATCAGTAGATTATGATATTTGTGTAGCAGATGGTGGATGTATTGAAGCATGCCCTGTAGGTGTGTATGAATGGTTTGACACTCCAGGAAATCCTGCATCTGAAAAGAAACCACTAATGTCAAAAGAACCTGATTGTATATTTTGTCTTGCATGTGAAGGTGTTTGTCCTCCACAAGCAATCAAGATATTCGAACAAAAATAATGAAAATTCATTGCAAGTATAAATAGCGAACAGTGATTCTGGAAAATTAGGGATATGGCATTCAATCCTTTCACTGCATTTGTTTTTGATCTTTTTATTCTATCTGCTATTATAATTACTGCATATACTTGCAATTTCTATTATCTTGCATTCTTATCAAGAAAAAGAAAAGATGTTTTGGAAACTGCTGATTTGGGAACTCCCTCAATTACAATTCAATTACCAATATACAATGAAAAGTATGTTGCAAAGAGATTAGTTGATTCTGTATGCAATTTGGATTATCCTCATGATAAAATGAGAATAATGGTGTTGGATGATTCAGATGATGATACAGTAGACCTTTTGGCCGATACCGTTAATGATTACAAAAAGAAAGGTTTCCAAATTGAACATGTAAGACGTGGAACTCGAAAGGGGTACAAGGCTGGCGCTCTAAAACATGCAATGCTATCAACTGATACAGAACTTGTAGCCATCTTCGATGCTGATTTTATTCCCCCCACATGGTTCCTAAAACGTGCCATTCCTCATTTTGCAAATTCAAACATTGGACTTGTACAATGTCGTTGGGGTCATGTCAATGAAAATTATTCTGCAATAACCCAAGCCCAAGCACTAAGCCTTGACTTTCATTTTCTAATTGAGCAAAAGGCAAAGAGTAACTCTCATCTTTTCATGAACTTTAATGGTACTGCTGGAATCTGGAAACGTGATTGTATTGAAGATGCAGGAGGATGGCACACTGCAACTTTAGTTGAAGATCTTGATCTTAGTTACAGAGCGCAAATGAAAGGATGGAAATGTGTATTCTTACCTGATATTGTAGTTGATGCAGAATTACCTGTACAGATGAATGCTGCAAAAAGACAACAATTCCGTTGGGCTAAAGGCTCTATCCAATGTGCAGTAAAATTACTTACTGATATTGTAATCAAACGAAAAATTGCAATTGAAGCAAAGATTCAGGCTTTCATTCAACTTACTCGTCACATTGTTTATCCCTTAATGTTAATCCAATTTTTGGCATTGCCAATTTTGTTGGCAGGACAAGTTAATCTCTATGTGATTAGCTTTCTTCCTGCAATAACAATTGCAACATATCTTGCAATGGGCCCTGGTGCGTACATCATGATTATTCAAAGTATGTATCACAAATCATGGAAGTCAAAAGCCAAAATACTTCCTGCATTATTGGTCTATAATGCTGGAATGTCTGTAAATAATACTGTTGCAGTATTTGATGCAATCCTCGGAAAAAAGAATGAATTTCTTAGAACTCCAAAATATGGTGTTCTAAAAACAAAAGATGATTGGAAAGATAATGCTTACAATTTACCCTTCTCTCAAGTAACACTCCTTGAAATTTTCTTTGGCGTTTATGGTATGTTGGGAATCTTTGTTTCAATATTTTCAAACAATCCAATCTTTGTTCCGATAATTGCACTGCAGACTGTTGGATTCTTCTATATTGCCTATCTGAGCCTATCTCATACTCGATTTAAAAGAAATAAATCAAGTGTTAACCGTGTAATGACCAAGAACGAAAAGATGGCAAATAGAGTTTACAAACTTTCCATGGTTGGAATTATTGGAATAATTATTTTTGGAGGATTTATGGCAATTTATGGATATAGTGTTGATATCTATCCACTTGATAGAATTCGTGGTAATCTAGATGGTATAATTGGTTCGTCTGATCCTGCTGATATCCGTGCGCATTTGATGGCTATTCAGGCTGATATGGATGGAATTATGGCAAATGGCCTAATCCCTGAGAAAACTAATGCTGATGGTGAACTAATTTCTAAAAATCCTGTTTGGCTATTTTCCACAGAATCTACTAACTTTGTTAGAATTCAAGACAATTTAGACACTATGCTTGCAAGTGTTGATAAAATTTCTACCGTTCCAAAAGATAGTTCTGCATATCATACCGGAATGATGGATGTAAGTGATAGAGCTCTTCTAATCAAAACCAACATTATGGATGCAACTCCCTACATGTATGTCAGTGTTGCAAATCTAATGTTTACAACAGTTTGGATTGCTGCTCTACTGGGAATCTTTGCAGCTCTAAAAAAGAAGAAAGAACAACTCAAAGAAGCTGACGAAGCTGGAATCTAAGTAATATTTAGATCCTTTCTAATCTCATCAACTGCTCTAATTCCATAAATATCTCTTATTTGTTGAATTCTTACTGCTTCTTTTAACAAGTCTCGTCCAATAGCATTTGTTAAAATCGAATAGACATCACTAAATCGAATTTCCCACTTGTCTGCACAATCCAAAATCTTACTTACTGCCCATTGTCTTACTTCGTGTGGTAATGGAATTTTTTCACCGGATTCTATTGAAATTCTATCAAATAGATTTACAATGTCTGCAGTTTGAGATGCCATCTTTTCAAGATCTTTTGCTTCACCATATTTTGATTCAGCATTCATTCTAATGTTTGATTGATATTCTGACAGTTTCAATAATGCCATCATCTCTTTTGATGAATCATCTGAAGCTTTGTTTGTGACACTTCTAACTGATTGCATCTCTTCAAATAATTTTTCAGTCTTTTTATGAAATTCTGCAGTAGATGCATCTTGTCTTTTTAGCATATCTGATGCTGAAGAGATCTTTTGTTCAATACTGTTTGTTTTATCAAAGACATTTTGTTTGAATTCTGAGAGGTCCTCTTGAACTGATTTGAGTCCTTCACCTACAAAGGCAGTTGAATCTGCTCTGTGAGATAGTGTTCCTATCTCTGTCTCAATTTTGTCAATCTTACCTGCTAGTTCTTTTATTGATTCTAGGCTTAAATTATCTACTGAACTTGCCTTTGTGGCAACAGTCTCAAACTGTTGTTTTAAGCCCTCAATTACACCTCCAAGTGAATCAATCTTTGATGCTTTAGACGAAATTGCATCAATAGTTACTTTGATTGCATCTAATTCTGAATTAAGATTGGAATTATCAGAAACTCCTTCAGTTATTTTTGAGAGTTCTTGTTTGAGACTTTCAATTATCTGGGCACCTGTCTCAAGTTTTGCAGTTTTTCCTGAAATCTCTTCAATACTATTTTTTAGCTTGTCCATTTCTGAACCGATTTCTAAAAAGGAATCCGTTTTTCCTGAAACTTTTCTCAGATCATCTCTTACTTCATCAATTCTTTGTGCAATCTTGATGATCATTTGTGAATTATTTCTAATAGAATTCATACTTTCTTCTATTTGTTGAGTAATCTCCTGAGGTTTTGCTAATTTTTGTTCCTCTGAAATCCTGTTAATTTCTTCTTGTAATTTTGCTGTTTGATTATTTATTTTAGTTACTAGATTTGATTGTGTTCTAACTTGATTTAGTCCTGCATAGAGTTTTTGTGTGTCGTCTTCAATTATGTTAAGCTGTTTTGATTGTTTTTGAATATGTTCTAATGCTGATGTTAATGAATCAATCATTCCTTTCATAGAAACTAGAACCTTTTGATTTTCTCCAAAAATCTTTGACATTACTTTGATCTCTTTTTGTAATGCTTTGTTAGAGTCTGAAACTGATGCTACTTTTTTTAGTAAAACTGAAGGACTTGGCTCTTTTTTTACAACTTTTTTTGCTTTAGTAGTAGGTTTCCTCTTTGTAGTTTTTGTAGCCATCTAAATTGAATTAAAAATTTAATGATAAAAAAGTTAGGTCTAAAATAAAAAATGTAAAGAGTTACTTGTTTACCACTTCTGGTTCATGAAGTAACTCGTGAAAGGTCTTTTCAGCCAAACCATTCGCTGTTTCGATAAAACCTCTTGTACAATATTCACATTGAATCATATAGTACGGTATGGTACCGTACTATTAATAACAAGGTAATGACAACGTAACCAATTATGCAGTCAGATACCCCAGGTCATATCTCTACATCTTATTCAGTTGACCTAATCATCACTCTGCATTTTGACAATGATTACTTAGAATAAAGAGATTAACATTTTGAAATTTTTTCGAGCCTGTAGTTAATTATTCACCGTTTTTACAATTTCATTTCTGAATTTTCAATTCGTAATCATTTTTAAACAAATTTGTTAAGTGATAACATGCAAAACATCCCACTCCAACTGAACCCTAGTGGGATTCAAAGCTCAATTAACAATACTGTTTCTAGTTTAATTGAACAAGTTACTCCTGAACTTCCTCACACATCATTTGTTACTGATTTGGCATTTATCATGATTATTGGTGCTGTTGTCACTCTTGCCTTTTTCAAAATTAAGCAACCATTAATCATTGGATATCTTTTTGCAGGAATGCTAATTGGACCATTGTCTCCATTTTGGTCTTGGGTGTTACCTGAAGGTGGCCCGTCTGCTGATGTTTTAGAAGGTGTTGGAATTTTATCTGACATTTCTGCACTAAATCTTTTTGCTGAGATTGGTGTGATTTTACTATTATTTGTAATTGGAATTGAATTTCCATATGCAAAAATTAAAAGTATTGGACGAGTTGCAGTTGGAGTTGGAACAATTGGGTTATTCTCCACATTGGGTGTAGTATTTTACACTGCTACTGCTCTGGGTCTAGAATTTATGGATGCATTGTTTATTTCTGCAGCATTATCCATTTCCAGTACTGCAATAATTGTTAAAATTTTAGAAGACATGGGAAAGATCAAAAAAGAATCATCGATTCTTGTATTGGGTATTTTGATAGTTGAAGACGTCATCGCAGTTATTCTAATTTCATCATTGCAGTCAATTGCATTGGTTGGAAGTGTTTCTATTGAATCAATAATTGTAGTTGTTCTAGTTGCAACAGGATTAATTGTTGGAACATTTACCGTTGGAACTCGTGTAATTCCACCTCTAATTGATAGAGTTGCTGCTGCAGAACACCGTGAAATTTTACTCCTTAGTGTTCTTGGTGTTTGCTTTGGTTATGCCTTGTTTGCAAATATTGTTGGATTGTCAGTTGCAATTGGTGCCTTTTTGGCAGGTGTTTTGGTAGCAGAATCAAAATCTGCTGAAGTTGCAAAACTTCTTTCTAGCCCAATTAAAGACATGTTTGTTGCAATCTTCTTTATCTCAGTTGGTGCATTGATGGATGTATCTCAACTTGGAGATTACATCTGGATAGCTATAGCGTTGATTGCAGTTGCCACTGGTATGAAATTTGGAGGAAATATGCTTGGAAATATTTTATTCAGACAAAAACGTGGTAAAGCGCTTCGTTCAGCATTTACTTTGGGTGCCCCCAGAGGAGAATTCTCAATTGTAATTGTAAAAGCTGGTGTAGATATTGGAGCAGTCAGTGCATTCTTGTTCCCTCTAATTGGTATAATCTCAATTATCACTGCATTTCTTTCTCCCTTCATGGTAAAAGCTGGAGATAAAATAATTCCCAAATTAGAAAAAGATAATGTCTGATGAATTAAAACGAATGCTAGAACAAGTTCACACTGGCATCACTACCTTTGATTTTGAAGGAAAAGAAACTCCTTGTATAGTAATTGATGCGACAAAATACGGAACTATTAGAGCAAAAATTGAGGGACAACCATTCTCAGTAAACACTGATTTGAATATTTTACAAGATGGATTGGGAAATGTTTTTGTTGAAGTTGTTTTAACTTTTTCAATTGGAAATATATCTGAAAAATTTCTTATTAATGCAAAGACTGATCTGAAATTTTTTGAAACGCTTGCCAACACTTCAATGCTTGTACTAAATTCCCCTGAATCTCAATATGGTACAGACAATGTCATTGCAATTCAACTACCTCGACCTGAAAAAGCTCATGATGCTCTAGAGATAATAAAATCTGCTCTAATTCCTAAAAATCAATAGATGGTGCAGTTACCGGGATTTGAACCCGGGTCACGTACTTGGCAAGCACGAGTACTAACCAGACTGTACTATAACTGCAACAAACCTAGAGGCTGAATTTGGATATTAAACTGTTTTTAACTATTTTAATGAAGAATCATTATGGATGAAATTCTTCTAAAAAAGATTGAAGAAAAAATTCAAGAAACAATTTCAAATAAAGATGAAATTAAACAATTAATTTCCATGTTGTCAAATATTGATAATTCTAAATCTTTTGCCTTAGGAATTGTAGTTGGAAGACTCTACAATGCATTTTATTATCAATCAAAACGAATTTTGAATAGAGATCCAACAAAAACTGAATTTGAAGAATTTTTAGAATATGTTCAAACCAAGAAATCTGAATTAGAAAATCTATGGTGATGGTTTGTTCCAGTCGAAAACTTTGATTGTTGGTGTTCCTGGTAATTTCACACATGCACTTTTGAGTGCTTTCTTTGCTGCTGTCAAATGAGCGTCACCATTAACGTAGAGCTCCATAATGCATTGACCTTCTTTTACTCTTGCCCCCAAACTGGTTGCTTTACCCCACGCTCTTCTCATTCCTTCTGAAATTCTATCTGCACCTGCAGTTGCAATTTGTTTATTTTCTCTTAACATGTTATGTGGATAAATTCTAAGTCTGGAATAATATCCTGACTCACCAGTTGTTTTTTCTAGTGTTTTGTTTGCTGCCAATCTTGTTGATTCAATTGCCATGTGTCTTAATTGCATTTTTTCATTAATGCATAATTGTACACAGTACTGATAAGTTCCTCTTTTACCACCTTGAAATTTTGCAATTTTGATTTGTGGCTTACCTTTGATGTACTTTCTTCTAGTAAATACTTGACCATTTCCTTCTCTGTAATTGGCACCATGCATGATATGATAACGCCTGAATGCCCATATTTTAACGGTTAGAAGACATTCATTCGTATTTTCCAATGCTTATATGGAAATCATTTGGTTTTCTTTTCATCGTGGAAGACACCCCTTTAGTTAGAGGCACATTGGTATCAGATCAAGCCTGTATTGTTGATAAGAACATGATTCATGAACTTGAACTAAAGGGATATGGAGAAATTGAAAAAGAAAAACTATTCCTAAAACAATTTGAGACTCTGTATCTTTTGTATACAAACAAACTAGTACTAAAGAAAGGCAAAAAACAAATCGATTTTGATTTTTTCATGAATACTTGTCAAAAGACTGATTCAGAAATTCTAACTAAATTTTTGATCTATCGTGATCTAAGAAATAGAGGCTATGTTGTAAAAGATGGGTTTGGATTTGGTTCTGATTTTAGAGTATATGAAAGAGGACACTTTGGTGAAAAGGGGGCAAAGTTTTTGATATTTGGTCTAAATGAAGGCCAACAAGAAAAGATGGGAAATTTACAAAAAAAGATTCAAGAGATTACTCAAATGGGAAAAGAACCAATAATTGCAGTTATTGAACGTCGTGGTGAAGTAATCTATTACAAAATCAATAAAATGAACTTTTATGAAAATAAGGCAAGACTAGAAGAATCCTTTAATCTTTGAAAATCCAATCTGAAGAATATTTTAGTAGATTTCTTTCTTCAGCATACATAAAATCGTAAACTTCCAAATGTTTTGTTTTATTTTCCCACAACTCCTCAAAATCTTTCATCTTTCTTACCACTCTTGATTTATCATTCCAGGATGTAAATACGTCAACTGATTCAAAGTCTCTTGTTTGGGTAGAAAATGACTCACTTGATGTTCCTGTAAATGCAACTGCATCATCCTTTCCATCTCTAAATATCCCAATTCTTTCTGAAAAAGAATCTGCTACTTGTTCAGAATTTGGAATTGCAATCTTTAACTCAATTTGACCTTCGTTGACGATATTTTGTAATTTTTGTATCTTTGTATCTTTGATAAACTTCCCCTCAAATGATTTTGTATATTTTTCAGAGAAGAGTTTTTTAAATAAAGTAAGGTCACCTGTTCTAAATCTGTGTCCTGTAACCATTCTCAACTTTGCCTTTCCTACTGCAAAGTTATCAAAGGCCATAGCAATAGTAGCCAATGTTTGAATTGATAAAAAATCTACACATCTATCATATTCAATACAATGTCCAAGACAGGGAAAGAAAAATTCTGCTACAATATCATCTGTGTCCGAACGATATTCTTCTTTTAGTTCTATGTCTCTTAATCCCACTAGTATCATCTAATGAATTTGTTATTTAAAGAAACAATTTTAAAAATTAAAAAGTGCTCCCACCGGGATTTGAACCCGGGTCACAGCCTTGAGAGGGCTGTATGCTTAACCGGACTACACTATAGGAGCTTAATCCAAAACAACTCTTGTCTCAATTTAAAGGAAAGGTTTTGACTTTACATGAATTTGTTAAACTTTGTGAGTTAGGTCATTTATAGAAAATCTATAATATTGTTTTACATGGATTTGCAAAAAATTCCTGAGAAACTAGATTTATCTGATTTTCCTATAGGTTTGGGTGGATGTAGGGTTTCTGAAAATTTTTTTGATTCTTGTGGATATGATGTTGTTATATTTGATGATGAAGATAAACCTGACAAAATTATCTCAATTGATGAAGAAATATTTGTTCTTCGTCATGGAACTTTCTCTGAAACAAACTCAAAGAGACTTTTACAGTATAACGATCTTCAAATTATTCAAGATGCTTCCTGGGAACTTCGAATGTTTTTATCAAAAATTAAAGAAAAACGTTCCTCCTTGTTTGCTGATTTTGCAAAAAACTCTTTGATCGAATCAATGTTTTGCTGTCAAAAGACAAAAGAGTCAATTGATAACTCTGATGATTTTGCTCCTTGTTGGCAAAAATGTGCATCTTTTTATCTGGCTGATGCAATCACTTCTCTCAATAACAAAAGATTTGGCCCAACACACATGCTTGATTCTTTGAGAAAATTTGAAAAATCTCCAATTAATGAACACATCTCAGTTGTTACACAAACAGTTGGAATAGAGCGAGCAACTCCTGTTTTACTTGAACGTATGGTAAAATCTACTATGGGTTTTTCTGATATGGTTGAAAAAAATAATCATTCTCAAATTATCTCTCAAAAACATGAATATTTTGTAAAAAATTCAATGATTTCTGACTGTTATTTCTATCTTGGATATACCAATAAAGAAAATTTCATAAAAGTGAAAAACAATCTGAGCAGGAATCCTGATCTAATCCACGTGTTAAAAACAGCATTTGACATTGAGGCTGACTCTAATGTTTTATTACAACAGGCTGACTTGATTCAAAATTCTTGTAATACTTTACTTGCCGCACGTTCAGAATAATAGTTCTATATTCTTGCACTAACCTTTTAAAATAAGTACGATTATGGTTTGTCATGACAGATCAAGCATGTGGATGCGAAGCTGATAGCGGCGATCCAGAATATGCATGTGATTGTGCAATGCAAGGTCACTGCATCTGTAGTGCAGACTGCAAATGTAATACTGACGTTTGTAAAGAAGCTACTAAAGACATGTAATTGGATTATTCCAATTTTTTCTTTTCTTTTTAAAATTATTCGTCGTCGTCTTCAAATCCCCAAGATTTTACTAACTCTTTTTGGAATTTGTCGTTTTGTTTTGAATCTAGTGCATATCCACAATTTTTGTGTGTTGGAACAACATTCATTCCGTCTAACTTGAATTCTACTTCAAACAAGTGAACTTTTGAGCATTCACACATACCTAATCACTCTCTAAATTTTCCTCTATATTTGCTTATTTGAAGCAAGTTGAATAACGTTTAACTATCTCTTTTAACAATTTTTTTTAGATTTGAATAAACTGCTAATTCTTCCAATTCTCATGACGATATTATTAGGAACATTAATGATTCCTTCGGCATTTGCTCAAATCCAATCTGGCGGTGTAGATAAACCTGGAACGTGGTATGTTGGTGAAGGTCTGAAACAAGGTGATTATTTTTCTTATAATATGTGTCATGTGGACTACAAAGAATGTGCTCAATTTGGTCTTGACATGTGGATTAAAGGTGACAAACAAGTTGGAAGTGAAACTAAATGGTTAGCTGAAGTTGTTGTATATGATGGCAACAAGATTATTGTTGGTGAAATGGAATTGGGTAAGATTGCTCCTGAACCAACTGGTGGAAGTCCAGAACTAGGTGTGTATAGAGGCGCATTCAAATCTTCAGTTGCATGGTTATCTGCATTTGCAACTTCTGATGGTAGTTCTGGTGGTAAAGGTCCAAAAGCATTCAGTGCTACTTCTTGGGGAAAGATTGGAAACATTGGTGGAGAACAAGTACTTCCTCAAAAGATTGAAACAATCACCGTAAAGTCTGGCACTTGGGAAACTGTTCAAATTGGATGGAAAACTGGTGGATACCACAGTAAAGTTTGGATTGTTGATGAATTCCCATTCCCTGTTAAAGCACATACTTTGACTCATGTATCAGAAGGAATTCCTCCAGCTGAATACAAATTTGAATTATTAAAATATCAAGAGAATGTATCAACTAGCCCATTTTCTGGAATTGTTTCTACTATTGACACTTTTTCAGCACAAGGATGTGATACTAACTTTGAAAGGGATACTCAAGTAAAGAAAGCCACCAAAAATTTTGCCTATCAAGTACATGTGTTTTATGGACCTGAAGACCCAGTAGAAGGATGTGAAATGGAATGGCTTATCAAATTTATCAGTAAATTTGATGATACTGAATTTTTAAACCAAGTCCAATTTGATGTTCTAGTTGTAGATGACAATTTGACTCCTCTAAGATCAATTGCCCAAGAAGAAGGTAGACAATATCTCTATTCTCCATCTGGTCAGTACATTTTAGATATGATAGTAAAAGAAAAACCTGGCACTGCAAACTATGTTGTTTGGATTTATGGTTTAGCACCTGAAGGAATTGCCCCCTCATCAGCTACTGATTATGTGAAAATACCTGTGAAAATTTTCGCTGGTGAAGCAAGTGTCCCTGTGAATCCCTCTACACAAATTCCTGAATGGATTAAGAATAATGCTGGATGGTGGGCAGATGGTGCAATTGACGATAACTCCTTTGTTCAAGGAATTCAATTCTTAATCAAAGAAGGAATAATGCAAATTCCTCCAACTGCACAAGGTACTGGTTCTTCTAATGAAATTCCCTCTTGGATTAAGAATAATGCTGGATGGTGGGCAGATGGTGCAATTGACGATAACTCCTTTGTTCAAGGAATTCAATTCTTAATCAAAGAAGGAATTATGAGTATATCTTCATAATTATCTACATTCAAATTGTGAATCACTGAAAAGTCTTTGAAGAAAAATGGTTGGTCTTTTCAAACATCCTAAACGAAAAATAAAAAAATTGTTAACACAAGGAAAATATGAAGATGCAATCCAACTAGGAAAAAGTTTAGAATCTGAATATTCTGATGATCATGATTTTATGTTCATTATGGGTAGTGTCTACTTTTTAGTTGATGAACCAAAAAAGGCTCTGCCATATTTTGAAAAAGCATTCCAACTCAATCAAACTGATATTGAAATGCTTAGACTCAAAACTAACGTTCACTTGGCATTGGAACAAAAATCTGAAGCCATTGACTGTTGTGAACATATTCTAAAAGTTGATCCAAAAAATCATGAGGCTCATGATTTACTTGATCAACTTGAAAGATTATAGATTATTTCTTTTTCATCTGATATGCATTTTCCATTAACCAATTACAAAATGCTGTAACTTTGTCATCAAATTCTGTCCAAATATGGACTGAGTGAGGCAAAATATCTATTTTCCAATTTTCTCCAAATACTCTGACCCCCTCCTTATTTTCATACATGTATGCATCTTCAGTTTGAACATCTCCGAGGAACTCTCTTGCCTTTTCTTTGATTTGTTCTCTTTCTATTGGAAATCGTTTTCTTTCATAATCTACAATCAAACTCAAATCTCTTTTTCCATACATCTCAAATTCCTCAATTCTTCCCTCTTTTGGAAAATTTACGACAAGTTTAATGTTGTATTTTCTACCTACCTCTTTTCCAATATCTACAATTCTTGTGTATCCCATTGCAGGATTTTTCTTTAAGAGAAATCTAATCTGCGCTAGATCTTTTTTTAATGCATTTTGAAGATCCAAAATTAATTCTGAAAATATCATGATTATTTTGAAAAGAAATTCCTATTATAATCATTAATTTTCTTCCAGATTGGTTTTTTTAGAACTTTGATTGGCTTAGAATATGGCAATGCCAACTGATGATTCTATGCGAATTGATGATGAGTCAGAGAGAACGACTGATGTAAATTCTTATCAAAGAACATGCATGGATTTCATTGAAGATATTTCTCATGATTATGAGGCTTGGGTTGACTATTACAAATTGCCTGAAGATGAAGATAAGAAAAGAAGAGACGAAATTCGTGCAACCATAACTAAAACCAATACTTGGATTGCAAAAGTAGCAACATCAATTCCTGCAATTGATGTTGTAATGAATGACGGAATACAAAAGATGGCAGAAGCTACTGCTGGAAAACCACTTCAAATTGGTGTATTTGTAAACAAAACTCCAAGCTACACTGAAGCAAAACCTGGAGTAATTGATGTCAATGTAAAGGCAAGTGGGCGAGAAGGAAGAAAAGTAAGATTGGGATATCACTTCAAAGATGACCGATTCAGAATAGAATCTACGTGCGGGGCATACTTGGATGAAACAGACCTTCCGCAAAAAGATTTTGATCTTATGGATATTCATCTAAAATTACATGCAGAAAATGCAAAACAACGAGATGTTATTTCATTTACAGTTACCATTTATGAAATTGAAAATGATGTTGAAATGGAAAAAAGAGGTCTTAGTACTATTATTCACATAGTTTGATTTAATTCAGAATTAAATCATCTTGTACTTTCTTTAAGTATTCAATTTACCTTTGAATATGCTATAGGTGAAAAAAATGTTAGAAATGGCATACATGGCAGATTATCTTATAACACTATTCAAAGATAAGATACAATATTCATTTGGTAAACATATAGAAAACACAATCAAAATGAGTAGTTAATCATGGTGCTTTTATGGATAGGACTTGGAATAGGAATTCTAATTGCAACATATCTAATTGTAAAAGTGTTAAAAACTCATTCTCATGATGTATTGGGAATTAAAAAACATTGTAACAAATGTGGAAAAGAAACCACTGGAATGAATTGCCCTAACTGTGATGACCAATTCAAATCATTTGGAGTATGACTTATTGATGCTGCATTATTTCAAAATGATGATTGAATCTAAAATTCTATCTAACAGGTTCTAATTCCATTATTGGTTCTTCTAAATAATCAATAAATTTTCCAGTGTTTTCCAACTTAATTGAATTGATTTCTTCTAGATTTTCAAATGAATTCATCCTCAAATATCCTTGAGATGCAGTGTACAACACATCTTCAATGTAGAATGTTCTTGCATCTCCCATTCCATAGTATCTGGAATCGCTGTCTGAATGTGTGATTGTTCCTTTGATGGAAAATCCATTTGAGTCATTTACATCAAAGACATAAAATCCACTCCAACGATTATACTCTGGAGCAAACATCTTTGAAGTGATATGCTCCAAACCTTTTGAATCTCCGCTTATTGGAATTGATAATACATTTCTTGTTTTATCAAAGAAGAATGCCTTGTGATTGTATAGTGCTTCAGAATGACTTGATCTATCTCCAATAACAAAGTCATCTAATACTTTGGGGTTATTCACATCTGCTACATTGAATAATGCAATTTTGACTCCTAATTGCTGAACTCTATCATTACTGTCTACTTTGGTATCCCTTCCTACTCCAATCACATGATCTTCATCAAATGGATGCAAGTAATTTGAGAATCCTGGAATCTTTAATTCCCCTAAGATTTTTGGTGTGTCAGTTGACAAGTCAATAACAAAGAATGGGTCAATTTGCTCAAATGTTACCAAATAGAGCCTGTCGCCCATAAATCGTGATGAAAATATGCTTTCATCAGGTGCAATATCTTCTAGTTCCCCAACTATGTTGAGTTTTTCATCTAAGACATACACTGCATTTGAACGGATTGTTCCTTCATGTTGAATGTAATACTCTATTGTTGTTGCAACTCTGAATCTATCTCCTGATTCATCCATGGAAAATTGGTTCAATAATCTGCCTGGGACTGCTCCCTTTGCAACATATTCTATCTTATCTTCGTCAATTGCAATTTTGTGAATGATTGTCTTTCTATTTTCTTCTTGAATTTTAACATCATATTCATTTAATGCCTCTCTTATTTTTTCAAATAATTTTTCTTTCTCTTTTTTATCCATAGAATTGTAAGAGTCTTGCATTAGTTCTGAAATCTTTGTCCATTGTTCAGAGGAATTCAGTGTTGAATCATTTTGGATATTTTTTATTTCCTTTTGGATATTGTTTGGTAATAATGGTACAATAACATCATAGAATCTGTCTCGTGATGAATTTTCATAATATCCAAATGGCATGTTTTGTTGATAAGTCAAATAGAAATTTTTTTCTGATACATAGAATGAACCTGTGTATCCCATCAAGAATGTCTCAGAGTTTATGGTATCTCCAAAGATATCAATTGCAGTTAGTGTGTTAAAGTTTGAAAATTCCTCAACATTATCAAAATAGAATGCATTTGGAGTCATGATTCTTACTGAATCCTCCATTATTATTGGAAGTCGAGGATTCTGGTGATTGATGTGACTATTTGTTACAAAGTATGCATAGTCTCCAATCATTCTTGCATCTCTGAAATGTCCATCGATGGAATAATCCTTGAGAATGGTTGGGTTTTCTTTGTCTGATATATCTACAATTAGTGCGTGGGTGACTGGATTATAAGATGGTCTTGGAATAAAGTCAAATTGTGGAATTACTTCCTCGTCACTTTGTCCATTGTAAAATATCACTAATCTGTCATTATTGAGGAACATGTTCTGAATGTATTGTGATTCAATGTCTAGTGCAATTTTGAGAATTACTTTTGCATTCTCAGCTGGATATGCGTCAATAATCGAAAGTGTGTTTCTTGAAACAATGTATACATACTTGCCATCATTTTTGAGATAATCTGGTTCATCAACATTTTCTACTTGAACATTTGTTGTTGAATAATCCACTCCTCCATCATCTCCCATGATTTTTGCTTGTGGAGCAGACACTGCAGATTCTGCCCTGTCAAACATTACAGCTTCTTCTACTGCCATACTTCTGATGGAACGTGTGTCATAGAATCCTCCACCAAAAAGTGATGATGCTTCAAGAATTGACACTAGATCTTCTTGTGATGATATTTTTCTAATGTCATTTGTTCCCTTGAAAAATTCTGAAACTGACTTGTCTACATAAACAATTTCAGGTTGAGGTACTTGCACAATTTGTGATTCTTGCTCAAAACCTATTGCATACATGATTCCTGCTGTAACGATTACCGAAATGGCTACTGCAATTGGAATTATTATTTTTGAACTCAATTTTATCATCTTTTTTGTTTCATCAGTTTTAGTGATTACTATTCCTTGGTAGTTTGAGATAAAAGGATTAGTGAAATTGGAATTTTACCAAACAACTTACATATTCCTGATTTACATACTCTATTCTAATGTCTGCTGAAAATCCAGATGATGAACTAACTGAAAAAATCAAAATTCTGGCCACAGATGATGAGAAAATAAAGTCATTTGGAGAGATACTTACGAATGATTCAAGCCGTGAAATCTTACAATTACTATTCAATGAAGAGATGACTGCAAATCAGATTGCACAAAAGACTGACATTTCACTACAACTAGTAAAGTATCATCTAAACAAATTACAAGATTTGGGAGTTGTAAAGATTTCAAAAATTGAAAAAAATTCAAAATCTCAAGATATGAAAGTTTACTCTGCAACAAAATTCAGTATTGTAATTGTCCCACCAAAATTTTCTGAAAAAACCAAAGAAAGTAAACTTTTGGTTCGCTCTTTCAGACATATCTATAAAGTTGCAGGATTTGCTATTGCTACTGGAATTTCTGGAATATTTTCTTTATCTCAATTTCAAGAAAAAACTATTCCAATAGAGCATACAAGACAATTTTCTGCAATTGAAGAATCATCAAAACGTATTGAATCATTTGATGAATCTGTTGTTGCATCTGCACCTATGGCTGAATCTGAACCTCAAGATCTGTCTGCAGGTATGGAAATTACAGAAAAGGTAGTTGATTATGGTGTTTCTGGAATTGATTTGTCCATTCCATTTGTAATAATTACGATAATTCTGGGTGGATTGACTGCTTACTATATTTGGAAACTTCGAAAATCAAACTAGTCTAATGTAACTTCTATTGTAACTCTTTTTTCTTTTGCTCTTTCTTCGCCTGGATATTTTAACTCGGAAATTTTTTTGTTCAATTCCTCATCAGTTACCTCTTTTGCCTGACCTACAAAAACTGAATCTTTGTACTGAATTTTTACAGTAGGATTTGCTAATGCATTTTGAAACCAGTCTCCATCAGGTCTGTGTCTTGAAAAATAGATCTTCCCATTATGGTTTACTGCTCTGAGCATAACTCTGTGTTCTTTTCCTGTCTTTCTTCCTTTAGTTATTAGAATTGGTCTAAACAAATCCTCTGAAATCTTCATGCGTAATTTTCTTCTGTCAAGTAATTTAACCCCATTGATAGAAATTTCTGATATTTGGTGTGATAAGCAAATCTCAACATTTCAAGTCATGTCAGTAAAACTAGAAGGAATGCCATCAAACTTGGCTACTGCAGATACCTTTACTGGAAAAAAAGTCATAGACAGAGAAGGAATAGCATACGGTAAAGTCAAACATATTCACATCAATCAAGATACCCTTACCGTATCTGGTGTTACAATCCATCAAGGATTTAACAAGGATTATTTTCTCTCAGAAGATTATATTGATAAATTCTCTGAAGAGACCCTACTCCTTAGCAGACCTCCTGTACGAACAGGAATTCCTGTAACTGATATTGACCAAAATAAAGTTGGTAAAGTAAAAAGACTGCACAGACATCCTGATACCAATGAATTAGAATCAATCGAAGTATCAGACGGATTGATGCATTCAAAAATTCTATCCAAATCAGAAATTTGGGGAATTGGAGAAAAAGTCATTTTAAGAATGACCAAAGAAGAATTCAAGAATCTTGAATGATTCTTTTTTAATTTCTTTTTTCAAAAATACACTTATTCTGTTTTTTTAGCACAGTTTTCACAAACAGGAATTCCTTCCTTTACTGTAACCTCAACATTTGATGAGTGACATTTCTGACATAATCCTTTCATGACAAAACTCTAAAACCACTCCTTAAATTTTTTTGTGGATTAGAGTAGGATCCTTAGCAATTTATAATTGAAAAATGCGATCTATGTGTTGTATTCAATTGAAACAAAATCATTAACAAAATCATTTGGTGACATAACTGCAGTAAATGACATTTCTTTTACTGTTGAGAATGGTGAGATCTTTGGATTTCTTGGACCTAATGGTGCAGGAAAAAGTACGACCATGATGATTCTGACAACTTTGTTAAAACCAACATCTGGGCAAGCTTTGATTTCTGGATACAATGTAATGTCTGTTCCAAAAAAAGTTCGTCAAAACATTGGATATGTGCAACAAGAAACTACTGTTGATGAATATCTTACAGGACGCGAAAATCTTTTGTTACAAGCAAAACTCAATCACATTCCAAAAAATGAAATTAATTCAAGAATTGATGAGATTTTAGATTTAATTGAACTATCTGACAAGCAAAATGAATCTGTTGTAACTTATTCCGGTGGAATGAGAAAGAGATTAGATATTGCAGGTGGGTTACTCCATCGACCAAAAGTTCTATTCCTTGATGAGCCTACAGTTGGACTAGATATTCAAACTAGGAGGAAAATTTGGGAGTATATCAAAAAGATTCATGATGAATTTGAGATGACGATATTTCTTTCAACTCACTACATGGAAGAGGCTGACCAACTATGTGATCGAATTGGAATTATTGATGGGGGAAAAATTCAGGTAATAGATTCTCCTGAAAACATGAAAAATGCTATGGGAAATGAGGTTATTTCAATTGTAATTGAAGAAAATCATTCTAGAGATTCCTTTTTAGCTGAACTCCAAAAAATAGAGTCTGTAAATAAAATCAATAAAGATGGTTCTAAACTTACTCTCTTTGTATCAAATGGAACCGAAGTAATACCAAAAATTTTTCAAATTTCATCAAACATTGGAATCAAAATCACTTCTATCTCTTTGACTCAACCAACTCTTGATGATGTCTTCATTTCATACACTGGACATGAAATTCGAGATGATGATGGAACATTTAATCGAAAACGAGAACACGCAAAAATGAAGAGGTTACGCGCATGAATACTTTGATGTATGATACCTATACGATTTTTTGGAGAGAACTCAAGAGATACAAAAAATCTCGAAGTGGTGTTTTAATTAGACTGATACAACCTGCAATTTGGATTATAGTTATTGGTAATACCTTTTCAGGAACTCAACCATTAATTCAATCAGTTGGGTTTGAAGGTGAATATATTGAATTTATGGCACCTGGCGTCATTATCCTTACTGCAATTTTTACTAGTATCTTTGGTGGTGTAAACACTTTGTGGGATAGACGTTATGGTTTTATGAATAAAGCATTAACATCTCCAATTTCTCGTTCTGCAATTGCATTAGGAAAAATGTCTGCAATATCGTTAATTGCAGCTCTGCAAGCCAGTTTGATTTTGGGAATTGCTTTGGCAATTGGTGTAACATTTCCAAACCCACTAATGATTGCACCAATTATGGCAATTGTAATTTTGTTTTCTTTAGGATTCTCTGGAATCTCTGTAATGGTTGCAGCCACTGCAAAGTCTCAAGAAACTTTTTGGGGAATTATCAATTTTCTTGGCATGCCTCTATTCATGCTTAGTCCTGCATTATTCCCACTAGAACTACTTCCAAATTGGCTTTCAACTATTGCAAAACTAAACCCTGTAACCTACACTGTCTTGCTTGTACGAGAAATGATGACAGGTGTGTCTGAAGGTGGAGTATCTGTTTTTCTCAGCCTTGGAATCATCACTGTCTTTGTGTTGGTGATGGTATGTCTTGCAAGCTATGTGTTTACGCGTGAAGTAAACAAGCCATTTTGAGATAAAGTTGACAAAAAATCAAACAATTGTTAACTCTGTTGATCTTTGAGAAATTTAGAAATCATTGTCTGTTGAATACAATCCCTGTAATTGTAGCAGTTCTTTCAGTAATTTTACTGTCTGGTACTTTGACTCCCTCATTCGCATTAGGAGATTATGATTTTCTTGATGAATGGGGAGAATTTGGAATTTCAACTCCTGGACATCTTTCCTATCCACAGTTTATCGCAGTTGATGCTGATGGGAATTCATACATTAGTGATTTAGGAAATAAACGCATTCAGAAATTCTCCAGTTCTGGCGAATTTATTCTTACTTTTGGAGAAAGTGGAAAATTAGCCGGCCAATTCCATCATCCTTCTGGTGTTGCAGTTGATTCTAATTTCGTTTATGTTGCAGATCAAAACTTGCATAAAATTCAAAAATTTACTCTTGATGGAATATTTGTAGATGAATGGGGAAAATATGGTAACAATGAAGGTGAATTCAAATCTCCAAAAGACATTGCAGTTCACTCTAATTTCATTTATGTTGTAGATGCTGATAATTACCGAATTCAAAAATTTACTACTGATGGTGAATTTGTATTGTCTTTTGGTTCGGGTGGCATGAATCATGATCAATTTCTTATTTTATCTGGTATTGCCGTCGATGAGGATGGGAATGTCTATGTTACCGACAAAGGAAATCGTAAAATTGAAAAATTCACTTCTGATGGAATTTTGATTGAATCTTATCCACTACGTAGTAACAACCATGTCTTTGCACCTGAAGGAATTATTGTTGCTCCTGATGGAAAGGTATTTGTCATAAACTCTGCAGATAATCGAGTTTTGCATCTTGAATTGGATGACAATCTACGTTTAGATATCTTTGAACAACTAGGACCATTTGGTAATTCTTTTGTTGATCCAACTGATGTTACATTGGGTTATCAAGGTGAATTGTTAGTAGTAGACTCTGCTGCCCATAAAATAAAATCATTTGAAACCCCCTTTTATGATGAAACAAAAATTGTTCAAACAATTGAAATTATTACTCCTGAAATAACGGAAGGCCATGAATTTGATGATATTAATCCTATAATCATGGCTCCTAGTGATATAAAATTAGATGCAACTGATCTATTTACTCCTGTGCCAATAGGTGATGCAGTTGCCCAAGATTTACACAGTGGAATTAAAACAATTTTGAACAATGCTCCTGAGTCGTTCTCTTTGGGTGTAAGTAAGGTAACTTGGATTGCATTTGATAATGCTGGAAATACTGCTGAAGACTATCAAATTATCACAGTATATGCCTGTGGTAATGTGTATTCTGATTATAACATGATAGTTGGAACTGATGAAAATGATGTTCTTCAAGGAACTACTGCTGATGATCTAATCTTTGGATTGAAAGGAAATGACATTATTCAAGGATTGGAAGGAAATGACTGCATCTTTGGTGGAGATGGTGATGATATTGTGTATGGAAACAGTGGATATGATACTATTCATGGAAATGACGGTCATGATATTCTTAAAGGTGATTCAGGATTTGATGTAATTTATGGTGGAACAGGCTCTGATGTACTTGATGGCGGTTCTGAGAATGACAATTGTTATGATTCCCTAGAAAATATCATTCTAAACTGTAATGAATAACTTTTCTTAATCTTTATTCTATTGATTTAGAATATCTTTGAATCTTTTTCCTATATAGAAATACGTTGACTATCTCATGCATTGTTATACAAATAGAGAATGATGATGTAACTTATAATGCAAATTTTACTTTTTCAAATTAATGACTTTTAAAAACGTACAAAACATTGCAGTGTTTAGCATTATTGCAACAATTGCATTTGCATCCTTTGAAACTTCTAATGTCTTTGCAGAAGAAACTAGAGAATACAAAATGGTAGGTGATATTGTACCCGTACTAACTTTTAACTTTAGAGATGGTGTTGAAGTACATACTTTTCCTGTCTTTGATATGGGTGAAAACTTTGTATCCGATTCTGGAGTGTCTTTTTCTGTAGAAGGAACTGTTACTAAATCTCCATTATTACATGAGGCGATGGATGAGGCATACAAATACAGATTCTCAAATGCAGCATATGATTTTCAAATGAAATACTTTGATGTTAATGCTAATTTTATGAAAGACGGTGAGTCTATAGTATCTCTTGATTATCGGAACTGTAGGGTAGATAACTACCAGGTAGAAACTTTAGATTCAAATGACTATGAGAGCTATTTCAAAGAAGTTGGATTTGCAGTTGTTGATAAAATAGACTTTGTATGTAGTGGTGTTAATTCAAATACTGAATTTGTAAAGCCAACTAAGTCACTAACTGATTTTGGTGAATCTGGATTTACATTTGCAAAAGACACCAGCACTTTTGTAACTTTTATGTTTGATCATGGAACAGAAAAAATGGAATTTCCTGTGTTTAACTTGATTTCAGCATATGAAGATTCATCTGAAAATGTTGTTGCAGAATTTAAAGTAGAAGGTGTCCTGGAATACTATCCATTACTTTTCAATGCAATTAATAATGCAAGAAATATTTCTGGAACTTCTTATGCATCAAATGAAGATTTTGATGCTACTGTAGAATTTTCTAATGGTCAAGAAACATTGAGAGGATTTAATTTCAGAGACTGTATTGTTAGTGATGCTCAAATTAATACTGTTTCTGACAAAGAAGAAGGCTTTACTGGAAAGAGTGGATTTGCAGTAGTCCACACTATGAGTTTCACATGTTCTGGACTAACTCCAATCAATATGCACTATGATAAACTAAAAGGTGATGCCCCTGTCTGGAAAATGACTCAACTTTCAAATGTCTATATGGAATCTATGCAAAACACTGATCAAGGATTAGATGTAATTACAACATTTACTTTACCAAGTGGTGTTGAAATAATTGAATTTTCAATGTTCAAAAAAAGTAAAGTGTTGACTTCAACTGAAAATGTTAACAATGAAAATGGCCAAAAAACTGTAGCAGCTGACAAGTTTACACGAAAAACTGTTGCCCCTACATTAGAATTGAGAGGAATTATTGGTGATTATCCAATGCTGTATAATTACGTAGACAAGAATATCAAATATCAAACTGTAAAGGGAACTGCATTAAAAGACCTTGCAGATATTGATGTTGAAATTGTTTCTAACGGTGAGGTAATTCGTGGATTCAATTATTCCAATTGTCGTGTAACTGATTATAAAGTTGAAACCGATCCAAATACTGAGGAGAGCTATGTCAAAAACAAGTTTGCACTAGAAAACATTTTTGACTTTGAATGCCAAGGATACACTCCAAATAATCCAATCTATGATGCAATGTTTGAAGTACAAAAAGGAAATAATCTAAGTTCAAACGATCTTAGAAACACTGACCAGTGGGATCGTGGATTCTACGTAGAGTAAAACAAACTCTTTTTTCTTTTATTTTTCTATTAAAAAAATTTCCATATCTGCGATCATTTTATGATCTGTCATTAATCATGTTTCTATATAGAACAATAGTTTGTATGTTCACTAGCCTTAACTCTAATTTTACATTTGCAAAATCATGGGACAATGGTTATCTTGGGTAAAATCCAATGAAAATGAAATTCTAACAATTCTAAATGACTTGGCATCAAAGGCCGTAGAAACTTCTGAAGCACTGACTGAATATCTAAATGATTTAGGAAATTTGGAAAAAATGGAAAAAGTTCGTCAACTAGAAAGTGAAGGCGACGTTTATACTCGTGAGATTTTTGCAGAATTAAACAAAACTTTCATCACTCCTTTAGATCGGGAAGATATGCAAAGAATAGCATCAAAAATAGATGATGTTATTGATTTTATCGATGGAATTGCTGCTAGACTATACAGCTACAAAATTCAGTCTCCTCCACCATTTACTCAAGTAATGGTTGAAGAACTCTCCAAAGCTACAAAAGAGGTTCAGTATATGGTATCAAAACTAAAACGCATTAAAAATCCACAAGATATGATTGATCACTGTAGAAATACCAGTGTTATTGAGCACAAAGTAGATGATATGTATCGAGATGCAATCCGAGAATTATTCGAAAGTAACGATGCAATCCATATTATCAAACTTAAAGATATCTATGAATCCATAGAAACTGCATCAGACAGATGTGTGGATGTAGCTGATGTGGTTGAAGATATCGTTCTGAAATATACCTAGGTGTTGAGATGTTAGAGATAGCAATTGGCGCAATAATTGTAGCCTTAATCTTTGATTTTGTTAATGGCTTCAATGATTCTGCTAACTCTGTTGCAACTGTGATTGGAACTCGTGTTCTCAAACCTTTACATGCAGTTACCATGTCTGCTGTAGCAAATTTTGTAGGTCCCTTCATTTTTGGTGTTGCAGTAGCATCTACTATTGCAAAAGGAATTGTCAGCATGGATGACATTACAATCTACATGATAATTGGAGGACTTGCAGGTGCAATTACGTGGAGTACTATTTGTACTTACTTTGGATTGCCAATTTCAAACAGTCATTCCCTTATTGGTGGAATAATGGGTGCAGGAATTGCAGGGTTAGGTTTTGAAAAACTAGTTTATGGTGGTTTGACCAAAGTTTTTGCAGGAATTGTTATTGCGCCAATAGGTGGAATAATTTTTGGTTTATTGTTAACTGGCTTAATAATTACTGTTTTTGCAAGTAGACGGCCTGCTATTGTAAACAAAACTTTTGGTAGATTACAAATAATCTCCTCAGGTTGGTTTGCTTTGACCCATGGTGCAAATGATGGACAAAAGACCATGGGAATAATTGTTTTAATTTTAGTCTCTACAGGATTTATGGATGAATTTGAAATGCCTATTTGGGTAATTTTTGCTGCTGCAGCAGCTATGGGATTGGGAACCTTCTTTGGTGGATACAAAGTAATCAAAACACTTGGCGTTAAAGTTGCAAGATTAAGACCCTATCAAGGATTTTGTGCTGAAACGGGTGGTGGCTTAATGCTTGCGATATTTGCAGTTTTTGGAATTCCTGCAAGTACAACCCATGCAATTACTGGAACTATTATGGGATCAGCAGCTGCCAGAAGAAAACGTGCAGTACGTTGGAAAGTCAGTAGACAGATTGTCTTTTCATGGATAATCACTATTCCTGGTGCTGCAGCATTTGGAATCGGCTTTACTTACTTGATTCATCTATTCGTATAGTCATATTCTCTTGGTTTTTATGCAAGCATAATTTGGCTGAAATATCTCCATGGAAATACTAGAACTAATCCAAGCTAATCTTCTTACTCCAATAATTCTCTTCTTCTTGTTTGGAATTATTGCAGCTCGAATAAAATCTGACTTGAAAATTCCTGAAGCAATTTCTGAATTCTTGCCCATCTATCTTTTAGCTGCAATTGGTCTTCATGGTGGAATTGAGATGCGTAACACTGGATTTGAAAACATGTTGGTTCCAATGTTTGTTGCAATTGGATTGTCATTGTTGTTTACGTTAAATCACTATCAAATTCTTAGGCGATTAGGAAAGTTCAATCTCTTTGATTCTTATGCACTTGCATCAACTTATGGTGCAGTAGGGGCTGTACATTTTTCAGTAGGTCTGTCATTTTTAAAAAATCAAGGAGTATCATCTGAAGGATACATTGCAGCAATTCTTGCCGTACTAGAACCTCTTGCATTCATTTTGGCAATATTTATGACCAACATGGCAGTTGCAAAACAGATCAAGGCAAAGAAACAGTCTTTTTCAGATGCTGATACTTCAGAAATCGATCTTGGATTAAACCAGACAAAGACAAAACTTTCCAAAGTCCTACATGAATCCATTACTGGAAAGGCAATAGTAATTCTTCTTGGAAGTATAGTGATAGGCTACATTATTGGCAAGGATGGGTTTGAACCAATTAAGATTGTATTTGATGATATGTTCACTGGAGCAATAGTAATTTTCATGATTGAAATGGGTATAATTGCTGGCCAAAGATTAGATGATATCAAAAAGGTAGGTGTTTTCCTTACTGCATTTGCTATAATCATTCCTCTATTCAACGGAATAATTGGAGTTTTGGTCTCAACTGCATTAGGATTAAGCGTGGGAGGAGCAGTTATGTTTGGATTACTTATGGCTAGTGCCTCATTTATTGCGGCTCCGGCAGTTTTGCGTCACGCCATTCCTCAGGCAAAACCAAGTCTGTATATTACATCTGCTCTAGGAATCACATTTCCATTTAACATCATTGTCACATTACCAATCTTATTTACAATATCTACACTTGTTCATTCTGGTGAAGGGGCGATAGACTTATTCAATTTCATTATGGAGGGATTCTAATGAAACTATACAATGTCAAATTATTGACAATTACTTGTGAAATTTTGGCACAAGAAAATATTATTGATATTCTCAAAAAACATGAAATCACTGGATACACTACTTATGAAGTTGATGGAAATGGTGCACGTGGTTTACGTGGTCAGGGATTAAAAAATGAAAAGAATGTCAAAGTTGAAGTAATCATGCGAGAAGAAAAATTACAAGATGTTGTAGAAGAAATATCTAGAACTTTATTTGCAAATTTTGCTATTGTTCTTTATGTTAGTGATGTTGGTGTACTGCGACCTGAAAAATTCTAACAACAAGAGTCATCTGAACACAAGACTGGTATCTTTTTGCTTGCATTTGTGACATTTGATATTAGTTCTGATAACTGATTGTTTGAAATTGCATACATTGCTTTTTTTCCTTCATCTCTTGATTTTACAATTCCGCATTTTTTGAGTGTCTTGAGATGATGTGAAACTAGCGGTTGGTCTTTTTCTAATTTTTCAACAAAATCATTTACACACAGTTCTTTGTTTTTCTGCAATAAATCTAGAATCTCAAATCGTGTTTCATCACAAATACACTTTAAAAGACTGACACCATTCATATCAATTTAGATTTATATAAACTGCTATTTATGTGATGGTATGGAAAATGTGCTGTTTGTGTGCGTAGAAAATGCAGGCAGAAGCCAGATGGCTGAGGCGTTTTTTCGAAAATATGCTCCTGCAAGGTATAATGTAATTAGTGCAGGTACTACTCCCTCTTCTCAACTAAATCCTACAGTTGTTCAAGTAATGAAAGAAGTTGGAATTGATATGATGCAACAATCTCCAAAAACACTATCTGATGAAATGATTGATACTTCATCAAAAACAATCAACATGGGGTGTATGGATAAAGAATCTTGTCCTGCATTATTTGTAAAAGATGTACTTGATTGGAATATTTCAGATCCTAAAGAAAAATCAATTGATGATGTTAGAGAAATTCGTGATCAAATTTTAAAAAAAGTTTTAGAATTAATTAAATCCCTTGAGAAATAAACCATGACTTATTCTAATTTACAAATTTTTACTGTAGAATTAATTGGAACGTTCATTCTTGTTGTATTTGCAACGGGTTCCATTGTTTATGATGCCGAATTTTTTGATGGACAATTAGGAATTCCTTTTGCAGCAGTTGCACCATTTGTTGCATTACTAATTGGTGTCTATTCCTTTGGAAAAATATCTCTTGCACATTTTAATCCTGCAGTAACTATTGGGTATTACATCACAGGACATATTACAAAAATTCAGATTCTATATTATTTTGCAGCAGAAATTATTGGTGCCTTATTAGGTTCATTGTTTGTTCTCAAAGTTATAGGTGAGAATGCAAATCTTGGAGCAAATGCTCCAAACTATGATTTTTCATTATTTTTGATTTTTCCAGTTGAAGTGTTAGCATCTGCAATGCTTATGGGAGTAATCTTCTATGTGGTATATACAAAAGGATTGAGAGGATTCAGCGGTGTTGCAATTGGAGGAATTGTTGGATTGGATATTTTGTTTTTAGCATTTATTTCAGGTGCTTCCATGAATCCTGCAAGAGCTCTTGCTCCTGCATTGCTATCTGGAACTCTAAGTGACTTGTGGCTATACTGGACTGCTCCGTTTGTTGGAACTATTATCATGGCTTTTCTATTTCGTGGTAAATTTCGAGCCCAAAGAGCCTCAAATTACGAATAATAATGACCAAAAACCCTGTCAAATATTGACAAACTCTAAACTATTCTCAAACGCTAAAAAAGTGACTCCTTCAGGTGTCAATAGTCCTGTTAGATACTTTGAACCATATCCCTTTTTCACAAAAAAGGCAGATGGTGCATACATTTGGGATGCTGATAATAGAAAACTAATTGATTTTTGCAATGGTTATGGAGCATTACTGTTAGGACACAGAAGAAAGGAGATTATTAATTCTGTTTCAAAACAACTAACCAAAGGCACTCTTTACTGTACTCCTACCGAAGCAGAAACTGAACTTGCTAAACTAATCATTGGAAATTTCCCATCAATTGACAAAGTTCGATTAATGAATACTGGTGGTGAATCCACAATGACTGCAATTAGACTTGCACGTGGATTTACAAAAAAGAAAAAGATAATCAAGTTTGAAGGATGTTATCATGGAGCACATGATTCTGTTTTAGTAAAAGCAGGATCTGGTTCAGCACATAATGGAATTTCTGTTTCTGATGGTGGATTAGATGAAGTATCAAAGAACACATTAGTAGTTCAATACAATAACATTGAAGATTTGCAAAAAACAATTCAAAAAAATAAAGATGTTGCAGGAGTAATCGTTGAACCAATTCTTGCCAATATGGGATTGATTCTACCTGAGAAAAATTTCCTATCTGACTTGAGAAAGATTACAAAAGAAAACAACATTCCATTAATTTTTGATGAAGTAGTTACTGGGTTTAGGGTTGCACCTGGTGGTGCACAAGAACACTTTGGAATAAAACCTGACATTACTACTATGGCTAAGGCTCTAAGCAATGGATTTACAATTTCTGCAGTTGGTGGTAAAAAAGAGATAATGGATTTACTATCTCCTGGTGGTAAAGTCTATCAGGCAAGTACCTTTGCTGGAAATCCTGTTTCTGTGAGTGCTGCAATAGCCTCAATTAAGACCATAAACAAACTCAAAAACAAACTATATTCTAAACTTGAGAGATTCAATCTTTTATTTTCAACTGCTTTAGATGATATGGCAACTGACATGGGAATTCCTCACCAAATCAATTTTACCGCCTCAATGTTTCAGATTTTCTTTACCAACAAACCTGTTACAAACTATGAAACATCAAAGAAAGCAAACGCAAAGAAATTTCAAAAAATGTTCAAAACTCTACTTAAAAAAGGAATATTCATTGCACCTTCTCAGTTTGAAGTTGTTTTCTTATCTGATGCACATACAGAAAATGATCTAAACAAAACACTTGATGCATATCATTTGGCTCTAAAATCGGTGAAAAATTGAAGTATGTTGTAGGTGCAAGAGGAAGTCAATTATCAGTTGCTCAAACAAACTTGGTAATTGAGGAATTAAAAAAAGTAAATCCTGATACAGAATATGAAATTAAAACAATTACAACAAAAGGTGATACGGATAGTAGACCTCTATTTACAATAGACCAAAAAGGAATTTTTGAAAAAGAGATTGATAGAGCAGTTGCACAAAAAGAAGTCGACTTTGCAGTTCACAGTCTAAAAGATGTTCCTTCTGAATTAGATGAAAATCTAATACTGGCTTGTATTCCAAAGCGAGAAACAGTAAATGATGTGTTCATCTCTTCAGATGGTTCTTCTCTTGACTCTATAAAGTCTGGTTCAGTAATTGGAACAAGCTCACTTCGAAGAGCAGTACAGGTATCTAGGAAAAGGCCTGATGTTACAGTAAAACCAATTCGCGGAAACATTGAAACTCGAATCAAAAAAGCATCTGGAGAAAATTATGATGCAATTGTTCTTGCAAAGGCTGGGATTACTAGATTGGGTGTTGATGTAAACTATACAGAGTTATCAACTGATGATTTTTCTCCCTCTCCAGGTCAGGGTGCAATCGCTATTGTAGCCCGAGCTGATGATTCAAAAACAATTGAGATGCTCAAAAAAATCGAAGACTTTGACTCTCGTTTAGAAATAGAGGCAGAACGCGCATTATCTGATTTTGTTGATTCTGGATGTAGATTCCCTGTGGGTGCATATGCTAAATCTAATGGCTTAGAAATGACTTTGACTGTAACTGCATTCTCTGTTGATGGAAAACAATCTCTTCATGTAATTAAAACTGGAGATAAAAATAATCCACAAGCTTTGGGTCAAAGTGTGGGAAAAGAACTTCGTGAGAAAGGAGTAAATGATCTTGCATTAAATTGGAGAGAAAAAGTGGAGGAATGGAATAAGACATGACAGGAAAGGTGTATCTTGTTGGAGCAGGACCTGGAGATAGTAAACTGATTACACTTCGTGCAGTTGAATTGTTACAAAAAGCAGATGTTGTTTTGTATGATAGATTAGTTAGCAAAAAAATTATTTCCATGATTTCAAAAAAGACTGAAAAAGTCTATGTTGGTCGTGCAGTAGGCGATGATACCACGCATCAAAATACTACAAATGATTTGATGGTAAAGTATGCAAAATCAAAAAAGAATGTTGTCCGACTAAAGGGTGGAGATCCTATTATTTTTGGACGCGGTGGAGAAGAAGCAGAATTCCTTAAAGAAAACAAGGTAAAATATGAAATTGTTCCTGGTATTACTTCTGGAATTGGTTCAGCTACTTATGCTGGAATACCTCTTACACATAGAAAATATGCCTCATCTGTAGTTTTTGTAACTGGTCATGAAGACCCTGAAAAGAAACAAGAGATTGTAAAGTGGAAACGACTTGCAAAATCTGTAGATACCATAGTAATAATGATGGGTCTATCTCGAATTGATATTATTTGTAAACAACTCATTGCAGGTGGAATGGATAAAAAAACACCTGTTGCAGTAATTCAAAATGGTACTACTCCCAAACAAAAAATGATCAAAGGCACTGTTACAAATATTGCAAAAAAGGTCAAAGAAAATAAAATAACTCCTCCCAGTAACATCATAATTGGAAATGTTGTCACTTTATCAGAAACAATTGGGTGGAAATAATGCTTGATGGAAAAACTATAGCAATTACTCGCTCACGTCATGATGCTGCTGAATTTATTTCACTTGCTCAACAAAACAACGCAACACCAATACCTTTGCCTACTATTGAGCTTGTTAGTAAAGGTGAAAAAATAGTTGATGAATTTTTAGACTCTGTAAAAACTTACAATCCTGACTACTCTGTTTTTATGAGTTCAAAAGCTGTAAAATTGTTATTTGACACAGCAAAAGAATCTGGAAAACTTGAAACACTTCAATTAGCAGTTGCAAATACTGGTGTTATTTCAGTTGGTCCAAAAACTACAATTGCTCTTGAAGCACAAGGAATCAAAGTTAATCATGAACCTGACAAAACCTTCTCCTCTGTAGGTGTTGGGGAATTATTTACACAACTTAATGCAGTTGGGAAAAAAGTTATAGTTCCTAGAAGTGGTGCATCTACTCCCTTTCTCAAAGAATTACTAAACAAAATTGGAATTGATGTCTTTGAAATTCATTTGTATGATGTTTGTGCATTTAGAGACACGTCTCAATGGAATGAGTTTAGAGAACTATTCTCTAAAAACAAAATTGATGGTGTAGTTTTTACAAGTGCTTCTTCAGTTCGAGGATTCTTTGAAATAATGACTAAAGATTATGATGAAAATTCTTTGTTAGATAACCTTGCTAAACTTTCTGTAGTTTCTATTGGCCCATTTACCTCAGATGAATTAAAAAAATTCAAAGTCAAAAACACTGTGGCTGAAGTTCATACTGTTGCTGGTGCATTTGAATCTATGAAAAATACTCTTACTGTTGCATAATTAATGATCAAATTCTAATACTTTGAAATTATTCTCAAATTATGGAATATGAAATTAAAAAGAAGATCCATATCACATGTCCTCATTGCGAAAAAGCAATAGAAACTGAAATTGAAATCGAGCTAGAAATCGAAGAAAAGAAAAAGAAAGACAAGAAAATAGGCAAAAAAGAAAAGAAAGAATCTAAAAAGAAATCAAAAAAATAGCCTCGATCTGATGGCTTTAGCTCTACCTATTTAGCTCTGCCTATTTTTCCTCATGTATTTATAATATAACGGGGTTATTTTGCTCATGGCAACTGAAAACCTTGACATGGATTATTCAAAATATGATTTTAAAGACTCTACAGAACTATACGTCCACCTTAGCAAGAAAGGCCTGACTAAGGAAACTGTAATTGGCATAAGTAAAATGAAAGATGAACCACAATGGATGCTTGATTTTAGATTACGTTCTTTTGAAATTTTTATGAAAAAACCAATGCCAACTTGGGGTGGAGATCTTTCAGTAATTGATTTCCAAAATATTTACTATTATGCAAAAGCATCTGACAAAGTTGAAAAGAACTGGGATGATGTTCCAGAAAATGTCAAAAATACATTTGATAAACTTGGAATTCCAGAAGCTGAAAAGAAATTCTTGGCAGGTGTTGGCGCACAATACGAATCTGAAGTTGTGTATCATAGTTTAAGAGAAGACTTGGCAAAACAAGGTGTTTTGTTTTTAGACACTGATGCTGCCTTAAAAGAACACCCGGAGATTTTCAAAAAATATTTTGGTAAAATTATTCCTCCAGAGGATAACAAATTTGCAGCACTAAACAGTGCAGTTTGGAGTGGTGGTTCATTCATCTATGTTCCACCTGGTGTCAAAGTTGACATGCCTCTACAAGCATACTTTAGAATTAATGCAGAAAACATTGGTCAATTTGAAAGAACATTGATTATTGTTGATGAAGGTGCAGAAGTACATTACATTGAAGGATGTACTGCCCCTGTCTATTCTTCAGAATCTCTTCACTCTGCAGTTGTAGAATTAGTTGCACACAAAGATGCAAAATTAAGATACACTACAATCCAAAATTGGAGTGCTGATGTTTACAATCTTGTAACCAAACGTGCTTATGCATATGAAGGTGCAACAGTAGAATGGATTGATGGAAATATTGGAAGTAAACTAACAATGAAATATCCTGGCGTTTATCTAATGGGAGAACGTGCATATGGTGAAACTCTCTCTATTGCCTTTGCTGGTAAAGGACAACACCAAGATACAGGCGCAAAAATGGTTCACCTTGCACCAAATACAACTTCCAAAGTCACATCAAAGTCAGTAAGTCGATTAGATGGACGTTCCACTTACAGAGGAATGCTAAATGTAGCAAAAGGTGCTACTGGTGTAAAATCTACTGTAAGATGTGATGCATTGCTTTTAGATGATACATCCAAAACTGATACCTATCCTTACATGGAAATTAATCAAGAAGATGCAACAATTACTCACGAAGCTACAGTTGGAAAAATTGGTGACGAACAAATCTTCTATTTAATGAGTAGAGGATTTAGTGAAGAAGAAGCATTATCTCTAATTGTTAATGGTTTCATGGAGCCATTTACAAAAGAATTACCAATGGAGTATGCTGTTGAATTAAACAGACTCATTAAACTAGAGATGGACGACTCAGTCGGATAATCTCTTTTTAATTTTGGTGAAATTATGTCTCAAGAAATCCTTTCAAAACTTAATACCGGTCATATTGATAAAATCTCTTCATCAAGAAACGAACCTGATTGGTTAAAAGACTACAGAAAAAATTCATTATCTATCTACGACAGTTTACCAATTGAGTTATCGCCACTATACAACAAATACACTGATGCAAAAAAAATGGATCCAGAAAAAGTATCTCTTTCAACCTCTACTGCAGAAACAATTCCCAACTTCTTAACAAAACGATTAGGTGAATTAGAAAATGAATTATGCATTATTCAAATTGGAACAAACATTCACAAAATCAACATTCCTGATGAATTAAAATCAAAAGGACTAGTAATTACTTCAATCTCTGATGCAATAGAAAATAATTCTGAATTAGTAAAAAAAGCACTAGAGGCCTCAAAATCTGAAGAGGATAAATTTACAGCACTAAACAATGCTGCCTTTAATTCAGGCATATTCATTCACATTCCACGTAATTTGATTGTCGATAAACCAATTCATTTCTTAACTTGTCTCTCTGAAGATGGTCATTCTACAATTTCTAGAAATGTAATATTTGCAGATGAAAGTAGTAAAGCAACCATTGTACAGGAATTATACTCACCTAATATTCAAACTCAACAAGCATATCTTGAATTAATGAATACAAATCTAGGTGCAAATGCACAACTAGATGTCACAACTCTTCAAATGATTGATCAACATGCTGTGGTCTTTTCAACTAGAAGAACAGATTTGGCTCAAGATGCCAAAGTTAACTGGTACTCTGGGTTATTTGGTTCCATGTTGTCTAGATACAAAATTGAATACTTTCTAAATGGAACTGGTGCATCCTCAAATGATTCAGAAGTAATCTTTGGTAATGATGAACAATCATTTGATATTCAAACTAGTGTAAACCACGAAAGTCCATCTACAGAAGCAAGAGTAGTTGAAAAATCCATTCTAAGAGACAAATCAAAATCTCTTTTCAAGGGAATGATTCGAATTAAAGAAAATGCAGTAAAATCAAACTCATTTTTGTCAGGCCGTTCTATTTTATTAGATAAAGACGCAAAATCGGATGCAATTCCTGGATTAGAGATTTTTACAAATGATGTAAAGGCAACTCACTCTGCATCTGTTGCACAAATTGATGAAGAACAAATCTTCTATCTAAAAACTAGATGTCTTAGTCATGAAGAAGCTGAAAGAACCATTGTTGAAGGTTTCTTAGAACCACTTTCAAGAAAAATGTCTTTTCAAGTTAGAGCATGGATTGCATATCTTATTGAATCCAAATGGGAAAACCGTGAACTCACCATCAATACTGATAAAGAATTAACAAAGTTCGTTGAAGTTGAAGAGACACGTTACAACGAAGATGCAGAAATAGAACAACACTACAAATACAGGTGATTTTTTTGTCTGAATGGATTAAGGCTTGTAATTTAGAGCAAGTAAAAGAAGGTCAACTCTTTGGGTTTGTACATGAAGATAAGAAACTTTTATTGGCAAATCTCAAAGGCAAAATTTATGCAACAGATCTAATCTGTACTCATGCTGATGCTGACCTTTCAACTGGTTTTCTAAGCGATGAAGGTGTTAGATGTCCATTACATCTCTCTGTTTTCAATTTAGAGAATGGTGAACCTCAAAATCTTCCTGCTGAAACTCCTTTAAAGGTATACAATGTTAAAATAGACGACAACGAAATTTACGTGGAGCTTTAAGATATGCAAAGTACTGAATCATCTTTTGAAAGTCTAAGAAAAGATTTCCCAATACTTGAAAGAACTGTTAGAGATAACAAACATCTAGTTTATCTAGATAATGCATCTACTACACAAAAACCAAATCAAGTAATTGATGCCATTACTGACTATTACCAAAATCATAATGCAAATATCCACAGAGCCGTTTATGCACTAGCTGAAGAAGCAACAGAAGCTTATGAGGCCACTAGAGATAAAATTGCAAAATTTGTTAACATTAAAGACCGACAAGAAATCATCTTTGTTAGAGGTACTACTGAAGCAATTAATCTAGTTGCATATGCGTGGGGAAGACCTCACATTAATGAAGGTGACATTATTGTCACTACCGAATATGAACATCATAGTAACATTGTTCCATGGCAACTCCTTACACAAGAAAAACGTGCTAAACTAGAATACATTGGAATGGATGACAACGGTGAATTAATTCTAGATGATCTTGATAAATATCTTGCAACAGGTAAAGTGAAACTTGTTACATTTAGTCTAATGTCTAATGTGCTTGGTACTATTACTGATGCTAAAAAAATTATTGAAAAATGTAAGGCTGTAGGCGTTCCTACTTTGGTTGATGGAGCTCAGGCAGTTCCTCACATGAAAGTTGACCTTGAAGATTTAGGATGTGACTTTTTTGCATTTTCTGGCCATAAAATGTTAGGTCCAACTGGAATTGGTGTTCTATGGGTTAGAAAATCTGTACTCAATACCATGAATCCTTTCCATGGTGGCGGTGATATGATCCGTGAAGTTCACAAATATGAGACTACTTGGAACGATTTGCCTTACAAATTTGAAGCTGGAACTCCTAACATTGCTGATGTTGTTGGATTAGGTGCTGCAATTGATTACCTAACTAAACTTGGAATGGATAATATCCGTGAACATGAAATTGAATTAACAAAATATGCTATTGAAAAATTATCTGAAGTTAAAGGACTTCATATCTATGGAACTAAGGATATATCCAAACGTGGAGGTGTGATCTCATTTAATTTTGCAGATGTACATCCACATGATGTTGCACAAATTATTGATGAAGAAGGAATTGCAGTACGTTCTGGTCATCACTGTGCACAAGTATTGATGGAAAGACTAAATGTTGCAGCTACTTCAAGAGCAAGTTTTTACATTTACAATACTAAAGAAGATATTGATGTACTTGTCAATTCATTAAATACGGTGGCAAAGGTGTTTAAGTTATGAGTAGTAATGCTGACATTTACCATGAAATGATTGTGGATTATTCAAGAAATCCTGTTAATTATGGCGAAATAGAAAACCATGATGTAACTTTCCATGATTCAAATCCCTTATGTGGTGACAGCATTGACATCGATATGAAAATTGATGACAATAAAGTAACTGATATCAAATTCCATGGTAAGGGATGTGCAATTTGTATGGCATGTTCTTCAGTTTTGACTGAAATCACTAAAGGCAAAAGTCTTGATGATGTAAGAAAGATTGAAAAAAATGATGTCCTAAGTGAATTGGGATTAGAACACTTACAAGCAGTTAGAATCAAATGTGCTTTGCTTTCTCTAAAGGTGCTCAAATCTGCGCTTTACACGTACATTGGAAAACATCTTGAAAATTCAGAAGATGTAGATAAATTAAAAGAAGAGGCAGCAAACCTGTACTAGTATGAGTTTCACTCCTACAACACCTGTTGAAATTCAAATAAGAAAAATAATCTTTGAGAAATTCAATGAAGTTGATACTATCTTTACAAATGATTCTATATTTGAAATTCTCAAAACAAATGGTGACATTGATCCTTCATGGATAATTGATGATCTCGAAACTTTTGTCAATGACCTTTGTGATTCTGGTCTTGCAAGAAATGTTGCTCAGAATTTTACTACTATCCATCTCAAACTATTTGATGCCGTTGAAAAACTACATTGTAATGCTTGTAACCAAGATGTCTTTCTTGGAAAATCTGAAGATAGAGTTTGTCCAAACTCTTCGTGTAAATCTACTATTTAGATTGCTGTTTTATTCTAGCTTCTTCAAGTGCTTTTATCATTGGTAATTTTTCTCCTGTAAGATAAAGTACCAAAGCTCCACCTGCAGTACTAATATGATCAATCTTGTCTGCTAAACCTTGCTGCTTTAATGCAGTTGTTAAGTGACCTCCACTAACAATTGTTGTTGCCATTGAATCTGCAACTGCATTTAGGAGTGCTTTTGTACCAAAACTAAAATTCTCTTTCTCAAAAAACCCTGCAGGCCCACTGATAAATACAGTTCCTGCACTTGAAATTAATTTTGAATAATATTCTACTGTTTTTGGACCTAAATCAAAAATCTTATCTCCTTTACCCATCTCTCTTACGTCCATCTCTACTCTTTGACCATCTTTGTTAATTGCAATATCTACCGGTGTTGCGAATACATCTGGATATTCTCCTATCAATGTGTGGGCTTTTGCAACTACTTCTTCTTCTCTTTTTATTCCCAATGGGGATTTGACTCTGGCTTGTGCACGCATAAACACATTTCCTATCAACCCTGTCAGTAAGACATGATCTGCTCTACCATTCTGAATGAGTAATTTGATTGCCTCAAGCCTGTCCGGAACTTTGGATCCTCCTAAAACTATAACATGAGGAGCCTTTGCAACAGTCATGATTTCGTCAAGATTTCTAACTTCTCTTTCAACTATTCTTCCAGCACATGCAGGTAGCACTTGTGGAAATCCAACAATTGATGGATGTGATCTGTGTGCACTAGGAAATGAATCCAATACACATAGATCGAATAGTTTTGCTAATCTGGTTACCATGATTGTTTTTGCTGCATTCTCTGGGGTAAATTCATAATTTTCTTCAGCACACAATCTGAGATTATCTAAAAGTAGAATGTCTCCACTTTCTAAATTTTTAATTGCATTTTGTGCAGCTTCCCCAATAACGTCTTCAACATATTTTATTTCTCTATTCATTAATTTTTCAAGAACTTTTGCATGTTTGTCCATTCCAGTATAATCATTATTTCCTACTCTGCCTTGATGTGATGCAACAACAACTTTGGCTTCTCCTAGTGACTGTAATGTTTCAATGGCTTCCTCGATTCTTCTGGTACCTGAAATCTCCATTGTTTCTGGATCAATTGGACAATTCATGTCGACTCTCAAAAAAACAGTCTTACCTTTTAAGTCAAAATCATCAAGTGTGAGTACCTTCACGCCTTTTCTATTATCCTCTTGGTTAAATTCTTTGAGCCGATCAGAATTATTTCATCAAATACAATTTACAAAATATTGACTTCAAAACTTATCTATTGACAAAAATTAAAAGATGTGTCTATGGAGTTTGATTGATTGCAAAGCTGGCTTTTTGATATCAGGTCCCGTTCATTTGTATTATTGACAATTTTATTTTTGATTTTAACTGGATTAGTATACTCTGGAATTACTGAAAGTTTTGATCAAAATATTATTTCATTTTTCTCTCAAAATGTTGGAAACCCTACACTTGACATCATAATGCAGTATGTTACAGAAAGTGGTGATGTCTTTAACATGCTGGTATTTGGAATTGTACTGTTAATTATTCCAAAAACCCGAAGGATAGGAATTACTCTTATGATATTGATTGTATTGTCTACTCTCCTTACTGGATACATAAAATGTGGGGTTGACCGTGATAGACCTGATTTTGATTATGAAGGTGTAGAATTTCCCGTAGAAATTAGTCGTGATACTTTTGCCCTATTTTGTGAGGGTGGCTTTGATGCCTCTTATCCATCTGGACATGCTGCAAGAGCTATGATATTTGGAATTATCTTGGGATATGCTTTATCTGAAAGATTCCCTAGAGGTGCATATTTGTTGTTTTTGTATCCTGTAATGATCTCTTTGAGTAGAATCTATGTTTTACAACATTATCCGATGGATGTGATAGGTGGAACTGTTATTGGCATCATGCTTGCTGGTGTTATGGCAAATAGAACAAAACTTTACAAAATTTTTGACAAATCAAAAACCTAACTCAGTTAATGCTGAATTACTAATCAAAACTATCGCATAATGTTCATCATCATGATGATATGTCCAATATCTGACATCTCGAATTTCATTTTTTTGTCTTAACCCGTGTGTTACACCTGTAGTGACAGTATATCCGATCCTTTTTGCAAGTTTTGATTCTTTTGGCATCAAAACTCGAAATCCTTCCTTTTTACCTTGAAAGCCAATACTTACCATGTCTTCCACAGCATTTGATGCATCTTTTTCATCTTTGAGATCATATGTTTTTGTAACTGGCAAGTCTTTTGGATGAAAATCCATGATATTAGTCGGATATCTTGACTAATATTTTTTAAAAAAATGATATTTGCGATCATTGTTAGTTAATTTTCTTAACTGGTAAGTCAAATCATGATTATATTAACAACTTAATCGACTCTTTTGATTTGTTTGAATCATTGGCATCATTAGAAAAAACAGTTTTGCAACTGCGTAAAAAACAACAAGAAGCAACTAAACTAAGAAAAAAAGCAGAAAAACAACTCAAAGAAGTTCTTTCATCTCAGAGACGTTCTTCATCTGGTCTTAACTCTATTGATAGAAAAATAGAATCTGAGAAAGAAGATGCTTCAGATGTTTCTAGTGTTTTAAATCAAAAAAATTCTCAATTAGCAAGTATTGAAAGACTAGTTCAGGCTGCCGAAGAGCGTCTAACTAGAGAAAAAGAGGCTATTGAGCAAACTGAACAAGAAATTGAATTTTCTGAAAGTCCTGAAGAAAAGCAGTATGCTGAGTCCAGATTACGCTCATTAAGGGACCATGTTGAAGAATTGACTTCTGAAATTAAAAGTAGACAAAAAACTGCAAAGAAAATTACTGAAGATGTTGCCAAATTTGATAGTATAAAATCAAAAATTTCTACTAAAATCCAAAAACAATCCAAATCAAAACCTTCACTACGTGAGACAATGATGTCTAGTAAGAAAGCAGCAGAAAAATTTGTTAAAGACTTGGAAAGAAAAACAAAATCCGAAGAATCTGCAAAGAAGGCATTAGAGAAAGCATCCTCAAAATTAAAAGAAATTTTGGCTAAGAGAAAAAAATCTCCTAAAAAGAAAGCAACTAAAAAGAAACCAGCAAGAAAAACTACA
>NZ_JBTNRI010000015.1:0-38903 GCF_054515815.1 Nitrosopumilus sp. S6
TAGCTGGTTCTTCTTTCTTTGGTGCTTCTTTAGCTGGTTCTTCTACTTTGTCTTCAACTTTTGGAGTTTCTTTTTCAGGAGTTACTTTAGATTCAATTTCTTCCTCATAAGGTGAAACAAGAACATAACCCTCATCGGTCTTGCTCATTCTAACTCTAATCTTTCTTGGAGGACTTCGTACTCCTTTTGCCCAAATTTGATGAGCTAAATCTTCTTCAATTTTGATATCTTCAACTTTCATGTGATGACGAGCAAATTCTTTGATCATATTGATTGCTCTAACTGCTCTATGCTGTGATTGAGAGAGTAATACTTTACCAAGTGGGATTGTGTAAACACGTTCTAATTCTTGAGACATCTATCCTACCTCCACATCAGTTGATCTCCAAGCTCTACGTTTTGGATTTGTTCTAACACTTCTCTTTGTTTTGAGAATAATCCATGCAGGTACTGGTGATGCCTGTTTTGTTTTTTTCAACAGACGAATCTTCCTTGGAGAGGACTTGCGTGCAGCCATAGATTTTCAGGCACGTAGAGCTCTTTTTAAATGAATCTCAGGATTTTAGGCCACTTTGAATCTGTTTTAGGATTCTAGCAGAAGCACCCCATACGATTTTGTTGTTATATTCAAAGGTAAACATTTCTTGAATAATGTTATGTGACGGATCAGGATCTTTTGCCATAGTCTTCAAAAAAGATTCCAAAGGAATATGAAAGATTTTTTCAACTTCACAATTTGCAGTAAGTTCTGAAATTTCATTTACAACAGAAATGAATGGTAAAATAAGAAAACCAGAATTCAAAGTTATAACAGGATCTAATTGTCCAATAACTTGGTCTCTAGTAATAGTCAAACCAATTTCTTCACTAGTTTCTCGTAATGCAGTTTCAAGAAGATCTGAATCTGTAGAATCTAATTTACCACCAGGAAAAGATATTTCACCTGCATGAAATTTCATGTCTTTAGGTTTTTCAGTCATAACAACCATTGGATCTTTACCATAAATCACAACAAGAACTGATGCTAAACGATATTTCCCAGTATTTTCTAAAATAGGATCAATAGGAGTAGAAAACGTAGATTGTATTTTTTCTAAATTCAACATTATTTCTCTACTTTTTCATAAGGGTTTTGATATTCAAAGGTTTTAACCAAGGATACAAAAAATGACAATATGACAATTAGGTATGAAGCTAATCCACCTAAAATTTTACCAGATGTAGATACAAATGAATCTGTAAAGAAATTCATTGAGAGAATAAAAATTATTTCAAAAAAATGTGATGCAATTCACCTTACAGAAAACGTGTTAGGATATCAAAGAGTTTCACCATTAGAGGTAGGAAAAATAATAAAAAAAGAGATTCCAGATTTACCAATTACAGTCAGTCTTAGAGTCAGAGACAAATCAGAAAGCGAGATTTTTGGATTTGCAGAAAAATGTATTGAGATTGGCTTTGCAGGAATCTTAATTTTAATGGGAGACCCTTCACAAACAGGAAAATCAGATTCTGGGCAAATTCCAAGCTTGACGGTAAAAAAATTAAGAGAAAAAAACATAGATTCAAAAATTGATTTGTATCTTTCAGTGTCAAACAAACCAAATTTCTCAAAATTAGGAAAGAAGATTGATGCAAAACCAAAGGGATTCATGACTCAAGTAATTCAAAACATACAACAGGTTCAAGCACTATCAGAAAATCTCAAAGAATTTTCAGTCATTCCAATCATATTATTTCCCTCAGAAAAAAATGAAAAATCTGCAAAGTTTTTGGATTTGGATTTGGAATCATACAGTAAAGAATTTGAAGAGTTGTTACAACATACACATAAAATTACAGGAGATGTTTTACTCACATCGCCAAATGATTTTACAGGATTAAACGAATTTTTGAATAAAACAACTATCTAAAGTACAAAGTATGATGCTTTAGGATGATGTACTACTATTGCAGCAGTAGATTGCTCTGGAATTATCTGGCCTGATTCAGTTAATTCCATTCCAGACTTTTCAGGTTCCAATAATTTCCATACCAATTGATGTTGCATCACATCAGGACAACTAGGAAAACCCCAAGAATATCTCAAACCACCTGCATCTAAATTCAATTCAGATTTTATTTTTCGATTAATCCATTCAGCTAATCCTTCAGCAACTTCAACTGCTAATCCATGAAGATAGTATGCATCAGTGTACTTGTCTTCTTGATTCCATTGTTCAATAATGTCTGCAACTTTGTTTCCCACAGTTACAGCCTGAAATGCTACAATATCATCATCACCAAAATAATCTGTCAAACACAAATGTTCAGGCTTGGATGAACGTGGAAAATCAAATGTTACATCATCGCCATGAGGATTATCTACAGATAATTTTCCATCTTTGTTGTGGCATCTAAAATATCCATAAACAACTTCAGGTTCAAACAGTTTTTCTCTAATTATTCTAATCTTCCATTGACTAAGCAGTTGTTCATGATCAGCCTCTGATTCAGAGCCTGCTTTACCTCTTAGACCCCAAGAAAGTTTGAAGAGAGATTTTTTGTCAATGAGTTGCCATACTTCATCCATCTTGATTTGATCTAGTTTCAGGCGTATTGGCTCACCAATAATTTTTGGAGCAGGAGCAGGTACAGGTTTAATGTCACTTTTTGGAAGACTGGTAGGATCAATTTTTGCAGTAGATTTTTCTTTCCAATTTTCTAATTTTTCTTTCCATTGTGCCAGAAGATTTTGTTTTTCATCTGAAACCAAAGTATCCATTGTTTTGAGTCCTTCAAACATTGTATTACAATAAAAAACACCAGGCTCATAGATTCCATCTTCTTTTGCAATTCGATTAATGTAATTGCTGTTAATTGCGGCACCCCCACAAAGAATGGGAATGTCCATTTTGTTTTTTCTTGCATGCTCTACAAAGAACTGCATTTGTTTTGATGTAGAAACAAGTAATGCAGAAAGCCCAATTGCATCAGGTTTTACCTCATCAATTTTTTCAAGGAATTTTTGCAAAGGAACCTGCTTTCCAAGATCATAAACAGTATAGCCATTATTTTGAAAGATTGTCTTTACCAAGTTCTTTCCAATATCATGGACATCACCATATACTGTTCCTAAAACCAGTTTCCCTTTGCTAGAGCCTTCTTCTTTAACCAAATACTTTTCCAACTCACCAACAGCTGCCTTCATGCATTCAGCAGATTTCAAAACAAATGGAAGGATTAATTCACCTGCCCCAAATTTATCTCCCACTTCTTTCATTGCAGGAAGTAAATCTTCATTGAGAGTTCTGATTGCACCATCATGAGTAGTCTCTAGAGGAGCATCAAGTGAAAGTTTACCATCAGTGTCCTTTAGAATATCATTTTTTCCAACTTTATCTGCAATAGCAGTAACAACATCATTTTCTATTCCGTCTTTGAGTCTGTTAACTATTCTAAAGTTGGCCTTCTTTCCAGCAGGCCAAGAAGGATCTACATCTACTTTCTTTGACGCAGTGCTAGTTTGAGGCCCTGCATTCTCAAAGTATGTGATTAATTCAGATAACGCATTTGGATGAGTGTTAAAGATTAGATCTTCGGCAAGTTTTCTTTCTTTTTCATCAATTTCACCATATGGAATAATCTCTTTTGCATTTACAATTGCAGTATCAAGACCAGCTTTTATTGCATGATACAAGAATACAGAATTTAGAATTTTTCTAGCATAAGGTACAAGACCAAAGCTAATGTTGCTTAAACCTAAGGTGGTAAAAGAATTAGGGAATTTTTCTTTTACTAGTCTAATTCCTTCAAGAGTATTTTTTCCTGCATCAAGGAATTCATCTTCACCTGTTGCAAGAGTAAATGTAAGCACATCAAAGATAAACTGTTCAATTTTTAATCCATATTTTTTGCCAGTTTCATAAAGTAATTCAGCAGTTTCTAATTTTTGCTGAGGTGTTTTTGCCATTCCGTTAGGTCCAATACACAATGCTATTGCAGGCAAACCATACTTTGCCATTATTGGTGCAAGTTTTTCAAATCTACTACCATCACCTTCTAGATTAATTGAGTTGATTATCGGTCTTCCAGGGATTTGTTTTACAGATGCATCAATTACATCAGGATCAGTGGAATCTATTACAAGAGGAGCATCTACTTCTAAGCTTAATCGTTTTACTAGATTTAGCATGAATTCTTTTTCATCAGCACGTTCAGTTGTTGCAACACATACATCAAGGCAATGCGCACCATCTTCAACTTGAGTTCTACCCAAATCAACTAATCCATCATAATCATCTGCAAGAACTAGTTGTTTTGCTTTACGAGAGCCTTGAGTGTTAATTCTCTCTCCAATAATTAATGGAGCTGGAACTTGTTTTAGATCAACTGCCTTTAATGCAGAACTTACTCTTGGAATAGTCAATAGTGTAAAATCATCTCGGTTTTTCTAAATACTTAACCCTCGACAGAGTTGGCTTTTTCGTCAATTACTTTTCTTAGAACTTTGATGTGTTCTGGATTTGTTCCACAACAACCTCCAATTATTCGAACTTTTTTGTATTGTTTAATAAAATCGCCCAAGGCATCACCCATCTTCTCAGGGGTCATTTTGTAAACTGCCTGTCCTCCTTCATTTTCAGGCATGCCGGCATTTGGGACCACCAAAATATTATGTTCATTTTGCTCATCAAGCCATCTTACACTGGGCGTCATCTCAATTGGGCCAGTAGAGCAATTCATTCCAAAGATGTCAATTCCCATATCAGAAACAGTAGTGTATGCAGCTTGAATGTTTGTTCCAAGCAACATCTTTCCATATTGGTCTAATGTAGTGTTTGCAATTATTGGAACTTTCTTTCCAGTTTTCTCCATTGCTTGATGGCATGCTTCAATTACCAACTTTACTTCCAAAATATCCTGACTTGTTTCAATGAGTAATGCATCTACACCTCCAAGAATCAATCCTTCTGCTTGTAGTTCAAAAGCTTCTCTGATTTCATCAAGTGGTTTTTGTCCCAAATCAGGATCATTTGAGCTTGGAAGAAATCCAGAAGGTCCCATAGAACCAATCACATATCGTGGTCTGTCAGAATATTCTTGACAGACCTCAAATGCAAGTTGTGCAATTTTTTTGTTAAATTCAATTGTTTGATCACCAAAACCATATTCATCAAGTTTAATTTTATTTGAACCAAAAGAATTTGTTTCAATACAATCAGCTCCGGCATCCAAGTAACGTCTATGAATTTGTTTAATCCAATCAGGATGAGTTATCACCAACCCATCATTGAATCCATCTTGATTGTTTGGAAAGTCTTCTGGTTTAGGATTAAACTTTTGAATTTCAGTTCCCATCGCACCATCAAAAAGTAAAATTCTGTTTTGTAAAGCATCTAGAAAAGATTCTTTTTCAGCCAATTTAATTTCAAAATGAGTTTGTACAGTTTAACTCTTTTCAGAAAAAACCACTAAACAAAGTATTGATACGTATGTTGAAATTAGGTCAGAGTCAATTTTTAGTACATTTATGCAAAAAGTTCAAGTAAACAATCTAGTACGTAGTGCCACATTTTTTCAGCACGCTGGAATCTCTATTGTCTTTGTATTCATGCCCATTATTGCCCAAGGCGTTACACAATCAGTCTTTGAGATAGGGCTTTTGGTAGCCTCATTTAGTTTTGCCCAGATTCTATCTGAAATCTACTTTGGCAGACACTCAGACAAGAAAGGAACCAGGCTCAAGTTCATCAGAATGGGTTTCATTGGTTGTGCCATAGCATTTGGAATGCATTATTTTGCAACAGATCTTTCCATGTTTTTCTTGGTAAGAATTGCAGCAGGAATTGCAAGTGGTGTAATGATTCCAGCAATGATTGCTTATACCTATGAGGCAAATGTTGACAAGAAAAGGGCTGCAACAGTAATCTCATTTCATGCACTAGGATGGCTTGCAGGAATTGCAGCAGCAGGACTTGCAAATGACTTGCAATTAATTTTCTTGATTAGTGCAGCGTCCTTTGTAGTTGGATTGTTATTTACAATTAAACTTCCAAATCCAGAACAAGAAAAAGAAGTAGAACCTGGAACCACAAAAAGAGTTATTTCAAAAAATAAATTTCTTTTCTTGTCATTATTACTACGACATATTGGAGCAGCTGCTGTTTGGACAATTCTCCCAATAATGATTGTAGATAGATGGGGCGGCGACCTTTATCACATATCAATTGTGTATGTTGCAAATACAATGACTGCTTTTATCTTGATGAATGTCATGGCAAGCAAAATTCATCTTTCAAATATTACTAAATTCAAGATAGGGGTTGGAGGTACAACGTTTGTGTTTGTAGGATTGTCATTTGTTACTGAGTGGTGGATGGCAATGCCATTCATGTCATTAGTTGGCGCAACATGGGCATTTTTGTTTATTGGAGGTAACTTTCACCTAATGGAGAATAATCCACATTCAACTTCAACTGGGATTTTCAGTTCAACATTATCAATTGCAACTGTAGTTGGTCCGGTGATTGCTGGAGGTATTGCGTTTGTTTTTGATTATGTTGCAGTAATGTATTTTGCAATTGTAATTATTGTATGTGCATTTGTAGTATCACTCAAAGTTAAAAAATAGAATGAACATACAGAGATTCATAAAGCATTATTAGCAGCACATTAGATTTTTTATTTTTGAGATTCTTTAGATTTGTTGATTTGTGAGAGTGTTTTTGCATAAGAGTCTATCAACACATGCATAAAACTATCAAAGGATTTTACTGCAGAGACTCTCATCTTAAAATATTCATCCCAATACTTTGTATTCATTTCAATGAATTCAAGATAATTTTTCTTTGTTAATTCTGAGTTTTTCTTAATTTGAGTCAGGAGTTTTGGATCAATGTTTAATTTGTCAAAAAATTCTTTTTCAGCAATATAACAGGTTCCAAACAGATCATTGAACATGTGAAGGTATTCAGCATACAGATTAGAATAATTTTGGAACAAAGATGGTGATTGTGATTCAAGTTTTTGTATAATTTCGGATGTATCTGACTTTAGTACATCACAAACAGATGTTTTAGTGTCATCTTGGGTTGAGGTATTATCCATCATACTTAGATAGACAATATCAGATTTAACCTATTTTCCATATTGTGAACAAATATGGGTGTAAATGAGTTTTAAAAAAAAGAAAAAAGTAAAGGTTATGATCTAGAAGGAATCATTAATGGCCATTCTTTTATGATGTCTTTATTGAGTGTAGCAAATTCATTTGAATTCACATTCATTGTATGCAACGAATCTTTTGTTGCATTAATAGATGCAATTGCAATCTTGTTTTGGACATCAATGGCAGTTTTTGATTCTTGTTCTAGGTCATTTCCAATCTTTTTAGCGGCATCGGGCATACTTGCACTAATGCCTACTTTGTTTGCAAATCCTTTCTGAATATCAATTGCAGAACATGAAACATTTCTCCATGATTCTACATATTCTTGAAATAGATCTGTTAGAGATTGATGATATTGTGGAATGGTTTTTTCAACATATGTGAACATTGTATCGACATATCCTTTCCACAGACCATAGAAATCAGTACTACTTGTTGTGACAGACTTTTCCAATAAGTTAACACCTCCTCTCTGGTTTAACCAAGTATAATTCGGGATTATCAAAATAAACCCAGGACATACCAAGCATATCCATTGCAGAGATTTCTTGACTGAGATTTGAAGCGTTTTTGGCATCATCAAACTTCAACTTCGAAAAATCGCTTGGTTGTTGTTCCCTTGTAATTTGCATGATTTGACTCATGGATAGGATTAGGAGATTATGTTATTAAAGCAGAAGAATTTTGAATTAAAAATTGTTTTAGATAACTAGTTGATTTTATTCTGAATGAAATCAAAATAAGGATTCTTTAAAATCTATTTTCACATATCTGATTTGTGCGACATTGGCATAGCATGTCAGAGGGATGCCTTCGTATCCAGACGGCACAGTCAAGTGACGCACGAATATTATATTCAAATTAAGAAATTATGACAGTTTATTTTAACAAATATTTGAATCAGCACATCTTAGATTTGTAAAACCCATTACTAATTATGAATGCTGAAGTGCCGTATTTTTTCTTAAAATGATCATTCCCTTTTTATCAACAAAATATCTAGGCCAAGATAATTTACCTAAAAGCGTTTTATCGTTTTTTACAAGTGCATCTATAGCAATTTGCATTTCTTTGACATAGTTCATGTATCCTGATTGATTTCTTTTTAGAACTTTACATTCTTGGATAATTGATAATTGTCTAAAAGTAAGATATTGAACATAGCTCATATAACATGTGAAATACCTTAAATCATCTGTAAATCTATACTGTATCATTAAAGTCATGACATATCTTATTGATGTGTAAATTTATGATTAATGGATACTTTTTTGAAAAGTAACGTTTTGTTTTTTAAAATTTTAATTTCATCACTATTAAGAAAATGAATTTAAGAGATTTTTTCATTCAAATCTACAACCCACGTATCTTTTACCCCTCCACCTGAAGAGTTGTTTGTGATTCTACCATGCCTTGCATATCTTGATAATCCTCCTGGAGGGACTTTAGGGCCGTCTTTTTCATAATATGAAAAAACTCTAAGGTCCACGTATGAATCTCGCATGATCAGTGGGTTAAAAGATTCTCTAGTAATAGTAGTAGAAAAATCTAAAGTTTCTTGTAACAAATAGTCATTTGGTTTTTCTGTGATTTCTGTTTTTATTTTTTTTATGAGTTCGTCTCTCTTAGATTTTGGATGATCTCGTGGAATTACGGTTCCCATGCCACCATACCCTCCTCGTTCTTTTACAACAAGATTTTCTACATTTTTAATTGCATTTTCCAAATCTTCAGGAATTGTAGGATTGTAGGATTTTGGTTGTTCTAAAATTGGTTCTTCAGAAAGATAATGTTGTATAAGTTCAGGAATATACGAGTAAACTAATTTATCATCTGCAACACCTGTTCCTGGAGAATTAACCAAGGCAACTTTTCCATCAAGATATGCTTTTGTAATTCCAGGTACAAAAATATCCAAATCTTCAACTCTGCGATAAATTACATCTACTTGAACTTCGCCCTCTCCAGGAATTTTTAGTGCAACAGATCCTGAATCAGTTATGTAAAGATCCCCAGTCTCTACTAGTGGAATGTCCATCAATTTTGAAAGATACATGTGTTCAAAATATGCAGAACCTGATGTTCCATCAGTCAGCAATACCATGAATGGATTTTTTACCCATGAAGCATCTTTCATTGCATTAAGCAAAAACTTCCAAGGTTTGTAAGATTCAAGTTTGTATCCCTTTTTTAAAATATTCAGATATCTATCGCTCATCTCACGTATCTTTAGAGGATATGTAACTCCACTAGGGACTCTAAGATTATCCTCAATTACATAATACGTTTCTCCATTGTATAGAAGATCTGCACCATAAACTTGAATGAAAATGTCATTTTTTGGTAAATGCCCAATTAAATCAGGGTTAAAGTACTCAGAGCCAAAAATTAATTCGTCAGGAACAATTGTTTTTTTCTGAGTATATACGTCCTTTAGGAACATGTTGAGTACTTTTGCACGTTGTTTAATTCCATCTTGAATTGTTTGAAAATTTTGTTTAGAAATTATACGTGGAACAAAATCCATAGGAACCGCATTGTATTCAGTAGGTTTTACATTGTATGTGAAACCTTCTAGATATGCCGTAAGATCTGCAGACATTACCTTTTCTCCCAATCGAAGTAAACGTGGGTTTTGAATATTTTTAAAAAATTGTTGATATTCTTTACGTATCATAAGATTAGAATCAATTGCCTCATTGAAACTTTCAATTTTTGAAAAATCAATTGATTTAGAAGGAAGGGTATCTACATGCATGATTTTCACTGTTGTTGATGACGAGTTTGATTTTGTCTTGTGTCATCAGAAATTTTAGGAGGGGCAATTTCTTCGTCGATAACTCTACCTAAATTATTAATTGCTGCAACTACATCATTTGCATGCTTGATTACTTCATCTATATTTTGTAAATCAGGTTTTTCTTCTACGGCTATAACTAAGATATTTGATTCTCTAACCAATCTATCAATTCCCAAACCTATTGCATTTGTTCTCATATTCCTTACAGAATATAGAATACTAGATGAGATATCACCATGTAAAATTATTTCAAGGAATTTTTCACGCTTTGTAAATTCTATTCCCAAACTATCTGCAAGAGACATTAATGGTTCTTCACTCTTGAGAGTTTTGAATGAATAAAGTGCACTAAGTAAGGATCTAGTTATACTATCAACTCGTTCAACATAACGACCTAACCAATATGCTTTGTATAATTTACTTGGAAGGACTAGATTTTTTTTATCTATTTTTATCACTCGTGAGTTTCATAATGAATTATACTATTAAACTAACATCAATAAACATTCTACTGAAGAATTGTTGGAATCACATTTAGTTGCGTTAGACTATTTGGACTATTGGATTCAAAAGTACCTGTGATTGGAGATACATCATTGTAATCACGACCATGAGCATATTTTACATAGTGATTTTCTAAATCAAAGGATCTATTATGAGTAGGATCTAAAGGTATCCAGCCTACATTGGGCCAATAAGCTTCTGCCCATGCATGAGTTGCACCAGGAGTGTCTACCAATATACCACTGACATATCTAGCTGGAATTCCAAGAGAGCGTAAAAATCCAATTAGAATATGGGCTTTGTCCTGACATACCCCTACACCCATAGATAATGATTCTCTAGCTTTAGTTTGAATTGTAGTTGATGCTGGAACATATTCTATGTTTGTTGTAACCCATTCAGTAAGAACCTGCAATGCTTCTTTCAAAGTTTTTACATTATCTACAATGTCAGGAGCTCTCTGTCTTATCAAATCGGGATTGATAAGAGTAGATGCATTAAGATAAATTCTAATTTCAGGTGAAAAGATAGATTTGTCTAAAGGCAAACTAATATCTTCATCAACTGTGACTTTGTATGGACTTGTTTCTACAGTAGATACTACTTTAAAGTAAGAAGAGTAATGTGGTTCAGTAATTTTAATTCGTAAATTTTTGTTTCCAAATCTATCTGTATAGTAAAGTTCTTTTCCACTAGGCATTATTGACACTTCTTCACTAATTGGAGTTTGCCAAAACTCTTTAGAAGGAAATACACGTAAAACATTATCATTTATTGTGACTATATTGTCATAAGAATAACTTACATCATACTCTACTGAAACTTTCATAGGATCATTTTGTTGTTGACGTGTATTTAAAGTAGAAATTTGTTGCAGTTCCATCTAACCTAGATACTGTTTCTTGGAGGTTTCACTTTGTCCCAACAAGGAATACAAAGTGTGCCAAAACAAATAATCTGACCGTGACTTAGATCAGTCAGACATGTTTTACACTTAAAATCAGGCATTGTTATAAGAACAGTCATTATTTGTAGGCCTCTAGGAGGTCAGAATTAAACTCATAGCGTTGTGTTTGCTTTTGTGATTTTTTGAGTTTAGTTAGTGCCTCAAATGCGTAATACTCTACAAAACCATAGAGTGGAATGACATATTCAATCATGTTCTATACAATACAAGATTTGCTTATCAAGTAATCATAAGTTGATTAGGTTCAGAATCAAATCAACTGGTAATTACCTTAAGAGTATGAAAGTAGTACTATAGTGTGTCAAGTGAATTCATGATAAGACAGCTGCCATTTAACATGCGTTGCAGGTCTGCCTTCATTTGAATTCATTTGATAAAAGAGGCATTCAATAATGCAAAACAATTATTCTTATGCTTGTACTCTCGATGCTAAAGTTTTGATGCCAGGCTACAAAACTAGATACGAGTGTACTAGATGTCACAAGTTTTTAGAAAAATAATGATATCTTTTGATTATTGCTAATCATCAAGTATTATTAATGCAGTATACAGAATTTTTTCTCGAAATACCGCAGTATTTAATTTAATATCAACTACCTTTCTTTGTTCAATTACTTCATTTACAAGCTTGTCTAATTGAGACAACTCTTCAGTTTGGATGGTTTCTACGTGCATGATATAATACGAATTGTATGCTCTATTATTTATTAATAATTTCTATTTTAAAACACATCATTCTATACTCTTGCTTTGGGTATTTTCCCATGATTGTTCCAATGTTTCTAGAATCTTGATGTATAGTTGTACATTTTTGTTAGCTAGATTTTCCCATACTTCTTTCCATTCTTGCATAGCAATCTTTGCAGATTCAAAATTGGGTTCTTGAATTGCATGTGACCAAGATTCTAAGAACTTTTCAATTTGAATTTCCCCATCCATTTTACTGTCATTTGCAATTATGCTCTGACTATTTTTGAGGTCTGGGTTTTCATTTAGAATCTTCTTCCAAACCAATAAACAGTTTATGCGGGAATCCTCATCAATGTTACTCCAGTAATCAAAACTATTACGTAGTGATACAATCAGATCATTGTTAAACATACTTGCCTGGGGGTTTCCTGACAATATCACATGAATTCGTTTAACAATATCATCAGAATCTCCTGCATTATCTAACGTAACAACAAGTAACATCTCATTACCAAATGGGAAAATTACTCGGATTAGATTATCATATACCTGCAATGTGTATCTTGCATTACCAATTTTTTCTGAAACACTATTTCGAAAATTCCAAGAATCAATAGTATGTTTTAAGGCAATTTTGTTTTCTTCTTCAGTTAACAAATCAGTAACTCCATCCATTTGGCGTTTAAAAATAGAATTGCCTTTCAAATCATAAATCATTACATATCGTATATTGCTGGATACATGTAAGATGCTGTTGAGAAATTTTTCCTGATTTTCAAGTTTGAATTGTTCCATACAACACAATTGTTCATGGAGTATTAAGTGAAAGGATAGTTGATTTGATTCAATATCAAGTCAACTCAGATACATCTTAATTATTTGAAAGTGTATACTATGCACAAGTGAATTCGTGATAAGACAGCTACGTTTCTCCCTTCTACAGTAGGTCTGCCTTCATTTGAATTCACTACGTGTAAGTAGAGTAATAAAATTCAGAGATATTATTTTGATAGATGTTATTCAATTACTTTGATTAATTCTTTTAGATGTCTTCTTGATTTTGGAGGTTTTTTCTTATCTGGATAGCCAATGCAAAGAATAGAGGATGGCTTTAACTCAGTTCCAAGAATTTTCTTTACTTTTTCTTCATCAAACATTCCTATCCAAATCGTACTCAACCCCACACCTGAAGCTGCCAATAAAGAAAATGCTGCAGCAATAGTTGCATCCTGCAAAGAAAACTTGTCTAAAATTTCAGGAGGGAATTTCAATTTGACTCTAGAAGGATCTGTACAAAACACCAACACAACAGGGGCATTAACATAAGGTTGCTTGTTTGCAGCCTCAACTAGAGCCTCTTTTGTTTTTGGATTTTTTATCAAAAATACTTGAAAGCCTTGAAAGTTTCCTGCAGTAGGTGCAACATCAGCTGCAGATAAAATCTTGTCAATCTTCCAATCTTCTACTTTAGTTTTATCAAATTTTCTAGTTGAGCGTCTTGTAGCAAAAACTCTAAACAAATCAGTTGGAGAAAGATCTTGCCTAATTTTTTCAGGCTCTGAAGATAATATTGCTTGAATTAGTGACTTTTTGGGGTCTTTAGTAGAAATTTCTCTTTGTACTTTTTCATCATCTCTAATCCAAACAGAAGGATAGAATTCTTTTGTTCCAATGTAGACGTATTGAGGTTCATGTGGAATTTTGGCATATTCTAAAATTTCTTCTCGAATTTGATTTGTATTAACTTCAAGTAACCTATGATTGCTTAGATTAAACTGAGTCACATCAGAGTTTACTCTTATGTAACTTGCCTGATCTTCTAGTTCTACTTCACCAACAGAATTTTTCTTGAAAAGTTCTACAAGATTTTCTAATTCAGTTTTGTTTAAAATTACAACATCAATGTCATCCTCATCAACACCTTGCCAAACAATTCTGCATCCATCCTTTGATGTGTAAGAAGGTTCTACTGTTTTGAATTTCATGACAACCATTACAATTTTGTTTGAAAATTAAGATAATAGTATTTAGACTAGGAGTAAAAGAGCATGTAATTTTGCTCTAGTTTCTAGTAATTCAGTACGTAATTCTGCAATGTTAAGTGCAATTTGTCCGACTTGTTCTTCGCCTGCAGCATCTAGTTTCTTTGATGTTAATTGTCCTAATAGTTTTCTTAGATCACCCAAGTCTGTTTCCAGTTGATTGATTTTCATCTCTAATTTTTCCACATCAGAAGAAACTCCTGAATTTGTGCTAATCTTGACGGTAATTGAACCAGAATCAATTGCGTTAATTTTTGCAGTTCCAACTTGACAAGAGTTTGGGATAATTCTTTCAATTAATTTTACAGTAGTAGTATCAGTATCAGAAACAATATCAATTATTGGTAGTTTAACGGATTCTTTTCCAGTACATGCTTCAAAGACTACATCGTATCGCTTATAGTCAGGGTTTGAGGATTCAGGTTTTACTACTGCCTCAGTGACGGAAATTAAATCAGTACTCATTCCCTCCAAAGGTTTACCTGTTAGGGACTTTGGGAGATCAAGACTAGTTGCTTTAGCATGTGTAGGAACATACAACACCATCAGATATCGTCGTAGTTCATCCTGTAGACCTTTTAGTTCTTTTTTAAGAGTTACAACAGTAGTCAAGTTATCAGGGTTTGGGGTTTCATCATTAGTCCTTGGAATTTTTTGTTTAGCTGTAAGAATTCGTTCTTTCAAATCTGCAATCTGTTTTTCAAGTGAGGAAATTTTTTCTGAAATTCCACCCTTGTTTAATAAAGTTGCAGAAATAGAATTAGGATCTGCAGCTTTGATAAGTACTGAAGTAGTATAACAAGAATTTGCCTTTAACATATTTCCAAGCTTTACACTTCTAGTTTCACTGTCTGAAGTTACAAATATTTCAGGAGCTCTAACGGTTTTAGATGCGGCACATGCTTCAAAGATGTATGCATATCCCACGACACCCGAAGTTGTAGTGCCTTTGATAACTTTTGTAGGTTGTTTTACAGTTGCAACTTTTGTAACGGTTCCAGCTGGTTCGCCTTTCTTTGATTTGAGGGTCTTTATCTCTTCAACTTTTTTATCAGTTAGTTGTTTTGCCCATCCATTTTCAGCTAGTTTTTCAGCAGTTGTAGGTTTTACACATGATGCATTACCAGTAGATTTTTTAGTTATTTTGACTAGTCCTTCAGCACAGATTATTTGATCAGCAGTAAAATCAAGATGCATCTGTTGTCTGGGGCTAATAACATCTGCAAAGCCTTGAGTTGTAAAAGTACTTGAAACAAGAATTAAGCCTAGAAAAAATACTACAAATGAAATTGATTTCACATTAATTATCTAAAAAAACTCATTAAAAAACTATGCCATCGAATTTTCAGGGTAGAAAAATCCAAGGCATGTATCATTTAGAATTCTTTTGATCAAGGCCTATATTTTTTAAAAATTTGTTTGTCTCACTTAGTGCGTGTTTTTTGATTTTTATTCGGTCATCGTTTTGGATAGATTTTGATGCCAAATGAAGCATTTCATCCATAAGATGTATTCCTCCCCGGGCACCTTTCTTGAGCCCCAACTGGTACAAGAGGGGAAGTTTTGAGATGTTTGAAGTAACTTCCATTTTAATCTCAGGTACACTAGGGGATTTTTTATCAGGAGTTTCAATTTCAGTGAATTTATCGACCACTTTAGATAGCAAATTATCTAAGTTTTCACTCAAGTTGCGCTCAAGCTTGGTATTTTTTTCTTTTCTTGCCATCATAACAATTCTTTTAATTTTTAAAAGTGCCTGGTTTGCCTCCACAGATTCAAAGTCTTTTGCAGAAAGATCCAATCCAAAGTCTTCCATGAATGCAGAAGCAATATACGATATAGCCTCTTTTCGACAAGATGCTTTTGTGGTTCCAAAAGGACAATTATCACAATTTGTGGTGAAATATCTAGCTCCTCGTTGACCAAAGCTTGAAAGTATAATTTTGTCTTGATCACGAAGTTTGCCAATTGTTCTTGATACAAGTCCTTCATCAAGTAATAATGCTTGAGATATTTCTTGGTTAGAGTAAGAGCCCTCGTCAATTAAATCCAGTATCTCTTCTTCTAATTCACCAGGAGAACGTCTTGATGGCTCTTCAATAGCATCAGCTAAATAATGCGAAACCAGTTTATCTCCTGAATCATGATTAATGATGAATGTTTTTCCATCATATGTTGCATCTAAACCAGATAATGTCTCTGTCTTGATTATTTTTGCAAGAATTTTATCAATATTTTTTATCTTAAAATCTTTCAATAATTCATTTAGATTTTGTTTTGAGATTTTTGTCTTACCAGTGCTAAAAATATGATAAAGAGCCCAACGAATCTTTCGTTCATCACTTCTTTCAATTAATCGTAATAATTTACAAAAGTTGTCTATTCTAGTCCATTTTATTTCAGAAAGTTCATCTTTTGTATTTTTGACAAAAAGTGTCCTATCCAAAATCTTACAAAATTCTTCAAACTGTTTTGTAATTACGGGTTTTTTAATTTTTGATGCTTTTTTTATTTTTGTACTTTTAGGGATCATCTCTAAAAAATTATCTTTAAGAATAGTATGCTCATCTCTCAACGATTTTGTTTCATACCTTAGGAACTCAAAGAACTCAATTGAATTATCAAGTAATGATGAAGGCAAAAATATTCTGAGTGCATGTAGATTAGTTGAAGATAGTCCCATACAGGTATAAGTTGACTTGACTATTTATGCCTATTAAGACAACTATATGACTAGTTTCACGCTCGAAATAACTAGTTTAATTAAAATAAAATCTAAACAAAAATCTCCTGCCTTAATACCAAAAATGACTCTGTTTTTTTATGAATACAACTCTAATGGAATCTCATAATGAGATGGGGCAACTTGAGTCACAGTCAAGTCTATTCAAAAATAGATTAGTCAAAAACAATAGAAGACTTTCAACAATCACAGAACCAATAAGACCAGAAATTCTTACTTGGGAAGATTTGAGAGGTGTTTTCTAGATGAATGTGCCTGAAAATAATTTATTTGATCAGATGATAGATGGGATTCAAAATCGTTTCAAGAAGAAGAGAATGATATTACAATTTGATGACGAGTTATTGGAGAGTTTCAAATAGGATGAAATTTAGTGAGAGTTTTGTCGGTTTTACCCATATCTCCAAAAAGAGGCGTTTGAAAAAGCATGCCAAGACGTAAACTTTATGATGATGATGGAGATGACGATGAAGAATCTCCACGTCATTAAGAGATATCAAGGTAAGATTTAAGATAGAACAACATGAAAATTCATCATGGCAATATTATCAGTAAATGACATACAAAGGTTAGATGCAGCATGTTCTAAACTATCAAATGAAGACAAAGTAAGACATGTAGGTGTGATTAATGAGTTAGGACGACTTGTTGCAGGTGGATTCAAAAAAGGTGTAACTCCTATGCTGTCAGAGGATAAAATAAGAATGGTTTACATGCAAATGCAGCTTGATTTTAACATGCGTCAAGAATTAGATGAGGTTCTAGGTCCAATAGATTATATCGCATCAAGGCGAACCAAACAGTTGATAATTAGTGTTCCAATTGGAGAAAACCTAGTATTAATTACAGCAGAACCTGATGCAGATGATAAAAAAATAATTAAAAAAGCTGAAGAGATTTTTGATGAAATTACAATTTCTACAATCTAGATACAAGTTGATTTTATTCTGTACAAAGTCAATTAGATAATTTTGTAGAGAATGTGAGCAATTTTCCCATATGTTAAATCCAAAATTCACATATGGGCATCATGTTCGAAATAACTACACCGATAATAGATTACTTGCAATTTCAGTTAGAGAGTATACGAATTTTAATTAAAGATACTTTGTACAAAAACAATCAATTCACTTCAAAAATTATTGAGGAATTTAAATGACCTTTTTCAAAAAAAAGCAATGCTCAGACTGTATACGTATACAATGTACTAATGGATGCATATGCGACTGTCATCCAAGACAAGGATGGTAAGAAAATGAAAGTTGAAATCATACAATCAAATGATAAATCTGAATTAGATGATCTCATCAATACCTGTATTCAGGACAGAAGTGTTTCAGACATTAAACTAACTACAACAGCATTACAAGATAATACTATTCAATATACAGCAATGATTATGTTTAGAACATAGTATGAAACAAATCACGTATTTATCAGAGAAGAATGTAGATTAAGTAATGCAAGCATATGTTTTGGTTACATGTATTGGTGGAAGTGAATCAAAGATAATTTCTGAATTCAAAGAAATTCCTGAAGTATTAGAAATTAATGGTATATGGGGAAAATATGACATATTACTAAAAATTGCAAGTAAGGAAGAAGGCAGTATAGATACTATTATTCATAAATTAAGAAATCATCCAGATGTTACTGATACGTACACCATGCATGTTCTTTATGGTCAAGGTGGCAGTATTGACAAGTAAAAAACTAGGTTCACAAATCTAAAGATAAATTCATTGAATCTTTTTTGCTAGTTTTGTTAGCGTATGTTCGAACATTTGGTTCAAATCTTGTAATCTGTTTGTTTTCATGGACAATGTTTCAGAATTAAACCACTTTTCAGACAAATATAATTCTCGATTCATCTCAACTTGAATCCAAGGTAGTGGGTTGTTTCCATATGTCCTAGTTATATGACCTCCATGAAATGGATCATTAAGAGATATTTCCTCTCTGTCAATCAAATAGGAATCAGATATACAATCAGCTAAAAGTTCAAGCATTTCATCTGAACATGTTTTTCCATCTTGATTTGATATACAAAACAAAGGTCTTTTTTTGTTGGCACCATCAGGAGAAATTCCAGGTGCAAAAGATGCCATGGAATGACAATCAAGACATAACTGTAAATCTAATTCTTCAAAGCTTTTTTGTATTGCTTTATGATAAGGAAGGTAGTAAAGTTCTATCAGTAAATTTCGAAGAGATTCATCAGGTTCTTTTCCTTTAATGTAAATAGGTTGTTCATAACAAGTCATACTTTTGATTAAACCATCAGGGTTATCTGGAGGCATATCTTGTAATGAACGATTGAGATCAACAAATGCTCTTGCAATGTCTGTTTTGATTACACGTTGAACTTTGTCTCCCAAGTCATACATCTCAATAACAAATGGATCAGAGTCATCAAACAAGTCCTTGTCTGTGATGGATAGGTGTCCTTCAAGTTCTACAGGTTTTTTTAATCCACCATGCGGAATCGATAGTAATACAGGAAGTTTACTCAATCTAATCCCTCTGCGGTTCCATCACGTCTGACTTCAGCCACTCCCTGAAAACCATTTTTGGTTTGCATTTTCATGACAGCATGGATAGCACCATGATAAAATGAATATCTCTCTTTTACTGAGATTTCATATCCCATTTCTTTGAGAAAATCAATTATTTCCTTACGAAATCCTCCATCTTCAATGCTAACAGTACCACCAATAGAGCAATGAAAACGTGGCCTTACAATTGCATCACTCATTGGCAAATTACCATCAATTATTCTTGAAAGAAATTGTGTTATTGTAGAAAATATTCTCTGACTGCCTGGACTTCCAACGACCATCCAAAGTTTAGAGTCGTTGAAAATCAATGCAGGAGAAACAGATGTCCAAGGAATGGCATTTGGCCGGATATAGTAAGGATGATTTGGGTTTGTAAATTCAAATGCAGACATGTAGTTGTTGTACAAAAATCCCAAGCCATCAGCTGCTGCCTTTGAACCATAGGCAAGTTCTACGGACTGAGTTATACCCACAGCATTTCCTTCTACATCCATAGTTGATAGGTGAGTGGTGTCTTCTCCACCAAATTCAGGATCAATCATAGGCAATGTTGCATCCATGGAATTGTGAATGGATTCTGCCATCTGTTTTGCAAAAGAGCGCTGCAGATGGAATTTGTCTAAAATTTGATCATAAGTGTGGCGGTTAAATGGTCGTTGCAGTCTATGCAGAAATGCCTTTCGAAATGTCTCTGCAACAAAATGGTATGAGCTTGGTTTTGAGCTACGTAGGAATTTTGATGGCAAGTGATTAAGCATCATAAGTGTGAGCAATAATGTTCTTCCAGCTGCAGGAGGAGGTAGAGTTGAAACTGTAAGGTGTCTGTATTTTCTGCTTAAGGGTTTTCTGATAAGTGGTTCAGGCATATATGACAAATCTTCTTCTCGAATCAACCCTCTATTTTTTACCATGTCTTTTGAAATTGCTTTTGCAATTGAACCGTGGTAAAATACACTGTATCCATATTCTGAAATTACTTTGAGAGTATAAGCTAGATCAGGTTGAGTGAATGTGTCCCCTATATCATATGGAACTAAACCATCTTTGAGAAAATATTTTGCACCTGATTTTGATTTTATTGAAAGAAAGTTTTGTAATTCTCTTGTTTGTAAATCATGTTGTAGTTTGGTTATCTTGTAACCTTTTTTTGCAATACGGATTGAGGGAGCAATTATTTTTTGCCATTCTAATTTACCATATCGTTCATGTAAAAATCCAATTGTAGCTAAAGTGCTGGGGATGGTAGTTGCTCTGTAACCTAAGCTTCGAGATCTTTTTTTTATAAATTTAGATGAATGTGCAAGTGATGGCGCACGACTAGAGCCATCAATGGCATATGATTTTCCATTAAAATGAATAATTGCCATAGATTGTCCTCCAATTCCTGATGCTTGTGGCTCACATACCCCTAATGCTAGTGCAGTAGCACATGCAGCATCAATTGCGTTGCCACCTTTTTTGAGCATCTCAACTCCTGCTTTTGTAGCATCAGGAAATGCTGATGCAACCATTCCCTTTTTTGCAACTGCGCATTTTTTGTCAGAACTTGGTTTGAATGAACTTTCTATTTGTTTAATATCCAATCTTTTACCTCCACATTATACTCCTGTAATGTCTTTTCCACAATGAGGACATGTATTGTTTTTACTCTCCTTGTTTTTTCGGAGTTCTTCAGTAAATGCAGATGCCATGATACCTGTAGGAATTGCATAAACTGCTATTCCAATCACAGCCACTCCTGCAGCAATTAATTTTCCAGCTACAGTAACTGGGTAAACATCACCATATCCTATTGTGGTTAGAGTGACAATTCCCCACCACATTGATGCAGGAATGCTTGTGAAAACATCTGGTTGGGCTTCATGCTCTGCATGATACATCAAACTGGATGCAAAAATCAATACGATAAATAAAATGAAAAATGCAACTCCCAAATCTCCTGCTTTTGATTTGAAAACTGCACCTAGTGTTTGCATAGGTTGAGAATATCTAGAAAGTTTGAATAATCTAAACAGTCTCAATAACCTAATTATTCTAATGAATCTAGTATCTGTAACTACGAATGGTAAGAAGAATGGCAATATTGCAGCTAAATCAACTAACATCATAGGAGAAACAAGTAGTCTAGCTAGACCGTATTTTGAATTGTTATATTTTGGATTTAATTTGTAAAGAACTATTCGCCCAATATACTCTGCAGTAAAGATAATGACTGAAAAAACCTCAAATGGAGTAAACAAGTATCCGTATTGATCCAGTACAGATTCTTCTGTTTCAACAATTACAACAATTACATTTACTGTAATCAAAGTAATGATGAAAATTTGAAATGTTTTTGTAATTTTGTCATTTGCGGTACCTTCAAGAATCTCATGCGCTCTTTGTAGTGCTTGATTAGTCAAAGTTACTTCCTACAGCCATTTTTTCTTTTTGAAATATATCATCATGATCATTACAATTATTGACATTGCACCAAGCATCGCAAAATAACTGCCCTCCCACTCTAATTCAGGAACATATGAGAAATTAGTTCCGTAAATACCAGCAATGAACGTTATAGGAATGAAAATAGCTGCAACTATGGTAAGAGTCTTCATTATTTCATTCATCCGATTACTCACACTTGAGAGATATGTGTCAAGCATACCACCAATTACATCACGTAATCCTTCAATAGAATCAGTTACTTGAATTACATGGTTGTAAACATCACGAAGATATGTTCTAGTGTTATCAGATATGAAAATTGTATCTTCACGTCCTAAAGCATCTACAATCTCCCTAGCAGGCCAGATTGATTTTCTTAGTGCTATCATTCTACGCTTTAGTGTTTGAATGGTTTGCATAGTTTCAGCAGTAGGGTTTTTCATTAGTTCCTCTTCCACATTTTCAGTGATGTCACCAACTTGCTCTATTACCAAAAAATAGCTATCAATAATTGCGTCAATTATCGCATATGCCAGATAATCACTCTTGAGTTTTCTAATAGAGCCTGATTTGTCGCGTAATCGCTTACGAATTTGATCAAAGAAATCATCAGGGGTCTCCTGAAACGTCAAAAGATGGTGTTCAGATATAATGATTGAAACCTGCTCCAAGTCTAGCTTTCCAGTTTCAGTGTTGTAATGAGGCATTTTTAGCATCACCATAATGTGATTGTCAGACACTTCAATTGATGGTCTTAATTCAGTATTCATTATGTTTGATTGATGAAGTGGGTGTAGATCAAAACTATCTCCAAATGTTTTGATGATATTAGGATCATGAATTCCAATAACATCAATCCATGAAACATTTGGTTTGTTTTTAGATTCTAAGCATTGTTCAAAAGAAGCGTTTTTCACTTCGTTGATGTTTTCAGCATCATACTCAATGAGATTGATTGTAACATTTTCTACCTTTTTTTCTCCAACATGAATCAAAGCCCCAGGGCGTTGACCAATGGTATCAGACAAAGTGGTTTTTTGTGTTTTAGTCATTTGCATGATTCGTTTGATACCAGTTATTTCTTGTAATCCAATATCCTTTGTGAGTTCTTTTACTTTTGATGTCTTACTTGCAACTCCTACAATAATGAATCCTGCAATAATTGAAAAAATAATACTAACTAAAAGTGGAGCAAAGTCACCAATTATTGCGGCTTCATAGATTGCTGCAACATCAGTTTGAGAACCTGGAGTCGTCACCATACCAATGACAACATCAAGTAAGAAAAATAGAAATGATATAGTACCGCCAATTATTATTGCAGTAATTGCAGTAATTTTTGGGGGAACCTCAATGTCTTTTTCACCTTTGTAAGGAGAGATGTATTTTTTGTATCGTATAATCAACAAAGCAATTACAGTGATAATGATTGTAGAGATTATCCACCAAGCTACAAGTAATGGTCCTTCCTGGGACTCGATTTGCCCAACGCCAGAAATTAGATCTTGTATATTTCCAGTCAGAGGCAATGATAGCAGAGATGTTGCTATTCCAATAACAATCTGATACAGAAAAGCAAATGAGAATCCATAAACAAGTCGATTAACGATAATTCCCAGTTTATCTCTCATTTTGACTCTTAACAGATTTGGGAATTATATGGATAAAAGGTGTTCTGCGAAGGTTTTCTCATAGTCTAAGCAAAATGGCTCTGTCAATTTTAATTTCCAGCACATTTGTAAATTACAGAAGCAAGTAATGCAGATCTTTCTACAATACTATCATGTACAATGTATTCTTTGGAAGAACGATATTTGTTTCCTAACGGACCAAACCCATCCAAAGCTGGAAGCACAGCTGGAACATTACTTATGTCTGAAGACAATAATTGGGCATGTTTCTTAACTTTGATATCATGTTTTTTAGCTAAATCTTCAACTAGTTTATAGAATTTAGTGTCAGAGGGTTCTTCTAACACAGGATGTCGTGTTTGAATTTTATGCATTACTACATCTAATTTTTTAGAATTGCTTTCTTTCTTTTTCATAATAGTTTTAATTTTGGAACCAAGTAATTCGCCGAGTTTTTCTGTTTTGTAACTACATGTTAGTGATAGTGTAGCATAGTTTGGAGTGTGTCCATGAGAGCCTTGTGCCACAATAGATGTTGTTCGTAATCGGTAATCCTTTTCATCTTTTGATAATTTTTCAAGAGCAACTAATTTTTTTGCCAACACGGGTATAATGCCATGAATATTAGAAGAGGATTCTTCACCTATTGAAGTAAATCTAATTTCATAATCGCTTCTTCCATAGCATGTAGTAATAATTCCACCATCAATACTACCAGATTTTAATCCAAGAACATATTTTGATTTTTGAGATATTTCTTCAATTAAAGCACTACTGTATCGTCCGCCTAAACTATCATCGGTTGTAAGCAATACACCACATTTGATTTTTTTGAGTTTTTTTGCAAACCGTAATGCATGTAATGCACCCAACATCACTACCAATCCACCCTTACTCTCAGCGATGCCAGAACCAACAATACTATCACTAGTTTCATGGTATGGGATCAGATCATTTGGTCCATAGTGAGTATCTAAATGAGAAATAAATAAAACATCATTTTCTGCATCTGAATGATTTTTAAAATAATGGAAATCTCCAACATCTAATTGGTTGTAAACTTGTTCAGTAAATCCAAGATGATTCATTCGTTTAGATAGTTTGCCTCCCAAGTGGTTTACATTTTCAATATTGTATACGTGAGTGTTCAGATTTACATAATCTTTGAGGGTTTCTTTCAAACTATGCAGATGACTTCTCAAATATGTTCGTGCAACAACACGAAGTGGTTGAGTTAAATCAGTTTCATCTTCATCATGTAGAATTGTGGTACCAAAGTAACGAATTACTGCAACATCCAAAATTTTATTGATTAATGACTCATACGTGTACCCTGCAGTTTTTCCTGCATGAAAAAACGAACCACCCAATCCAAGACTGGCCATTGAATTTAATTCAAGAATGTAAAGATTCTCATCTTTATCCATTCTAAAATCAACTCTAGTGTAATCATTTAGCCCCAAGGCAGAAAATGCATTCTGACACATTTGCTTCATCTCTTCAGTTTTTTCTTTTGATAATTTTGCAGGGCATGTTTTTTCAACACCACCTTTTTTCTTTTTATCAGCAATGGTTTGTATTTGATCAGGATTATCGAGATTAATCTCAACTATTGGTAAGACTTCAATGTTAGGAGCATTTCCTAACAGACCTACTGCAAATTCTCGTCCTGAGATAAACTGTTCAACCAAAATATCTTGTTGAAATTTTTCAATTTGGACTCTAACTGCTTCACGTAAATCTTTCCAATTATCTACTACTTCCATACCCATAGATGTGGACTCTAGTTTTGGTTTAACAATAACAGGAAAGATCAAATCATCATGTTTATCTTCAGGAGTTCGAAAGACCCAAAAGCCAGGAGTAGGGATTTTGTTTTTCTGCAAAACAATTTTTGTCATTACCTTATCTTGAACAATAGCATGTCCTGCAGGGCCTGAACCTATGTAAGGGATTCCAAGCATCTCCATCATTGCTGGAACGTGGGTGTACCTGTTCTGACCTTGAATTCCATATGCCATATTAAACACCATTCCAGGAGTCTCACCTGCCACTACTTTTGGCATAAACTCTCTTAATTCATCAGCAAGATGAATATCCCCTTCAACTACTTTGACTGTGTGTCCGCCTTTTTCTAATGCTTGAGCAACTCTTTCAACAGCCTTTTTGCTGTAATGCTCTTTTGTAGTCATTCCAAAAACATTGATTACATCATTTGGGTCGATCTGATTTTCATTATAGATTAAAGCTACTTTCATTGTAATACCTTGTGATAATTTTTATTACTTTTAAATCGGATCTGTAATTAAACTACAAACAAGTTGTCTCGAATTAATTTAGAGTCAACTAGCAACCACCTTTTAAGTAACCACAACCATAACAATGCATGGCAGATATAGATCCAAGTGCAGTTATAGGAAACAATGTCACTATGCAAGATAGTACAGTGATAGAAGGAGATGCACATGTTGGAGATAATTGTGTTTTAGATAAAAGAGTAGTAATAGAAAAACATGCAGTAATTGGTACTGGTGTAAAAATGGGCGAACATTGTGTTATTGAAAGACACGTCAATGTTGGCAATGATTGTGTTTTTGGTAAAGAAAACGTAGTAGAACGTAGTGCAGTTATAGGTAATGGAGTAAAAATGGGCGATGACTGTGTACTAGAAAAAGAAACCAAAGTACCAGATGGTGCAGACATACCTACTGGAACAGTATTATCATCTGGACGTACTTTTCCAGATGGAACAACATTAAAAGCAAAATACTTCAAAAAGTAGATTCTACTTACTAATTATCATGGCAGATATAGATCAAAGTGCAGTTATAGGGAAAAATGTCACTATGGATGACAGTGTAGAGATAGAAAAAGAGGTTCATGTTGGAGACAATTGTGTTTTTGGTAAAAATGTCGTAATAGAAAAAAAATCAAGTATTGGTAATGGTGTAAAAATAGGTGATGAAACAGTGATAGAAAAAAAAGTCCGTATAGGTAATGATTGTACCATTGGGACCAAAGTAGTTGCTACAAAAAAATCAAGTATTGGGAATGGGGTTACAATTGGCAATGATGTAATGTTAGAAAAAAATGCCACTGTCAAAGATAATGCTATTGTACCAGATGGAACACTAGTTAAAGAAGACACTACTTTTCAAAGTAAATAAAAACTGTCAGAAAAATTATTTCGTTTGAACTTATGATAAATAGATTGAAAACAATCATTTGGCAAGAATTGATCAGTCTTTAAATAAACTCAATAAAATAAACTATCATGACAAGTGTTGACCCAAGTGCTGTTATAGGAAAAAATGTGACTATTGACGATAGTGCAACCATACAATGGAAAGTGCATATTGGCAATGATTGTAAATTTGGCAAGAAAGTAGTCATAGAAAAAAAAGCAGTTGTTGGAAATAATGTAGTAATGGGGGATGAATGTGTAATAGAAAAAGAATGCAACATAGGTAACAATTGTATACTTGGGGTTAACGTAGTAGTGGAAAAAAATACAATTGTTGGTAACGATGTCAAAATAGGAGACAATGTAGTGATAGAAAAAAATGTGACTATTTTAGAAAAAACAGATGTGCCAACAAATACTGTTGTTGAAGCTGGAAGAACTTTTCCAGAATAATGGATGATTGTATGGATCTAGAAAAAATAGAATCGGCATTTACAGTAACTGAAGATAAAAAATGCGCAGTTGCTAAACATGGGATGGTGTCATCAGCATTTCCGGATGCTACAAAAGCAGGAGTTGAGATGCTCAAAAAAGGTGGTAACGCAATTGATGCTGCATGTGCTACTGCACTAGCACTAGGTGTTTGTGAGCCTCAAGCATCAGGCATTGGAGGACAATCATTAGCATTACTTCACATAAATGGAGAAACAATTGCTTTGGATGGCTCTAGTCGTGCGCCATCACTTGCACATGCATCATTTTTTGAAAAACGGTCTACACGATTTGTTGGGTATAAAGCTACAACAGTTCCCAGTACCCTAGCAGTATTAGGGTATCTTAATGAAAATTTTGGTAGATTGAATTGGTCAGAAATAGTTGAACCTTCAATCCGTATTGCAAAAAATGGATATAACATAACACAATTGCAACACGACATACAAGAAAAAAATTTAAAGAAATTTTTCCGAGTTAAATCAAAATCAGGAGCAAAATATTTTCTCAAAGATGGTTTAGTTCCATATGATGTAGGAGATAGATTCATTCAAGATGATTTAGCTGAAACCCTCACTACAATTTCTAAATATGGTTATAGGACATTTTATCAAGGAACTATAGCAAAAAAAATTAATGATGATATGAGAATTAATGAAGGATACCTTCATTCAGATGATCTTGCATTAATTCCTGAACCAATTGAAAGGAAACCTATTGCTAGAACATATCGTGGAATTCAAATTGTAACTATGCCACCACCAACTGCAGGTAGAACTTTACTGCTAGTTTTAATGATGCTAAATAATATTTCATCAGAATTTGTTAGGAGTTCAAAACCTGAATCATATCATTTCGTGGCAGAAACTTTTCGAAAAGCATTGTTACATAGATCACAAAGACCGTATGACCCAAATACATATCACCAAACAAGAGATAAAACACATCTAAGCACATCCTTTGCAAGAACACTTGCAGGTTCAATTAGAAATATAGTTGACCCTACTCTTCCCTTTGAAGATCCATCAAATGATCCTGATGAAACAACTCATCTATCAGTAATGGACGATGAGGGAAATGTAATAGGCATCACTCAATCAATAGAATTAACGTATGGCTCAAAAGCTGCAGCAGATGGTTTAGGATTTTTGTACAACAATTACATGTCATGTTATGAATTTAAAAATCCAAATCACCCATTCTATTTACGGCCAAATACAGCACCTTGGACATCTGTATGTCCAACCATAGTGAATTATCAAGATAAACCAATCATGATACTTGGGAGTCCAGGCAGTTCAAGAATATTTTCAGTAGTAAGTCATTTTCTTTCAAGAATAATTGATGGTAGTTATTCCATAGATACTGCAATGATTAAACCAAGAATTCATTGTTCTATTGACGGAAAAATTAGCATAGAAGAAGGATTTGCAAATAACGAGGTATCAAAATATCTAGAAACACTGGGATATGAAATTGATGTTAGAGAAAGATACTCATTTTTTCTAGGTGCAATCCATGCTGTGCTTAAATGTCAAACACGTGAAGGGTTTCAAGGAGTAGCTGAAATAAGACGAGACGGCAGTGCAGAAGGGATATAGCAAATAAAATAGAATTAATTTTTTAAATAAAATACATACATCTGGCACATGAAACATCATTAAACAAAGTTGGAAAGCAGGCTATCCAGATTGTTGGGATTTTTTTGTAGTCCATGCCTTCTCATTGATTTCATGGCATTTACAATCAGGGGATTTGCCTTTACAGTTTTTTTGATGTAATGTTTCATCACATTTGTTACAGTCAGGATCTCTCCAACTTGCTTGATTTCCACAATTAGGGCATCTCATGATTTTGAATATTTCTTTTATGTTTTAAACAATTAGGTTTTTTGAAATTATCCAGAAATTAAATAACTAGTTGTCTTAATTCTAATTAAAGTCAACTAAACTGAATAAAAAAACATCACAGTCATACTTGAGACTAATTTTAGGCAACATAAATTGTTAAAACAGTAATCTTGCATGAGATTTCTGGTACGGGTTTGAATATATCAAATTTGATTTCAACTTTGAAAATCAACTTACGGTTTATTTAAGAATGAAAGAAATTGTTGGTAATGTATAAAGCCATACTTGTTCCTCATGCAGGAACTCCAGCAGGAGATAGTGCATTAAAACATGCAATACATGCAGCAAAGGGATCCTCTGCCAAGATAACAATTTTACATATTATTGAAGAGATTCATCATCCACCAGTATCCTTTGGCTTAGCTGAATCAGAAAGAGAAAAAATGTTTGAGAGTATCAAAGAAGCAAATGAATCAATGCGTCATGAGATGCAAAAGGTTATGGAAAAACACGGTCAACAATGTAAGGATGAAAATATTGAAGTTGAGGTTAAAGTTGAGATGGGAGATGCTGCTGAAATCATTCTAGATACGGTTCAAAATGAGAATATAGATTTAGTTGTCATGTCTAAACGTAGAAAATTAAAAGGTGTAAAGAAGTTATTGTCGCTAGGAAGCGTATCTAGAAAAATAGTAGAAAATGTGACTTGTCCAGTCATTTTGATAGATGTTGAAAATATTTGAATAATTAAAAATGAAGAAGTCTTTAGTAAATAACGTGCTAGGAATTAATTTGAGGTTTTTGTATCATCAGGTTTAGAGTTTTCTGAGAGTTTCTTTTCAATCTCATCAGTTTCTTTTTCTATTTTCTTTTCAATCTCATCAGTTTCTTTTTCTATTTTCTTTTCAATCTCATCAGTTTCTTTTTCTATTTTCTTTTCTAGATTTTCTTGTTTTTCTTCAATTTTTTCTACATGAACTTTGATCTTTTCATTTATTTGACTTTCAATTTGTTCTTCCAATTTTTCATCGGCAACAGGAATGGCTTTTCGTTTTACTAAAAATAAAATTCGCAAAATTGCTTCAACAATAATGGCATATGTAACAAATCCAAGTATTTTTCCTAAAAATGGAAGAAATCCTAACGTTCTTTCTGCAACATCTTCAACAGTAAAGAAGATATTACTTGTAAGGAATATACCTAATAGGGCAAATGGTATCAGTTTTGCAAAGTCCTTTGCAAGATCTTCTTTGTAATAGGCAGATATTCTAACAGTTACTACTAATGAAATTACAATGAGAAATACATGTTCAGTTTGTAAATCAGGTGCCATAAAGAACAAAAATGTAGAATAAACTACAAACCAAACTAAGACAACTAGAGGAAATACAACTACATATTTTACAAAATAAGCAATAATAGAGGTGATCTTTTTTCCATCAGTCTCATATTTTTTGAGACGCAAAGGAATCATTTCACGTCTTGCAAGGAATCTATAGAAATTCCAAATAAAAATTCCATAAATTACCATGCCAATAGAATATCCTAAAAGATCAGTAAAAGAGACATCAGTTCCAAATTGACTAGTGATGTTTTCAATATCTGTTACATATGTGACTAAATTTTCATCTAAAGTAATTCCTCCAAATGTCAAAAGACTAAGGAGGATATGAAAAATCATGTGTTTAATTTATGCAAATACTATTTGAAACTATGTGTTTGATCAGAATAATCAGTTGACTTTATTCAGAATAAAATCAATTTATGGATTCTTTTTTTCTATTGGAAAACATTACAGTCTAAAATGATAACACATGAGAAGTTTAGTCATGTGGGCTCTCATGCTGTTTTTCATTCTAAAATAGACTTTGAACATACTTTTCAAAAAGCATTAATACAAAACACCAGTCGTAAAATAAATGATAGAACGTCCAATTTTAGTGATTGATGATTCTGAAAATATCATAATCAGAATAAAGGAGTTTTTAGAAAAACTAGGATACCAGAAAATAATTCTAGCAAAGGATTCTCAAACTGCAATTACTGAGTTTGAAAAAATGGGACAGGATGGAGAACATCCAATTGTATTTCTAGATTATGATTTTCAAGATGTACATGGGATGTCTCTTCTGAGTCGATTATTATTGATGGATGCAGATGGAGAAATTATTATTGTGTCATCAGAACAAAAAGACTCTCCCATCATTACAAAATTGATAAATGAAGGAGCATATGAGATTCTTTCAAAACCCATAAGATTGGAAAATCTCAAAAATATCCTTAAAGTTATAGAATCTGAAAACTCTAATGAAAAAGAACAAGACATTATAGATTTACTAAAAACAACAAATAGAATTAGCGAAACATGGCTGCTTGAGAATAGCAAAATGTCCAAAGAAAATATTGAGAAATACATTACAAAATTGATTTCTGAAAGAATAATAGAAGAAATAGAAGATATCTCAGATGTTTGTTGTCCATTTTGTGATTCTGTTAGAACTGGTCACATTTTCTCTTGTCCTAGTTGTAAAAAATCAGATTTCGCTCAGACAGAACTTGTTGAACATTATGAATGTGGGACCGTAGAACCTGAGAAAAACTTTGTAGGGGACAAATGCCCACAGTGTAAAAAAGAACTAAAAGCACTGGGAGTAGATCATAGAAAAATCAAAAACCATTATACTTGCAATGAATGCGGTGACGTATTTGCTGAACTTGCTTGTGACTTTTCATGTTTGAAATGCAACAAAGTATTTCCAGAAAATAAGGCACGATGGAAATCAAGTAGAGGATTTAAAACCATCATTTGATATTTGCCTACAAAAGTTCATTTCAATATTTTTCATTAAATGAGATTAATCTAAGCGCATGATTGATGTAAAAATTATTAGAAAAAATAGAAAAATAAAAAGAACTATCTAGTTCCTTATTTTTGTGGATTTGTAAGAACTATAGAGTAGCTTACAGTGAATGGTTCAGAATTGAAGGTGTGAAGTGCCAATGCATTACCTGAAAATGATGTAGATCCAGCTGCTTTAGTTGGAATCAACGATAATGCATAATATGTTTCACCATCAGGAGTCCAATGAGCCATTCCCTGAACTTCACCCTTGGCTATTGGGCCAATTAGGGTTACAATTTGAACAGGTTCTGATGCATCAAATGTTAGATGTCCAGAGTATGCTTTGTCTCTAGGTGCCAACAATATTGCTAGTTGATGTTCTTCATGTCCAATTCCAGGATCCTGTACAGATGTTGTAGTTCCTTTAACTACTCTTTCACCTTCAACAGAATGTTCTGTGTATGTAACAGAGTAGCTTACAGTGAATGGTTCAGAATTCATTGTGTGTATTGCAATTGCATTACCTGAAAACTGCCATACTCCTGTAGAGGTTTCTTTATCTACAAATGTTAATCCAAACTTTGTCTTTCCATCCATAGTCCAAATTGCTTGTCCTTTGTCCATACCTTTCTTTAGCGGACCATGCAATGCAACTAGTTGAACATTTTCAGATGCAGTGTATGTTAGATATCCACGATAGGTTTTGTCACTTGGAGGCAAAATTATTGCTAATTGATGGTTTTCATGACCTACACCAGGATCTTGTTCAGATGTAATAATACCAGTTACAGTTTTTGGAGTTTTTGTAACAGCCTTGGCTGCAGTCATTGTTTCAGATTTTGTATCCTTCTTTGGAGCTTCTTTTGCTTTTTCTGCAGATTCTGTTTTCTTTTCAGTTTTTACTTGTTCTTTTTTCTTTTTTTCAACAGGTTTTTCTTCTGCTCGAACTTCAGAACATAGTCTATCACCACAAACCTTTTTTGAATTAATTTCACTGGCAGAATTTCCTTGTGATTTTAAGGCTTCAGCTGATTGAACTAATCCAATAGGTCCTGCAATAGTTCCCGTCAAGAGAACAGCAACTGCAAAAATTGCTACAAAAGTTGTTTTTGTCATTAGAAATACGTATTTTTTACAATATATACAGTTTTTATTTAATTTACATTAATTTCAAACTCTACTGTAGGGCTTAATGCAGAAGGATTGCTCAAACTGTGCCAAACAAAGATTGTTGCAGTATATTTTCCAGGAGCAGAAGGAATCCAAGATACAGAGGGAGAGAATGATTGATTTTTTTCCAGTGTCCCACTTATCCAAGATAATGAATCCACTAAATTGTTCGAGTCTGTAATTTGAACAAGATAGGTAAATGGTTGACTTCTCACCTGATGGTTAGAAATACCAGATGTGATTTGTATCTGTTCTTCAGTTTTAACTTGATTAATTACGCTTCCAAATGAATTGACTATTTTAGGAGTTCCTATGGATGCTCGTTCTAATGGAGGAACAACAGGTCCTACAACAATACTTGATGTGATTTTAAGTTCATCAGCTTTTGTGTATGGTCTTGGTAATGTGTTGTCTTCATATTTTGCAGTGACATAATCACCCTCACTTACTCTTAATCTATGACCCGAAGATTGGTCCCTTGTGCTAAATGTAACATCTCCTTCAAAGATTCCAGTAGCAGGGCCGGTTTCAGTTACAGTAACATCTATGCCACCAAGATCAGAGTCAGACCACATATCTATTGTAAATGTATTTACGGTTTCAGGATTTAGATTCATGTCAGGATCAATTACACGAACAATTCCTTTTCCATTAGAGGGTGTTTGTCCTTGAAGCCATTCGACTACTCCAATATTCCATTTGATTAATGCTGAAGCAGTAGAAGTTTCTCTATCTGTAAATTGAAATGATACTGTAAGACCATCATCATTTTTAGATTCTAAGAATCCATTGTTTGGACCTCCACCACTTTTAGGTTGAGTTCTAGGATTAGTATCGATTCCATCAATATCACCAGTTCTAGGATTTCCATCAGCATCATGTTTGAAACCTGTAAGTATCACATGACCTGTAAAAATTCCAGTATCAAATCCTGTTTCAGTTAGTTTGTATGTAGTTAGTTTATTTCCTCTAGTAGAAATTTTGATTTCATTTGTTGATTTGGAACCAATCTCATCAATCTTATTGTCATCAAAATTATGGTCAAGTGCTGTAATTGTCACATATACTTTGTCAGTCCAAGTATACACTTTCTTATCCAATGAGATTAAGGATTGGAAATTAGAAGTTGTAAATTTCAATTCTACTTTTTGATCATTTTTTCCAACAAAATCAGAGCCAGCAGTTCCCCAATCAGTGTAGGTAAGTTTGATTGTCTCACCTCTATCAAGAGGTTTTCCGTTAATTTCTGAAGGTATCTCTATTGTTGTTTGGAATATTCCAGTAGAGTCCCCAGTCTCACGTAATCCAAATGGTTGGGCATCAAAGATTTTTCCGTTTTTAGTAGCAGTTCCACCTAAAGGCCCCATTGTTGCTCTAGCATTATCTGAATCCCATTCTAATACATCAAGTGAGTAGGTTTCTGCCTTTTTAGAATCAAAGTTAAGATCTGGATCAATTAAGGTAATTATCGCATTGCGTCCAATCACATAAGATTGTGTATCTGACTGAAGGGTTCCAATTCTAAGATCAAATGCTGCAGAATCAGATACTGTTCTCTTAGAACCTGATGCATCTGCTTGATCAGAATATTCTACAGTAATTACATCTCCGTGTAAGATACAATAATTACCAGTAGATGGAGATACATCAAATCTAGACAGTACTCCTGATTTTGTTTTATCTAATTTTGTAAATCCTGAATCAGGTGTAACAGGACATTTTGTAGAGGAAGGGCCATCAACATATCTAATTGGTAAATTGAATTGAAATACACCTGAACTAGGAGAGGTCTCAGATATCGGTCCAAGTTCCCTAGTAACTCCACTCTTTACATTCTTTCCAGTTGTGATTATTCCAGATTTTACATCTTCACCACCCGCTGTTGCTAAAAGTAAACTAGAAGAACCTCTAGTTACAAACACCTTAACTGGTCCATTTGTTGTACCATCAACATTTTGTGCCAATATGTCTTCACCGTTTGGAGACAAATTATAATCAGCATCATGTATTTGGACATAAAGTATAGTATCTTTAGGACCAATCTCTTCACCAGAATCAATTGCTTTTGTATCTCCATTTTTAGTAATTGCTGTTAGATGGTATGGAAAAATTGAAAGGCCATTAGGTCTAGTAGAAGAAGATTTGTCTGAATCAAAAAAGTCAGAAACAGAACCTATAGGTACAGGATAATTTGTTTTATCTAGTTTGACAATACCACTTGTTGCACCAACTGATGCACTAGCACTAGTTATTGCAGCTTGACTTGATTGGCCCCTAAAGTCATAATATCTTGCACCAATATCAATTCCTGAGGTAGATTTTGCGATACCACCATCATTTCTTGAACAGTATTGAGATGGGATCTTAAAGTCTCCTTTAAACTCACCAGTTTTTCTTCCAGTTTCAACTAGTGTAAAGCCAGTGGATGCTAATCCATCACTTCCAGATATTGCCGAACATGATTTGCCATCCTTAGAAATAGAAGATTTCAACCAAGGCTCATCATCAAATGTAATTTCTAATAATCGTCCATATGGTTGCTTGGTACTTGTAAGACCCAAGTTTGGTTTACCCACAGTATCTGCTGCAGGGTCATTTGGATATTTCAAAGGATCAACAACAGTATAGATATCAACCAAGTCAGAATCAACGTTAAGATCTTTATCAGTTAATGTAACTCCCACATTATCACCTGGTTTGAATGTCTTTACTGAAAGCACCACAATTCCCATGTGAGAGAGAATATCTTGTTGGTCTGAAATTGTGATAAACACTCCGTCGGAATTCAAGTCGTTGTAACTGATTCTAGCAGCATCGTTTCCTTTTAGTTCATGAGCTACAAGAAAAACTGGTTCATCGTCAATTGGAACTATTTGTTCATATGTTTTTGAATCAAAGATATTTAGTTGATTCAGCATAATGTATTCAAGACTACCTCTAAATTTACCAGAATTATTTGCCAATTCTTCTACCTCTACACGAACTATTTGATTTGCAATTCTTTCATTTTTTGCTTGCCCGTCTTTTATTAAACCATAAGAGAAAAAGTCAGCTACAATAGGTTTTGTTGCAGTACCCATGTTTTGGATTTTAGAATAAGATAGCATCAATCCAATTTGTTGATTACCTGAAAATGAATTTGAAAATAAATTGTTATGAAGGGTTTGTGGGTTAGACACTTGTTTTGTAGAATTTAGGTTGATTAAATTTTGCAAAGATGTGTCAGTTGCAATTTTGATTGCAGTAAGGCCAGATGTAGGATTTCCTGAGGAATCCAATATGGGAGATGATGAAGCTCCAACAAGCAAGTAAATGTCAACACTGTTGATGGTACTATTAATGGAACGAATATCAAAATTAAACATGTTAACTCCTTTGAATTTAGTTGCAGAATCAAAGGGATTGTTGATAGAAGAATAGAGTTTGTTTAGATCTGTCTTCAAATCAATAACTAATGCATCAGAGTCTGAATTTTGAGTTGGGTCTATTCTTGCTCTGTCACTAAACTTTTCAACGGTGACAGAAGTCTTGGTACCTAATGTGGATCCTGACAATGTAAACTGTCCAGAAGTTGTTGGAGTTAGCGTAAATCCATTCAAAAATGATGCTGCTATCTTGCTGTTTGTTTCAGTACCACTAGAACCAAGCGTAAATGGATTTCCAGTTCTTAATGCAGGAATGGACTTGTATGATGGGTTGAAAAGATCAAGATCTTCTTTTTCTAAATTATTCTTGTTTGCATCAGGATCAACTAGAATTACAGGCATTTCCTCTCCTGAATTCCATTCAGTGCCCTTTAGTTTTTCATCAAGTGCCAAAGTGCCCTTTCCAAATTCAATTAAAAGTGTCGTGGGCTTTTTGTTATAGTCTATAGATGCAGAAGTTCCTCTAGGGGCATTTTGCGTTGTAATTAATACCGAATCATTATTGGCATCAAAAGTTGTAAAAATTCCGCTATTAGGAGATGTTTCAGTAATTGTTACAGGTTGACTGCCAGCTCCAATAGAACCAGCACTAGTGGAAATTTGTGAGATATCTATTTCTCCATCTCCATTTGTTTGAGAACGAATGTTATCCTGAATAGTTAAAACATTTGTTTGTCCCTGTAAGCTTGGATTAATTTTGAGTATTCCGTTGTCTTTGAACATCATTGAATTTAGATGAGGCACAAGATTTACAGCTCCTGCAGTTCCATCTGAATGAGAATTTCCTGACGAATCAAAAAGTCGATAGTATGTTGAAGGGTTTGTAGGAGAAGTACCAAATGACCAAGAATCAATACTTGTAGGATCAATATTCAAAGTAAGGTCAGTGATTTTGAGGTTGACATCAGAGGAACGTGGATAAGAATTTCTATCTAATTCATGTCGGACTAGTTTGTCAGCAATATCAAAAGTAAGAGTTGTTTGTTGTGCACCTCCACCTTTGTTGTATTGTACTACAACATTACCACCTTTTGAAAAATCATATAGTTGGATAAATGGCCAAAGATCAACAGATGCAACACCAATCTGTCCAAGTTTTATATTCGTGTTTCCAGGGTTCATTGCCTTGGCTTGTCTTAGAACGTTCATCGAGTTTTTTGAGTAAGGTGAATTCAAAGAACAATCAGCAGAGATTTGATTAGGAGGGTTAGAACCATTTTCTCCACCAATTCCAGCACCACTTACTGGAATTGCAATACCATCAGTTTCAGTAACAGATACACCCAGAATAGATGTGCTTCGTGAACAGAAGGTACCAAAATCGAGTCCTTTAGAAGTTAAACCAACTGTTTTATCTGCAATCTGTGCTTGTTTTCTATCAGAAAAATAACCATACCAATTTCCATCAGTTGCTTGCACCATTCTAAGATCTTTTCCGTTTACTGTAACGTCTGGCTCTCCCAAACCCTTACCAGTATCACGAATATTTTGATCACGGACTACAACCTCAATTACTTGAGGTCCAGACATTCTATTGTTAAATTGAGGATTTTCAGCTGAAACATAAAGATTTGAGGTTTGGGCATTTACATCAGAAAAACTTCCCAAGGACATACTACCAGTGAGGATAATTATAGATAACACGATAGAAGCAGAAATTTTTTTAATCATTTTTTTTGTATATTGTTATTTAATTTCATAGTATGAAAGGATTACGTAGAAAAGAAAAAAGAGTGTTATCCGTGAATCAGGAATAACAATCTATAGTATTCAGCTCTTGCGTCTTTGAGTTGTTTTCGTAACTCTACAATCTCTTCAGAAATTTTTACAAGGTCTGATGTGTTTTTAGTACTTTCAGGAGCTTTGACTAGTGTTTGTAGTGTAATGTTTTTTTCACTAAGCATTCCTTTGACATTTGCTAGTCTTTTTTCGGCATTATTTACCATCTTAGTTACCGTATCTTTTGTAAACAGCTTTCCGTTAATTGTGTCAGGACTTGCTGCTTTGATTATTGTAGAAGATACCTGACATGCGTTGGGACTAAGATTAGTAGCAAGTTTAACAGATCTTACTTCACTATCAGATGTAACTACAATTTCTGGAGCAATAATTGGAGTATTACCTGCGCATGCTTCAAAGACATACACATACCCAATTGTTCTTGGTTGAGAATGGAAGTATGGTTCTTGTGCTGCCATGCTTGTAATCTTTACTTTCTTAACTGATGGAGAAGACTGTGCTTCAGCTGCTGGTAAGTTAAAACCAGAAACTAGTAACATAGATGCTACTGTCAGTACAGTTATTGTTGTAATTGTTGTTTTAGTTTTCATTTCTTTCTTTTCACCTCCTCCTAGTTGGCTAAGCGTAATCGTCTTCAAAATCCCAAGACAAACCTGCAAAATCAGTCCAGTTATAGGATGTGGAAGGG
>NZ_JBTNRI010000016.1:0-35982 GCF_054515815.1 Nitrosopumilus sp. S6
TCTTGCCTTTTGATTTGTTTTGATTAGGGTTCTTGCCTTTTGATTGTTGTTTTTTCTTTGGTTCTTCGTTTGAGAATTTTTGGTATAATTTGAAAGCTTGATCAACATTTGCATTTTGGTGAATGATTGCTCTTGTTGCCTTAATCATAGCAACAGGATGTTCAGATTGCCAGATGTTTCGACCCATATCAACACCAACAGCTCCTGCCTTTACAGCATTGTAAGTTAGTTGTAATGCATCACGTTCTGGAATTTTCTTTCCGCCTGCAACAATAATTGGTACAGGGCAGGATTCAACAACTTTTTCAAAGTTTTCACAATAGTATGTTTTAACAATATGTGCGCCTTGTTCAGCTGCCATTCTACATGCCAAGGAAAGATATCTTGCATCTTTTCCTAATTCTTTTCCAACTGCAGTTACAGCCAAGACAGGGATTCCGTACTGCTCTGCTTCACTGACTAATTTTCCAAGATTCACAACTGTTTGATATTCATATTTTGAGCCTACAAAGATAGACATTGCAAGAGCACTAGCGTTTAGTCTAATTGCATCTTGAATAGATACCGTGATATCTTCTTGAGATAAATCATCACCAATAATACTAGAACCACCAGATACACGAAGTACCATAGGAGTATCAGTTTCTGCAGAAACAGATGTTCTCTGAACACCTCGAGTTAACATCAATGAATCACAATGTTTCAACAATGGCGCAATTACCTTTTTTGGGTTTTCTAATTTTTCGGTAGGTCCAAGAAAATATCCATGATCAACTGCTAACATAAGTGCGCGATTATTATGTGGTTTAATTATTCTAGAGAGTCTGTTTTTTAATCCCCAATCCATATTTCATCGAATTTGAAATGCCTTTCTTAAGCCTTTCTCATTTTGTAATAATTATTTTCATTGCATTTTCACCACTACGTGCATGATCAAATGCTTTCTGAGTATCATCAATTGGATAAGTATGTGTGATTAACTGTTTGACATCAATTTGAGAGGATTCAATTAGATTCAATGCTTCTTTGGTATCATTATCAGATGCAGCATAGCTTGTTACAAGAGTGATTTCTTTTGAATAGATTTTACTCATGTCTAAATCCATTTTTGCACCTTTTGAAGGAACACCAAACATCATTACAGAACCTCCTTTTCTAACCATATCGATTGCGTCATCAAGAGCTTTGAGACTACTAGTTGCAACAATAGCAACATCTACTCCTCTATTATCAGTATGATCTAGAATTTTTTGTTTCCTAGTTTCATCAGTAGAGTTGATAGATTCTGTAATATTGAATTTTTTTGCAAAATCTAATCTAAAATCATTAACATCAAAACAGAAAATTTTTGAGAATTTTTTTGCTTGGGCAAGCATCACATGCATCATTCCAGTAGGTCCAACCCCAAATATGGCAGCACTATCTCCTTCATGGTAATTATATTTCGTCCAAGCCCGAACACAACATGCAAGTGGTTCAATCATTGCAGCTTCTTCAAAACTCAGCGAGTCAGATATTTTCAATACTCCTCCATGAGATACATTCCATGCAGGAACTACATATTGTTCAGACAAACCACAAGGAGACAGATTAGTTTCATAGTATTTTTTACACATTGTTTCATTTCCATGATTGCAGAAATGACAATCATAACAAGGAACATGATGATGAGTAAATACCCTATCACCTTTTTTGAATTCAGTTACATTAGAACCAACATCTAAAACCACACCTGCAGGTTCATGACCTAAGCGCATAGATGGTTGTCCATATTGTCCAAATACTTTTTCCAAATCAGAACCACAAATTCCACATGCATGCATCTGAACTAAAATATCACCAGATTCCAAAGAAGGGTTTTCTGTTTCACTTATAGAAATTATAGAAGGTTCCTTAACAGACGCGGTTTTCATGATTGGTCATTAGAAAATTGAGTATAAGTAGATTAAATTAAACACCAAGAATCTTCTTTAGCATTACTCTATAGTCAACTTCAGTTTTTTCGCTTCCTGCTGCAGGTAATGCAAATACCAAAGTAGATTTTTCAGCTCTTAATGCAGTTAACTCATCATTGATAGATTCAGTGATATCATCACTAACTAGAACCAGTCCGACATCAGAATCATCAGTTAGTTTCTTAATATCTTCTAAAGCCTTTTGAGGAGATTCAGAAATGATACCTGGAACACCTGCTAACTGAAAGCTTGTTACAAATGATTTGCTTCCTACAGTGAATATTTTCACAAATTCAATTTTTGTTCATTCTAATTTAACCCTTTTTGGAAGAGAGTAGATCAGGAAAGGTTGATTTAGTTTAAAAAATTAGTAATTTTATGACAGAAATTGACACACAGAAGGATTTTTTTCTTTTCTTGCATGGAAAAATGGATCTCAAACAAAAAGCAACTGATGTTTTAATTGCAAAAGGATGTTCTGAAGCAAATATCACTATGGCAGCACCAACAAAAGTTGGTAATGTAGGAGATTACATGGTTCAGTTATGGCCACCAGGACCAGCACCAAATCAAATCAAGATTCAACAAATAACTAAAGTTGAAGAGGTAGAACCTGAAGGTATGATTGGATTGTGGAAAGGTGTTTCAAAAGAAGATGTTGAATCCATTCCATTAGAATAAGATTAACTAAATCCAGCACCAAAATCGGAACCTTTGTCTAAAAGGTCACCAGAATCTGAACTTTTTAATTTTCTAAATAATAATGTCTCATAAACAAGCTTCATTGCATCTTCATCATTTAGATTACAATCTTCTTTAATTTGGTTTTTGTATTTTTCTAATTTTACAGGGTCTTGTTCATCAGGAGAAACACCATCATGAACCATAAGATTTGCAATTTTTTCAATTTCAGAATTTTGTTGTTCATCATCCATATTTCTCAATAAATTTTCTAGTTATTAATACATTCGAATAAAAAATCATTACAAATCTGAAAGCAACCCTGAAAGAAAATCAGAAAATTCATCATCAGAAAAAATAATTTTTTCAACTTTGTTTTGATTTTGAGCAAATTTTACGGAATCTAAATGATAACAAGTTTCTTTTCCATTTAATTTTCCAAAATAAAATCCAGGACAAGAACAATAAAGACCAGATGGATCAACCCAATGTTCCTCACCTTTGCCAACAACAGTCCAGATTTTTCTTTGACTAGGCTCAAAAACATGTAATTTGACTCGTTTTTCTGAAACTAGAGATTCAATTCTATCTGGATCTTTGTTCACAAGAATTTAATCAGATATCTGCAGTATAACTTTGATGTTACAAACTAGGATCATGCCATCAAAACCTGCATTAGTTTTGGAAGGAGAGAAGAAACATCTAGTTGTAACAGATCTTCACATAGGATTTGAGAGCAGTATGGCATCAAATGAAATTTTCATTGGAAAAAATTCCACAATAAATGAAACAATTCAAGAAATATCTCAAATGATTGAAGTAGAGAAACCTGATTCAATAATTTTACTGGGAGATGTAAAATCAAGTGTCAAAAGCATTTCAAACAGCGAATGGGACGAGATTCCAATGTTTTTTGAGAAAATTAGTGAAAAATGTGAAGTGATTTTAGTTCCAGGAAACCATGATGCAAATATTTCAAGACTCGTTCCCCAAAACATTACAATGATTAGCTCAACTGGAATTGTTGAAGAAGATACATTATTGACTCACGGACATACAATGCCATCAGAAAATTTTTCGCATGTAGATAAGATCATCATGGGACATGTTCATCCAGTGTTTTTTCAAGAAGATTCTGTGATAAACGGACAAAGAGTTTGGGTTTCAATGAAAATTGAAAAAGAAAGAATTTTTCCAAATAAATCAGGAGAATTAGAAATTACTATAATTCCTTCATTTAACAAATATTTTTACGCAACTCATAGAAGAAAATACAAAAAATCAATTTCTCCAATAATTGACAGAATAAAATCAGTTGCAAAAGCAAGAATTGTTACATTAGATGGAACAATTATTGGAAATGAATCAATTATTGATCAGGTTTTGTAATAATTATTCATAGATATCATATGGTTCAATAGGATTTTTTGTGGTTTCATTATGCTGTAACCATTCAAGTGTTTTAACGAAAGAGTCTGCCAATTCAATGGTAGTAAGCACAGGAATTCCTAACTCCAAAGCCTTTCTTCTTATTTGATATTCATCATCAAGCATTCCAACATATTTTTCCAAAGACAATGTACTTGGAATGTTTATGATAAAGTCAATCTTTTTCTCATAAAGTAGATCAGAGATGTTTGGTTTTCGTTCTGGTTCTGAAATCTTGTGTACAATTTCAACATCGCCAACTTTTTCTTCAAAGAATTCTGCAGTATGTTCTGTTGCCAAAATTTTGAATCCTAATTGTTTGAGCTTGGCAATACTTGGCAAAAGTTTTTCTTTATTTGTAGCACCACCAACTGTTACAAGTGCAGTTCCCTTATCAGGAAGATTATATCCAACCGAAGTCAAACCCTTGGATAGTGCATCATAGAAGCTATCACCAAAACATGCGGCTTCACCAGTAGATTGCATCTCAACTCCTAATGCAATATCAGCACCATCTAATTGCATGAATGAGAATTGGGGAACTTTGATTCCATAATTGTGAATCTTTTGCCATTTATTTTCAGGGATTTTAGGAAGGGGCTTATCCAAAATAGCCTTAGATGCAAGGGAAATCAGATTGGTTTTTACCAATTTTGAAACAAACGGCATAGAACGAGACGCACGAATGTTAAGCTCAATGACATAAACATGATCATCGTGTATTAGGAATTGTAAATTGAAAGGACCTTTGACATTAAATGTTAATGCTATTTTTTTAGTATAATCATTGATTGTTTCAATAATTTTATTATTTAATCTCCAAGGAGGAATGCACATCATTGCATCACCAGAATGAACACCAGCTGAATCAATGTGTTCAACTATTGCACCAATTACAACTTCTTTTCCATTACTTATTCCATCAACATCGACTTCAAGTGAATTTAGCATGAATTTTGATATTACAACTGGGTGATCAGGAGAAACATCTGTTGCTTCTTTGACATATGTTTTTAGTTCATCTTGAGACCAAACAACTTTCATGGCAGCTCCAGACAAGACGTATGAAGGTCTAACAATTACAGGGAAGCCAACTTCTTGTGCAAAGTTCTTTGCTTCATTAAGATTTGAAAATGCTTGCCACTTTGGTTGCTGTATGTGTAGTTTATCAAGTTCAGCACTGAATTTGGAGCGGTCTTCAGCCCTATCAACATCTATTGCACTTGTTCCCATAATGTTGACTCCACGTTGTGCAAGACCAGGAGTCAAATTGTTTGCAGTTTGTCCACCAACACAAGTAATTACACCTTTAGGATTTTCAAAGTCCGTAATGTCAAGAATTCTCTCTTGAGTTAATTCTTCAAAGTATAATCTTGTACAAATATCATAGTCTGTTGAAACAGTTTCAGGATTACAATTAACTACTGAAACATTTTTCTCACCATTTTCTTGAAGACCCCATACCATGTTGACAGTTCCCCAATCAAACTCCACACTACTTCCAATTCTATACGGACCAGCACCAACAACGATTATTCCTTTCTCATCTGAAGGTACATCAATATCATTAGAATGTCCACCATAGGTAAGATAGAGATAATTTGTAACAGCGGGCCATTCTGCAGCTAAGGTGTCAATTTGTTTGACTGAAGGAATTACGCCTAATTTTTTGCGTATTTCACGTATTTCATCAGGAGTTTTGTCCTTAACTCGTGCAATCTGCTTGTCTGAAAAGCCCATTTTTTTGGCACTCCACATCATAGATTTATCAAGTTCTGATTCTTTGAGTTTGGATTCAGTATTTACAATATTTTGAATTTTTTCTATAAACCAAGGATCAATTGCAGATAGTTTGTAGATTCTATCAACAGATATTCCCATCTTTAATGCTATTGCAACATTATACAATATTTCATCATCATGATGTGAAAGTTTGTATTCAATTTCTTCTTCAGTATATTTTTGATCATTTGCACGATTTAAAACAAGTCCATCATTTCCAATATCAAGCATTCTGATTGCTTTTTGTAAAGATTCTTCAAAGGTTCTACCAACTGCCATTACTTCTCCAACAGACTTCATAGTAACCCCAAGTTTACGATTTACAAGTTCAAATTTTGAAAAGTCCCATCTTGGATGTTTGCATACAACATAATCAAGAGATGGTTCAAAACATGCAGTAGTACTTTTTGTAATTCTGTTTACTAGCTCAGATAAATTATAACCCAAACCAATTTTTGCAGACATGTACGCAAGTGGGTATCCAGTTGCTTTACTAGCAAGAGCAGATGAACGTGAAAGGCGTGGATTAATTTCAATTGCAACATATCTATCAGAATCTGCATCTAATGCATATTGAATATTACATTCACCAACAATACCAACATGTTTTGTTGCACGTAATGCTGCTGAACGCAACATGTGATATTCATGATTATCAATTGTTTGAGAGGGGGCAACTACAATGTTATCACCAGTGTGAACTTTCATAGAAAGAACATTTTCCATGTTACATACAATTACATTATTGCCATCATAATCTTGCATGACTTCATATTCGATTTGTTTCCAATGACCAATGTATTCTTCAATTAGAACCTGACCCACAAGACTTGCCTTTAGACCTCGTTCAACAATTTCATGTAATTCAATTTCATTGTGAGCAATACCACCACCACGTCCACCAAGAGTATAGGCCACACGTATGATTACAGGATAGGTTAATTCTTCAGCTGCCTTCTTTGCATCATCAAAGTTTGTCACAGTCTTACTTTTGAGTACAGGAACTCCACATTCATTCATTTGATCCTTGAAAAGCTGCCTATCTTCGGTATTTTTGATACCTTGTACCTGAGTTCCAAGTACACTGACCCCATACTTTTGTAGAATCCCAGCCTCTTCAAGTTTTACACCACAATTCAGAGCAGTCTGACCACCATATGCCAACATGATTCCATCAGGTCTTTCTTTTTCTACAATAGATTCAACATATTTTGGAGTCACAGGCAAAAGATAGACTTGATCTGCAAATCTTGTATCTGTTTGAATTGTTGCAATATTTGGATTGATTAGAACACTTTTGATTCCATCTTCTTGAATTGCTTTTAGACATTGACTTCCAGAATAATCAAATTCTCCTGCTTCACCAATTTTAATTGCTCCACTTCCCAGCACAAGAATTTTCTTTAGAGATTCATTTTTTGGCAATTTTTATTTCTCCATTAATTTTTTAAGTTCTTCAAAGACGTATTTGCAATCAAAAGGGCCGGGTGCAGCTTCAGGATGGAATTGTACTGCAATACAATTTTGTGTTTTGTGTTTTATTCCTTCAACTGTTTTATCATCTGCATTTGTAAACCATAACTTAAAATCAGATTTTTCCAGTGATTCAGGCGTTATTCCATAACCATGATTCTGACTGGTAACATAAACTTGGTTTGTTTCTAAATTGATACAAGGTTTGTTTTGTCCACGATGTCCATACTTTAGTTTGTAAGTTTCAGTATTTCCTGCAAGACCAATTATTTGAGCACCTAAACAAATTCCTAATGTTGGTACATTATTTTCAATTAGTTTTTTTGCAGTATCAACAGTTGCAGGACAGTTTTGGGGGTCACCAGGTCCACTACTTAACACCACACCTTTTGGATTATGAGACATTACTTTCTCATAAGGAGTATCCCATGGAACAACAATTGCTTTGTATCCTAATTCTCGTACATTTCTTACAATAGCATTTTTTGCACCAGTGTCAATTACTACAACTGATTCAGAATCATTTCCATAGATTTTTTCTTCCCTAGTTGAAACTGAATCCATAAATTTTTCAGAATTATAATCAGTGGCCTCTGCCAGTTCTTTTTTAATTTTTTCAACATCAATTTCTTCATCAGATACAACAAGGGCAGCCATCATGACACCACTACTTCGGAGTTTCTTAGTTACAGCACGAGTGTCAATGCCAGAAATTCCAGGCACCTTTTCATTATACATCCACTCATCCAGAGTCATTTTGAGATTCCAATGACTTGCAGTCAGGGATAGTTCATGAACCACCAGTCCACGGATTTGCATAACATCAGATTCAAAGAATTTTGGTATGCCATCCTCATCTTTAATTTCGGGATCGGGGACACCATAATTTCCAACAAGAGGATAGGTCAAGGTTAGAATTTGACCATTGTAAGAAGGATCGGTTAGGGCTTCAGTATAACCAACCATGCCAGTGTTAAAGACAATTTCACCAAAAACAGTCGTTGAATAACCAAACCCTTGACCTTCAAAAACGGTTCCATCATCAAAGATCAGCTTTCCATGCTTGTTTGCGTGGATTGATTTCTTTGTAGTTATTGTGACCCTCGTAAAGTCCGCAAGAAAGTGAATTTAAGTTTTGTGAGTATTAGAAATAATAATTTTTGATCGCAAGAATTTTGATTATAGTGCTTGGAACTCTTCGCTCCATTTGTGATATGCACGAATCATTTCAGTTGAAACACTTGGTTTTCTTCTTTCCATGATATTTTTGAAATCAGATGTATTCAGTTCTCTTGGTTGCACTGGTTCTTCACCTTCGATTGGTTCATGGTAATCAGGAGCATTGAAAATTTCATGGACTGTTTTAATCTGAGCAGCCTGGCAGACATCCTTGATATCACTGGCACTGTATCCATCAAACATTTTTGCTAATTCAGTAGGATTGACTCTATAATCTTTGTTTAGTTTAGCAGTATATTGTTCAAAGAGGTTTTTTCTTGCTTCCAAGGTAGGTAATGATACATAGATTCTCTTTTGGAATCTTCTAAGGAAAGGCCAATCAAGACTCCATGGTTTGTTTGTGGCACCAATTACATACATCATCAAATCTTTTCCTTTACCATTAACACCATCCATTTCAGTTAAGAATTGATTCTTTGTTCTAACCTCTCCACCAACCTCACTGTTTCTAGAGCCTAATAGAGAATCAACTTCATCTACAAACAAAATTACTGGTTTGCCTTCTTTTTCAGCATGACTTCTCGCCATTGCAAATAATTTTGAAACATTTTTTTCTGCCTCACCTAACCATTTGCTCATCATTGATGAGGCATCTACATTGATAAAGTAACCATCCATTTCATTTGCAGTTGCAGCTGCTAACATTGTTTTACCAGTTCCAGGTGGGCCATAAAGTAACATTCCTTTAGGCCATCCAAGGGGGAACAAATCAGGTCTTTTAGTTGGATATACAATAGATTCACGTAATGCACTCTTTGCATCATCTAAACCAATCACTTGGTCCCAAGTTACATCTGGTTTTTCTTTCATGATAAGGTCTTCAAAGTCATTTTCTGCTTCTTGTCTTTGAACAGATTTCTTTTGTTCCTCTGGAGAGGCTTTAGGATCAACTGCAGGTTCTACACCATGTGCCTGTTGTAATGCATTGATTCTATTATGATAAGAGTTACATCTCTCTTTGTAAATAGGGTTTAATTTACTGGTAGGGTATAGTTGTAGTAATTTTACCAGAGCATCAATTGCTTGCTGATAGTATGTGATTGCTTGGCCACGTGCACCTTGAGAATCAAATTTGATTGCCTCAGAAGCATATTTGCTAGCAGTATTTTCTAGTTCTTGGGGGGCCAAACTCATTTCAAATTACCTACGCAGTACTCTCTTGAGAATTTTGTTGGTATTCTACGGTGTTAATCTCTGTAGCAAAATTGGTTAAATTAATTGCACTTGTTTCATACTCATTATAATCAGGTCCATCATGATATTTCTTCTTAAAATCAGATTTCTCTGAAATATCCACATGAATTCCTTTTACCTTACTAATAGAATCTTCAGCAGACATTATCAGTTCAGATATTTCATCATCCAAATCCCCAATAGAACCAGCTGCCTCTGAAATTACAGACACAAAATATTTGAGAATTGAACGCATTTCTTTTTTGTCAGCATGTTTGACTAACATAAAATCTGCAATTCCAACAATCTTATCCAAATCTTGTAATTCCTCTAAAGTTAATTTTTCAATATTTTTATCATCAGAGGATTTTACCTCAGAAATTTTCTTGTCAAGTTTTGATGAAAGTGATTTTATACGTTCAAGATCCTTTGAAAAATCACGTTTAGAGTTTAGCATATTCAAGTATTGCATAATTTAAAAAAATCAACATTAGGATACTGCTTACTTATTTTAGAGTCCACCATCAATTTTACTTCATCAAGTAGAGTTGAAGATTCAATATTTGACTGACTAAAATCAAAACTAGCATGAGTAAGTGCTGCAGAATCAAGTACAATACTACCTAAATGAACAGAAAGTTCTGATAGTTTTTGACTGCAATCAGGAACTAGTTCATAGAGTTGAGCACTAATTGTTCTAATCAAAGGAATAGAAGAAGGTAAAACTTGAGGAATGGATTGGATATTTGTAATGCTTTTAGTTTTACTTTTTGTCAAAGTTAAAACCTCAAGAGAAAATGCCATAATTCGTTCAAGTTCTATTGCTTGAAGATGAGTTTTGTCTGCACCATCAAAATCATAAACTAAATCCTTGTTAGATTGTTTCAAATCATCTCTTTTTTGAGATATGATACCTACAATCTCATCAAGTAGAGAAACAGAATATTCCAATCTAGGAGTCAAAGTGACAGAGTGAGCAATATTCTCATTGTCAATTTCTATACATTTAGCCGACATGAGATATTTTATCGAGATTTTGTATTTGAGGACGATGTCACGATTAATTTAGTAACCACAGTGACACATAACTGCAGATACAATTTTGATTTTTTTTGAGTATTTGTGTAAAGGAATTTAGCTCTCAATTTTACCTAATAACAAATCAATCATAATCATGGTCAATGAGCACGCATTAACAGTTAGTCTTGAGGAGTTTGGCCTAAGCAAATACGAAGCGCAAGCATATGTTGCATTAATTGCCAAAGGTACAATTTCAGCAGGAGAATTGGCATATTACTCAGAAATTCCAAGAACCAAAATTTACCCAACTTTACTAAAACTTGAAAATAAAAAACTCGCAATAATTTCAAAAAGTAAACCAATAATGTGTACTGCCATTGCACCAGAGGACGCATTTGATGGAATTATTCATGAGCAAATTAACAAAGTAAATGCAATGAACTCACTAGTATCTAATCTCAAAAAAGCAAGTGAGGAAAGTAGAAAATCAAGAGGTTCAGAAGAAAAAAGATATTTCCATATTAGTGCAAACAATGTTCTATCACAACTTCAAACCATGATTGATGGAAGTAAATCTTCAATGAAGATAATGGTAGATCAATGGGGTTTGGGTTTACTAGGAGAATGCAAAGAACAGTTGGTATCAGTATTGCGTAGGAATCTAGATGTGAAAGTTCTAGTATCACCAACACAAATTTGTTCAGAAGATTACAGGTCAATACCAGAGGGAGTAGAAATTAGAGCATCAGACATTACACAAAATTGCTTTATTTTTGATGAGGCAGAATTACTAATGGTAAATAATGAAAATGGAAAAGGAGCAATCTTTTCATCAACTGATATTTTAGGTGCAAACCAAGAGAAATTATTCTCACATATTTGGAAAAATGCAATAAAAACAAAGGCGCTTGCAGATATGACAAAAGCAGAAGCACAGGAGATTTACAAAATCATAAAAACAATTAACGAGATAGGTTTGACACACATACTAAATTCCACAATGTTTTCAAAAAAGCCAGAATTTGACTTGTTTAAATTATTAGAAAAAAATGGAGTTTCGTTAAAATCAAAATCACTAGATGATATAATTGAGATAATGGATGCAATATTGCAAATCACATGTTCAGGACATGTAAACTTTGAAGCAAACACAAAAAACATTACAGTAGAATCAAAGCTAAATAGTGGTCATTCTCTTCCATGGGTTTCAATTTTAGATGGTTGTCTCCAAAAACAAGGTTACAAAACTAGAACAGTGTTCCAAAACAACTCAAGCAAGGGCGAAAAAGTCCACATCAAAATAAGTAAAAACTAAAATCAGACAAAAATTACGCAACAATCGTCTTGTCTGAAGAAAAACTCAAAGAATTAGGAATAGAACTCCCAAAAGCCCCAGTACCTGCAGGAAACTACATCCCAGCAGTAAAAACAGGAAATTTACTTTTTATTTCAGGACAGATTCCACTTGAAAATGGAAAAGTAGCATACACTGGAAAAGTTTCAGATGAGAATATAGAAACTGCTCAAAAATCAGCAAAAAGTTGTGCAATAAACATTCTAGCACAAATCAAAAGAGAGGCGGGTAGTTTGGACAAAGTTTCAAAGATTGTCAAACTATCAGGGTTTGTTAATTCAGTTCCAGAATTCACACAGCATCCAAAAGTCATCAATGCAGCATCAGATTTGATGTTTGAAGTATTTGGAGAGAAAGGAAAACATGCAAGAATAGCATTAGGAGCAGGAAGTTTACCACTTGATTCAATGACAGAAATTGATGCAATTGTTGAACTATCAGAGTAGAATTCATGTTAGATGTTTAGGTAGTTCTTATATGAAATGAAAATGGTGAAAATCTAAGGATATTAGATGACATTAAAAAATTATATTCTTAAAAATTTGTGGCTTCAAGTTGTAATCTCTTTGCTACTTGGATTAGGAGTAGGATTGATTTTAGGAGACGATGTGGGTATTGGCCTAGAGGATGATACTTTGGATTCTCTTTCATCATATCTGAAAATTCCTGCTAACATATTTTTGAGTGTAATTTTGATGATCATTGTTCCATTAATTTTTGCATCAATTGTAGTAGCTATTACCAATCTAGGAGCAAAAGAAAAAATGAAGACTCTAGGATTAGGGATTGGAGTTTATTTTGTAATTACTACAACAATTGCAATACTTGTAGCTGTACTTCTTGCATCCATTATTGCACCAGGGAGTATTCTTGATCTTACTTCACTACAAGAAGCACACGATATTTCAGAAGATGACCTAAAAGTTACAGAGGGTTTTTCGTTAGAAGATATTCCAAATGCAGTATCCAACATAATTCCAAGAAACCCAATTTCTTCATATTTGGAAGGACAGATGTTTAGTATCTTGGTAATGGCAGTTATTGTGGGACTGTCAATGGCAGTTCTACCAAAAGAATCAACTAAACCATTATTAGATTTACTAGAATCAATTCAAAAAATCACATTACATATTTTGTTAATTTCCATGAAGATTGTACCGTTTGCAGTTTTTGGTTTGATTATAGGAATGGTTGCAACAGTTGGCATAGAAACAATGATCGGATTAGGAGTATACATGGGTACAGTCATCCTAGGTCTTGGAATTATGTTATTGGTATACACAGTAATCCTAAAGGTTGTAGCAAAAAGATCCATATCATCTACATTTTCAAAATTTCGCAACCCACAGACTTTGGCTTTTTCGACAGCAAGTTCAATGGCTACAATGCCAGTTACACTAAAGACTGCAGAAGAAGATCTGAAAATAGATACTAGAGTTTCAAAATTTGTAATTCCATTAGGAACTACTGTAAATATGGACGGTACAGCATTGTATCAAGTAATAGCAGTTTTCTTTTTGGCACAACTTTTTGCAATCGAGTTGAGTATGATATCAATTCTAGTAATAATCATAACATCGCTTTTAGCTTCCATTGGAACCCCTGCAGTACCAGGAGCAGGGGTGATTGTATTGTCCACCATATTGGTAACAGTTGGTATTCCTCCAGTTGGAATCTTGTTATTACTTTCAGTAGATAGGATTTTGGATATGATTAGAACAATGGTAAATGTCACAGGAGATCTTACTGCATCTTGTGTATTTGATGAAATAACACGATATAAGAATTAAGAATTTGGAAATTTTCTTAAATAGATTTTCAAAGAATTGATTTTATGGTTCAGATGTGTAAAGGATTGTGTGAGCGGTTAAAATCAACCTCATTTACAAATAATCTTCGTTACAAAATAGGACAAAAGTGGTGTTCATTATGTGCAATATTTTTCCTTACAGAAGAAAATACATGTCCATGTTGTAAAACAAGATTAAGATCAAAAGCTAGAAGTAAAAAATATGATTTGCCAAGAATGTAACCATGAAAAAGGAAAGTGTCAATGCTTTTGTTGTTGCTCAATTAAAGAGATAGGATGTCCATATTGTATCCCTCCAGTTTTAGCATATAGACAAGTAAAGAAGATTATCAGAAAACTCAAAAATACATCCAAATAATTCTAAAATTGAGGCTAAAATGAAATACTTGGAAGAGATAGAATCTGAGAAATACATCTCAGTTGAAACATATAGAAAAAATGGGGACCCAGTAAGGACTCCAGTTTGGTTTACAATAAAAAATAATCAGATTTTTGTAGTAACCAGAGACCAAACAGGAAAAGTAAAACGCCTCAAAAACAACACACAAGTAAAAATTGCAACATGTACAATTAAAGGAAAAATCAAAGGAAAATGGATTTCAGGGACTGCAGAAATTTTAGATGATGAGAAAACAAAAGATGCAGTAAAAAGAAGAGACAAAAAATATGGATTCTTTTCTAAGATGGCAAGATTTCTCACTAAAAGTAAAGGTGAACTTGTGGCATTTTCAATTAAGATTAAATGAGTTTTGCAATTTTTGTTCTTTCTTTAGTTTTAATGCAGTTAATCCAGCAAATCCAAAAATGATTATCAAACCAACATAGGCCAATACTTGACTATATTCAATAAGTACTGCAGTTACTCCAGTTCCAACAACACTTGGAAGTAAAGATAATGCATAGAGCCACCAACCACAGCAACCAAGGGGAACTAGAGAGAAGAAAGAAAAGAAAGAGGTTGCGGCAGTACTTCCAGAATTTCCACCAAATGCTTTTCTCTTAATATCAAGTTTGCATCCAAGAAGTTTACTTTTTTCAGACAAAAACACTTGCAAACCAATACCAATTCCCATACCAATTATTACAATAGAGTTTAGTTGAAATGCAGCACTAATTGCAGCATATGGTTCTAATGCAGGAGTAGTTACAACAACTACTGCCAAATAGATTACAACTGTAATGATTCCAACAATTGTTGCCTTTTGGATAGGTCTCATTACATATCACCATAAACTAGAGTATTAGGATGAAACGCAACCCATTCAAACCAAAATCCAGGCTCAATTGGCAGTCTTTCAAGCTGTTTTCCCTTATATGGACCAGATATTGCCAATCCATCATAATTCCATTCAGAGTTTGATTGGATATCGATTATTTTGCCATCAGAATATTGAAAATCTAAAACTTTGTCATCAATGATTCTTTCAAATGCACGAGAGTTTTCAGAATACAATGAAACTAACATAACAGGAATTGTGCCAATAAAATCATTAATTATAATTTCTGATTCAATGTCACTTTGTTTGAATGCTTTTGAAACATCATCTTGATTAAATCCAATGATTATCTCTTTTGGATGCATTCTATCATCACTGTGTTCTACAGGAAACATTATTCGAGGTTCGGTGTAATAATTTCCATAAGGATCAGTCGCATAAGATCTTAAATGACCAGTATCAGTAGTTAACACCAAAGTATTCGGATGAAGTTGTTTCCAATCACCCCAAGTAATTACATCAAAAGGAACTAGATTAAGTTGGTAACCAGCCAGTTCTCCTTTTACTGCAATACCAAGTGCTTGACTCCAATAAGATTCAGTCAATCTATCATACATCAACAAATTACTATTGTATAATTTTCCAGAAGTACCAAACTCTACTTCTTGGCCATCGATGATTCTTTCAAAGACTTGATTAGTATAACACAGTGGACAATAAGTTACAGATACAGGAACTCCACCTATTTTGTCATTTATAATCTCATGCCAAACTAAAATGAATAATGGATATGCTTTTGCTTCTCCGTTAATTTCCAAACCAATTACAGTATCAGAATCAGACATGAATTGAGAATCAGAAACATTGGCAAAAATTGGATTATCAATGGATGGAATTCCATCTTTTGGAGGTCCACCACCTTTGATTTTATCAAGAGGGATTAGGTGTTTTACACCATTAGTTTCCATCAGAGCTAATTCAGGATTCAAAATTTCAGAATTAGTCACATTTGGAATAATTTCAGTAGAATCATTTCCAAATGAAAATACCAAGACCCCAATCGCAATGGCAATCACCATAGCAGGAAATACAAATTTTAGATTCAATTTTGAATAAATTGTGTTTCTAAAATATTAAACAATTATTCCAACTTGGATTTGGATAAATCCTTTTAATAAAATTCAAGGGCGTTTACGCATGAATACAGAAGCAACCCTAAAGGGAAATGTATTACACGATATTACCCATTGGGGAATTAGCGCATCTATTGGAGCGATATTCATTGTACACAGTTTAAAGAAATTTGATCCCAGTTGGCAAGAGTGGTTAGTTTCAATAGGAATTCCACCTGAACTGCAATTACCAATTGCTTTAGCTGAATTTATTGGAGGAGTGTTGTTAGTAGTAGGGATTCTTTCTAGAATTTCTGCAGCAGTGCTTTCGATAATTTTGTTGGGAGCCATATTCCATATAAGATGGGAAAACGGATTCTTTGTTTCCAAAGGAGGATGGGAATGGGACTTGGTAATGTTAGCTGCAACACTTGCAATAATTGTAGCAGGTCCAGGTAGAATTTCAATATCTCATGTAGCAAAAAAGATTCCTAGATTCTTACAGTGATTATTTTATTTTTTTATTTAATTCTGTAATGAATTTTTTTATTTTTGGTTTTGGGATTACAGCACCACATGCTCTATCATGTCCACCGCCAGAACCACCAAGTTCAGTTGCCAATAAATTAACAATTTTTCCCAAATGAACTTTGCAGTTTTTGGAGCCTCTAACAGATACTGCATAGATACCATGGTCGACTCTTTCTTTGTATGCAACACCTACATCTTTGCCAGATAACCCCATTACAAAATTCACAGCACCACTAGCCCCTGAATCTAAAATTTCCATATGTCCAAGATTTTTCATTGTTTTCATACCTGCTTTTACTTTGGCAATCATTTGAGAGAGTTTTTCAACTTGAATTTGTGCAAACTCAAACGTATTTGGAATATCATGAGGGAATTTAGATTCTGCTAGTTCTTCAACCAAGTACAACAGATAATCAGGTTCTTTTTGATGACCAACAATATTGTAAGTTAGAACAGTAGCACTGATGAGTGCAAATTGTCTATCATACATCTGAAGCAATTTAGAACCTAAAGGTCTGTCTTCCATATAATCAGTAATTGCAGCACAGGTTGCAACAAAAGTTGCATGTTCATTTAATTTTGATTTAAAAGCATTGTAAACTTGAACAGTAGTACATTCTTGAATATCATGAATTACTTTGACTTTGATTTTTTGTAAAGATTTTACAACAGCAGGATCAATATCATGATGATCAATATATGTAACTGAAACTTTATTTTTTCGTAACGTCGTCATAATATCAATAAATTCATCTTGGGTTTTTTTGCTCAGACCCAAATCACAAATGTATAGTGACTTTAATTTTTCATCAGTAACAACTTGTTGTAATGCCTCCATTTGCCCAGGATAATCAACTAGTATAGCATCACCACCAAATGCTTGTCTAATTAATGCAGCAGAACTAATACCATCAGCATCTTCTTTGTGAGATATACAAATTACTTTGGTGCGTTTTGATTTTGTTACTTTTTTGGAAGTTTTTTTAGTTGATTTTTTGACAACTTTTTTGGTTGCAGTTTTTTTAGTTGTTTTAGGCTTTTTAGTTATTGATTTCTTTGCAGTAGATTTCTTTGTCTTTGATGCAGCCAACGATATCAAAAATTACAAACCCTCATTTAAATGAAGAATGGGATTTCAAGATTTTCTAGATGTTTTTTTGACACTTTGATTTATCAAAGAACTTGAATCAAGATACACCTCATAAAGAGAGAGTCCTTCCATCTGGTTTTGATGATCAACTTCCTGGAGTTTTTTTAGTTCTTCAGCAGATGCATTTAGAACCAAATCATCAAGTTTTTGCAAATTTTTGCGTTCACTGGGAGTCATTTAATTTTTGATTAAAAATTCTCATTTAGGGCCAAAAGTTGGCATATTAGACTAATTACTAAATTTCATAGACATAATTTGAGCGAAAATATAATAGAAGAATTTTTCCTAGGCTCAGTATGGAGACAAAAAATATTGGCTTGAGAGGAATCGAGGTTGCAGATACAAGAATTTCAAACATTGATGGAGAAAAAGGCAAGCTAATCTACAGAGGATTTGACATTTTAGATCTTACAAAGAATTCAACATTTGAGGAAACAGCATACTTACTACTTTATGATAATTTACCCACAAAGGCACAACTAGATGAATTCAATTTAAAATTGGTTGAGGCAAGATACATCCCAAAACAAATGCAAAAAAACATGGGAAACTGGAGAAAGGATGCAGATCCTATGGATATGCTTCAGGCATTTGTGGCAGCACTTGCAGGATATTATGACGAAGAATTCTCAAACAAAAATGCAAGTTATGATAGGGCAATTAATCTAATTGCCAAAGTACCCACAATAATTGCAAGTTGGCAGAGAATTAGAAATGGCCTTCCAATTGTTGATCCAGATGCATCTCTGAGTCATGCAGCAAATTTTCTATACATGATGTCAGGAGAAAAACCAGATCCTGAAGTGGAAAAAGTTTTTGACGTGTGTTTAATTTTACATGCAGATCATACATTCAATGCATCAACATTTACAGCTAGACAGGTTGCATCAACAAGAGCTCATATGTATTCAGCAGTTAGTGCTGCAATCGGAGCACTAAGTGGAGAATTACACGGTGGAGCAAATACAGAGGTCATGAAGATGTTACTAGAAATTCAAGAAATCCAAAAAGTCGAATCATGGATAAAAGAAAAGATGAGTTCGGGTGAAAGGATTATGGGAATGGGTCATGCAGTTTATAGAACATACGATCCTAGAGCACAAGTACTAAAAGAATTATCAAGAAAACTTGCAGAAAAAACAAAAGAACCATGGTTTGACATGACTGAAAAAGTTGAAACTACAACAATTTCTGAAATGAAAGCACAAAAAGGAAAAGACATCTATCCAAATGTCGATTTGTATAGCGCATCAATTTACTATATGTTAAAAATTCCAGTAGATTTGAACACGCCAATATTTGCAATATCAAGAGTTGTCGGATGGGCAGCTCATATCATTGAAGAGAAATTTGCAGAGGCTGCACCAAAACCAGCATTGTATAGACCAAAAGCAACGTATGTTGGAAAGTATTGTGGTCCAGAAGGTTGTGAATACAAAACATTAGACTTGAGAAAATAATTTAATTTCTTGTACTAAGCCAGTCTTTAGCTTTAGAATTTACATCATGTTTGTACAACACTTCAAAAACCATATCATAAAATGTAATACCCTTTTTCTGTGCTTGTTCATCAAGCCACTTGATACCATCAGCTAATTCAGGATCATATTCAGAAAATTCTACTAATTCATCCACCATTTTTGAAAAGAAGGCGTGAGATTCAAGCATACCTACACCTTTCAATCTTTGATCATAAGTGAAGGATTCAAAATATATTGACAAAAAACCACTTTTTGGATGACAATTGGACCATGTTTTGTACTTTGACGGAGATGATGAGAAGATATCATGGAAAATCAATACAGGAAAATCTATTGAAAAACAGAATAGAGAACATGCTCAAATGTACAAAAACAAAGTGACAGATTTACAATCAAAATACATTGCATTTCATGTAGGTCTTTTTTGGGCAATTGGAGTATTCATCATAAAAGATGAAGATACTGTCAAAGTAAAATTTGATGAAAAAACAATGTATGATCATTTCAAATTCAATAAAGAAATCAATGATGAATTTATCAAAAAAAGAACACAATTCATCAAACAACTAATTTCTCAAAGAAAATTAAAAATGGAATTTGAGTTAATTTAATCAAAAAATATCTAAAGGCAAAAGAGCTTAAGACCAAAAACGAGTAGTTACTTGGTGACAGCTCAGTTGCTTTGTATGATATTATTACAATTGAGAATCATAAAAGAAAGAATTGTTCAACTTCATTGACAACACTCAATGTTGCATTAGAGCGATCATGTGTAATTTTCAAGAAATTTTTAGAAAATTTGAAAAAAATTGAAAAATTTAAAGAAATAGAATCTTTTGAACGAAAAAAACTAGGGAATTTTGATTATGAATGTAAGAATGAAGATTAGATTTATTTACCATAAATGAAGCCACTGATCAACTATGGCAGGTATTGATAAAGCTGCAATTGGATTTTCAATTGCAATTGTAGCAATCGGAGTTGCATTTGCTATGTATGGCGATGCATCTCAAAATGCCGGACCCAGTGTTTCATCTCCAGCTGTAACATCTACAGCACCTGAGCCAAAGATGGCTGAATCAAAGGCTGCTCCTGAAAAACCAACGAAAGCTGGTTGGGAGAGAGCCACATCTACACAAGACCCAGGTATGGGACATGAATCACACCAACTTGCAGTACTATTGGCACCAAGTGACAAAGTATATTCAGGTACACTTCTCTATGATGCATCTGAAAATATTCAGCTAGTCACACTTAGAGGACCAATTGGAGCTGATGAAAAACCAGCAAAGACTTGGACTCCAGATGGTAAAACAATCTTTGAATTAACATTTGTTGATCCAAAGAATGCAAAAGGTGAGTGGGAATTTTCCGGTAATGCTTTAGCAGTTCACACAATGAAGACCAACACATTCGTAGTTGATTACAAAATCTTAGACCTCAAAAAAACAGAGGCTATGATGAAAGAAAAAACTGTAAAACTTGAAGAAAAAGTATCAATGAAAGAGAATATGCCTATGGAGAAGAAGGCTCCAGCAGGTCCAATGACTCATACTGTTGATATGCCAGCAGGCACTTCAGTTCCAGGATGTGAAGAAACTAACGAATGTTACATTCCAGCAAACCTTACAATTAATGCTGGAGACACAGTAGAATGGATCAATGTTGACACCGCTGCACACACAGTTACTGGCGGCAGTCCAGCAGATGGTCCATCTGGTGTCTTTGACAGCAGTCTAGTTATGGGCGGAGCAGCATATTCATTTACATTTGAAGATGCAGGAAGCTATGACTACTTTTGTATGGTACATCCTTGGATGGTTGGCAGTGTTACAGTGAACTAGCCAAAACTTTTTCTTTTTTCTTATTTTATTTGGTTTTTCCTGATCGTCCTATTGTATGCAACCCCAAATCTATGAGTCTCATCTCTAACATGTTGTAAGATTTTCAATGAAGACTTGCTCTTTGCAATAACAATAGGGTTTTTGACTTTTGGAAGATAGACTTCTTCATTTTCTTTTGCTAATGAAATACAAGGAAGTTTCAATCCAAGGGACTCTAAAGACTTTGTAGCAGCACTTAGTTGCCCTTTGCCACCATCAATTACTACCAAATCAGGTAATTCAGAATTTTCTTCTAATAATCGATAGTATCTTCTCTTGATTATCTCTCCAATCATAGCAAAATCATCTCTTCCAGACACAGTTTTAATTTTGAATTTTCTATATCCAGATTTGTTTGGTTTTCCATTTACAAATTGAGCCATGGAGCCTACTGCAAAGTCTTCACCATGATTAGAAATATCAAAGCATTCAATGACATTTGGAATTTCTGGTAGACGCAGTATTTCTCTTAGTTCAACTAAACCAGGATCTCCACCTTTAGTATGAATAAGCTTGATATTTTTTAGAATCAGATTAATGATATTTTTTTTCTTGCCTTTTGTAGGAGTAGAAATTTTTACAGGAAAACCAGATTGTTCTGAAAGTAAAGATTCCAAAAGTTTTTGGTTTTCAGGAAGTTCACTTACAATGATATGTTTTGGAATTTTATGTGTAGAATAATACTGATATAGAAAATTTGAAAAAGAATTATCACCCACTAGATCAAAAAAGAATTTGTCACTATCACGAATTACACCATTAATCATTCTAAAATTCATTACAGTTGCAGATTGTTCTTGAATTCCAATTCCAAAGTATTCTTCATCAGAATTTTCTACATATTCCATTTTTTGTTTTGTTTGAAGACTTCCAAGTCTAATCAAAGTATCACGAATATCTTTTGCACGCTCAAATTGTTGTAATTCAGCAGCCTGATGCATCTCTTCTTCTAGTTTTTTAGTAAAAATTTTTGTTTGATTCTTTCCTTTTAGTACATCTTCTAATGCTGCAACATGTTTTGGATATCTATCCTGAGCGTCTTGAAATTCGCAAGGACCTTCACAGTTTCCCAGGTGATATTCAAGACAAACTTTTTTTGGTAATGTTTTACAGATTCTTATTTGAAATGCCTTACGTAATGCTCCTATTGTAAGTAATTTAGAACTACCTTGAGTAAAAGGACCAAAAGTTTTTCCTTTGCCAAGAAATTTTCCATCTCTAGTACGTCTTGCAACTAGTAATCTAGGATATTTCTCATCAGAAATTCTAAGGTAGGTATATCGTTGTTGATCCTTTAATTCAATATTAAATCTGGGACGATATTTTTTGATCATGTTTGATTCTAAAAGAAATGCCTCACTTTCATTATCAGTTAGAACAAATTCAATATCAGAAATATTTTGAACCAATTTTTGTGTTTTGTAATTTTGATTTTTTAGAAAATATGATTTTACACGTTTTTTGAGATTCTTTGCCTTGCCAATGTAAATTATTTTTTTATCAGAATCTTTCATCAAATAGATGCCTGGATCAGTAGGAATTGTAATCTTTGAAATATCAAAAGTCATTTTTTAACTAGTTTCTTAAGGTATTTCCCAGTATAACTTCCAGGAGCTTTTGCAATATCTTTTGGAGTACCTACAGCAACTATCCTGCCACCTTCATCACCGCCTTCAGGACCTAAATCAATTATCCAATCTGAATTTTTAATGACATCCATATTATGCTCAATTACAACTACAGTGTTTCCAAGATTTGCTAGTCGGTTTAGAACATCTAATAATTTTTGAACATCTGCAAAGTGTAGTCCAGTTGTAGGTTCATCTAAAATATACATTGTCTTTCCAGTACCTCGTTTAGATAATTCTGAGGCTAGTTTAACTCTTTGAGCCTCACCACCAGATAGAGTTGTAGATGATTGTCCAAGTTTGATGTAACCTAATCCAACATCATAGATTGTTTGTAATTTTCTTTTAATTGCAGGAACGTTCTCAAAAAAGTTCAGCGCCTCATATACGGTCATATCTAAAATATCTGAAATGTTTTTTCCTTTGTAAAGAACAGATAATGTTTCAGAGTTGTAACGTTTTCCTTTGCATTCATCACATTTTACATAAACATCAGAAAGAAACTGCATCTCAATTTGTTTTACTCCATCACCATCACATGCAAAACATCGTCCATCAGCAACATTAAATGAAAATTGTCCTGGAGCATATCCACGTTCTTTTGATAGTTCAGTATTTGCATATAATTCTCTAATAGGAGTAAATGCACCGATGTATGTTGCAGGGTTTGACCTAGGAGTTCTTCCAATGGGGGATTGATCAATTGCAATAACCTTATCAATATTTTCCAAACCAACAATCTTTTTGTGATTTCCAGGTTTTACATTTGATTTGTAAAAATGATTCTCTAGTGCTTTGAGTAAAATATCATTAATTAAAGTAGATTTTCCAGAACCTGAAACACCAGTAATTGAAACAAAGAGACCCAATGGAATTTCAACATCAATGTTTTTCAGATTATTTTCAGATGCTTTTTCTACAACAAGAGTACCAGAATTATTTCTAATTTTATCTTGTAATGTGATTAATGAGTTATCTTTAAGATAATCACCAGTTACAGATTTGTGACCATTAAGAATTTGGTTAACAGTTCCTTCAAAAACTACACTTCCTCCATTCACACCAGCACCAGGACCCAAATCAACCATCCAGTCTGAATTTCGTATAACTTCTTCGTCATGCTCCACTACAATGACAGTATTTCCCAGATTTCGTAGTTTATTTAGCGTTTTTATGAGTCGTGCATTATCTCTTTGATGAAGGCCAATGGTGGGCTCATCTAAAACATACAACACACCAGTAAGATTAGAGCCAATTTGAGTTGCTAATCGAATTCTTTGAGATTCACCACCAGACAACGTAGAACTTAATCTGTTTAGAGTAAGATAATTCAAACCGACATTCATTAAAAATTCTAGTCGTTCTTTAATCTCTTTTAGAACATCTCTTGCAATGTATTGCTCATTTTCAGTCAATTTCAATGTAGAAAAAAAATCATAACAATGATCAATAGATAAATCACAAACATCCATTATTCCTTTATCGTTAATTTTTACTGCAAGAGATTCAGGTTTGAGTTTTTTTCCTTTACATGTATTACAGGGGGTGTCACGCATGAATTGTTTTAACCATTCACGTTTTGCTTCAGAGTCTGTTTCCATGAAGACACGTTGAAGATTAGATAATACACCTTCAAAGGCATTGGTATATTGCCATGAAGAGTCACCTGATTTTGAACGATAGTTAAAATCAATTAAATCATCAGTGCCATACAAAATAATTTGAAGATGTTTTGGTTTTATTTTGTTTATAGGAGTCATCAAATCAAAGCCAAATTTTTTTCCAACTGCTCTTAATGCTTGTCTTCTAAATGAAGAAAATCTTCCACTCCATGGAACAATCGCACCATCCAAAATGGACTTTGTTTTATCAGGAATTACCAAATCAGGATCAAATTCCATTTTGACACCAAGACCATTACATTCTTTACACAAACCAAAAGGGGAGTTAAAAGAGAAATTTCTTGGTTCCAACTCACCTACAGTTAATCCACAATAAGGACATGCATTGTTTTGAGAAAAGATTTTTTCAGATTTTTCTGATGCGATCATAACATCTCCTTTGGATGCCTTTATTGCAGTCTGAATTGCCTCAAACAATCTTGAGCGCTCTGATTTTTCAGTAGTAATTCTGTCAACTGCAATCTCAATGTTGTGCCATTTTTGCCTATCAAGAGGAGGGATTTCTTCATCTAGGCTCAAAATTTCACCATTTAGGCGTATTCTTGAATATCCATCCTTTTTGATCTGTTCAAATAGTTTCTCATAGGTTCCTTTTTTTCTTTGAATGATTGGAGATAAGATTAGAATTTTTTTGCCTGAAAATTCTCTTAGCACAGAATCACAGATAGTTTCAATTGATTGAGTAGAGATTTTTCGTCCACAATTAGTACAATAAGGAATGCCAATTCTTGCATAAAGTAATCTCATGTAATCATAGATTTCAGTAGTTGTTCCAACCGTAGAACGGGGATTTTTGCTAGTTGTTTTTTGTTGAATGGATATTGCAGGAGATAGGCCTTCAATAGAATCAACATCAGGTTTATCCATCATCTCTAAAAATTGACGTGCATATGCAGAAAGAGATTCAACATATCGTCTTTGACCTTCAGCATAAATGGTATCAAAAGCCAAAGTGGATTTTCCAGAACCAGATAATCCACTAATTACAACTAACTTGTTTTTTGGAATATCAATGTCAATATTTTTTAAATTATGGTGACGTGCACCACGAATTTTTAATTTATCTCCTGTCATTTTTTATTTGAATCTCCTTTTCTAGTCTTTTTATTCTATCCCTACATTCAATTGCACGCTCAAAATCCAAATCTTCAGAATATTTTTTCATCTGAGATTCCAAATCAATAATATCAGTAGCAATATCATGAGTTGATTTTAGTTTTGAATCATCAAGTGTGGTAACTTGTTCTGGAACAGATTTTATGATTGTCTTTGGAGTTATGTTATTGTCTTTATTGTATTGTATTTGTTTTTCTCTACGACGTTTTGTTTCATCCATTGCATTTTTCATTGATTTGGTAGTTGTATCAGCATACATAATGACATGTCCGTTTTCATTTCTTGCGGCCCTACCAAAAGTTTGAATTAAACTAGTAAAGTTTCTAAGAAATCCTTCCTTATCGGCATCAAGTATCGCAACAAGAGACACTTCAGGAATATCCAATCCTTCTCGAAGCAAGTTGATTCCAACTAGAACATCAAATTCTCCAAGACGTAATTGCCTGATTAACTCAGTTCTCTGCAATCCTTCAATTTCAGAATGCATGTATCGTACACGAATTTGTTTTTTTGAGAGATATTCAGCCAGATCTTCAGCCATCCTTTTGGTCAAAGTTGTAACTAAAACACGCTCAGAACAGGCTACTTTTTTGTTGATTTCTTGAATTAAATCATCCATCTGGTTTTTTGTAGGCCTAATTTCCACTTGAGGATCAAGTAACCCAGTAGGCCTCACCAGTTGTTCTGCAATAGTGGAAGAAATCTTCTTTTCGTATTCTGCAGGAGTTGCAGAAACAAAGATTGTGTTTTTAAGGTATTTTTCAAATTCTTCAAATTTTAACGGACGATTATCATATGCACTTGGCAATCTGAATCCATATGTCACTAGTTCTTTTTTTCTAGAATGATCACCTTTGTACATACCATGTAGTTGTGGCAATGTAACATGGGATTCATCAATTACGAGTAAGTAATCATCTCCAAAAAAATCCATCAAACAAAATGCCTTTTGGCCTGCTTGTCTACCATCAAAATGCCTAGAGTAGTTTTCAATACCAGAACAATACCCCAACTCTTCAATCATCTCCAAATCATATTTTGTTCTCATTTCAAGTCTCTGTTTTTCTAATTCATTTAATTCAGGCAAACGTTTCTTGAGTTCATCTTTAATTGATTGAACTGCTTTTTTTCTTACATCCTTAGCTATAAGATAGTGTTTTGCAGGAAAAATTTTCATTTGATTAATTTTCTTTTTTTCTTTTAGGGAAACATGATCAAGTAAAGATATTTTTTCTACTTCATCACCAAACATGGAAATTCTTACAAGATCTTCAGAATATGCAGGAGTAATGTCAATGGTATCACCTTTGACTCTAAAGTTTCCAGGAGCTACCTCAGTATCGTTTCTTTCATATCGAGCATCAACTAATTGTCTAATGAGTTCATTTCGTTTAATTTCATCACCAGAGGTTACAGTAATTGCCAAATCTTCCCAATCTTTGGGATTACCAAGAGAATAGATGCATGAAACAGTAGATACAATAATTGTGGGTTCGCCTGAGAGCAACATTGCCGTTGCCTCCAATCTTAGCTTTTCAATTTTCTCATTTATTTGAGTGTCTTTCTCAATGTAAGTATCAGTTTGCGGAAGGTAACTTTCTGGTTGATAATAATCATAATATGAAACAAAATATCCAACATTATTTTTTGGAAAGAATTGTTTTAATTCAGAATACAGTTGTGCAGCTAGTGTCTTATTATGAGATATGACTAGAGTGTTTTTTCCAGTTCTTGCAATAACATTTGCAACAGAAAATGTCTTACCACTACCAGTAACACCCAATAATGTTTGAACAGTTTTGTCTTTGACACCTCGAACTAGTTGATCAATTGCTTGGGGTTGATCACCTGTAGGAACATATTCAGATACTAAGTCAAATTGAGTTATTTGCTCCAACATGTACAATCCCTAAAAACTGAATTTAAAGCAATGGTGATATCATAAACTACCAAACAGGTTCATCGACCATTTTTAGTCCATCAGGAGTTTCCTCAAAGCCCATAATTTTCAGAGTTTGTTTAGAGGTAGAAGAGTTTCGTTCTAGTATTTTTTGTGCCAAAATTTGTCTAGAATCAGATCGTAATTGTTGCCCAATTTTGTACTTTCCTTTGATAGAGTCAGGAATGACTTTGATAACTGCAACCTCATCTAAAACTAGATCATTATTTTGTATTGGAATGTAATTGCCTTCAGGCTGATATTTTTTCATTAATTCATTGAGTCCAAGTGCTTTTTCAACATCATCTTCAACAATAACTGCTTTTCCTTTGATAACCACACTAATGTACAAAGTATCTGCTTGAGATGCATCAGTAGGATGTGAGAAATATGATGGAAGAAATTCTAATTCTCTATCAACTTCAAACCCAACTTTGTCATTTCTTGAGATATTATCTAATTTTTCACCCCTAGTATACGAATGCATGTAAATTGAATCATTTGCAAATGCAAAATTCATAGGAATGATTTGAGGGTATCCATTGTCATCAATGCTTGCAATTCTTCCAACGTGTTCTTCAGAAAGAAATTCTTTTATCTTTTCATATGATTTGATTTCAAGACGTCCTACTAGTTTCAAACCAGTTGTAATTTGGAAGTTGATCTAATAAACTAAATGTAACAATGTATGCCAAAAAGTATGCGAGATCCATATCTTGATGAATTAAAAAATGATTTTAATAGATACACAAATAATTTAAAAAAATTAAAAAAGAAACTTCTAAAGATAGAATCACCTCAAGAACAAGAGAAAATCATCAAGCAGATAGACAACATTGCAAAGCAAATGGAAAATAATCAAAAACAATCAACAAAGGTTACAAAATCAAGAATCAAAGAAAGACGACTAAAAAAATAGTCTAATCTTCTTCCTCAAGTTCTTTAGCTAATGCCTTAATTTCCAAAATCTTACAAGACAATTCATCACATTCAGTTTGATATTGATTCATATCATCAAATCACAAAAAATATCAAAAAAACAGAAACATCCTAAAACTTGACTTTACTCATTCAATTTTTTTATTAAATAAAATCACTTAATTTAAGAGAAATTCAATAACAATCATGTCAGAGTTAGACGAGGAACGAGAAGAAGCAACGAAAGAAGTACTAGATATTCTCGAAGAATGGGGAGCAGAGTCAAAGTTCATCTGGTTTAGAGAGTTGCATAGAATTACAGATATTGACAAAGGATTATTACGAAATATTCTCAATGAATTAAAAAAATCTAGAGAAATTAAAGAGATGCATGGTACAAACAATAGAATATTTTTCTGCATGAAAAAATATTACATCAAATGCAGAGATGTTGAGTTTAGATTCAAAGGAAAAGAAATAATGCTTAGAGATGGAAGCAAAACAAAGATTATTGCAGGTTCAACAAAAGCAACTGAACGCACAAGAAAGCGGTTAGAAAAACAACGAAACAAACGTAGAGCAAAGTCATTTACAAAAGCAAAAAACAAGAGACCTCACAAATCATAAAGAGTCTTCTGCTTGTCTTCTTGCAAAATTAGATTCAGCTCTTTTTAATTTTGCAGATTCTGCGACATCTTCAGTCATATCATATAGTTGATGTAATTCCATATCAGGAACCAAAGTATTTTCTTGTTCATCTTCTAGTTCAAGTTCCAAATTTGCTAGAATCTCGACATTTTCTTCTAAAATGTCAAGGCATTTCTTTACAGATTCAGGAAGGTCATCATCCATGATATATTGTAAAACACAGTAAAGTAAATGATTTTCTGTATGTTATAGAATAGAACGTCTTATTGTTTGGCTTTTTCTCTGAGTGCAGGCATTACATGACTTGCGAATTTATCAATAGAGCCAAAGTAATTCTTACCCCAGAATCTAATTACAAAGTGATTAACACCAGCATCCATGAATCTCTCAAATGTTGGAATGATATCATCAGGAGTTCCAACTGCAGTTGAAGAACGTGCCACAGGTTCAGGAATCTTTGTGGCAGCTTCTCTCATCTTTACAATCCAATCTTGATTAGACATTGAATATTCTGTAAAGTATTTTCTAAAATCAAAGCCTTCAATTTCTTTTAGTCCATGTACACGAAGGATTTCGGGTTTGAACAAACTCACTTTGACAGCTTCTTTCATTCTTGCCCATGACTCTTCTGCATCTTCAGAAAAGTAGACATCAATATCAAGTGCATATTGGAAGTTATCTTTTTCTTCTTGAGTTCGGTTATTTTCATCCATAGATTTTTGAATTTGTTTTGCATGATCTTCAAACAGTTCTGGAGTGTAACCAATTGGTAACCAACCATCACCAAGTTTTCCAGTTAATGCAAGTGTACGTGTACCACCAGATGCCATATATGTTGGTGGACGAGGTTTTCTAATTGGAGGGGCTTGTAAACATGCACCCTCGAGTTTGTAATATTTTCCATCATAATTTACAGTGTTATCAGGAGTTGATTCGTATAATTTATGAATAGTTTCAATTTGTTCTTCCCATTTTGATACTGGTTTTTCAAATGGAATACAAAATTCTTTTAGATTTTGTGCTTCACCGGCACCAATTCCAAGAATTGCTCTACCTTTTGAAACTCTATCAAGAGTAATTGCAGCAAGTGCAATGTTTGAAGGATGTCTTCTAATTGCATCAGTTACACAAGTTCCAAGTTCAACATTGTTTGTAACTGCAGCAATAGCTGAAAGCATAACCCATGGATCTAATACAATAGCATTTTTCCATTGTGGGACATTAGTATGGTCCATATAGAAAATAGAATCATAGCCTGTTTTGTCAGCAAGCATACATGCTGTTAAGATTTGATCCTCAGTGTATCCAGCTCTTGCAACATTTAGCCCGTTTTGAATACCAAATTTGAGTTTCTTATCAGTCAAGTACATTTACGTCGAATCATTAGAATAAAAAGTTTAATCAAGCTGCCAATTTCGCAGTTTATCAAGAAAATAGAAAAAAGGTAAAAAATTTGTGAATTTTTTACAAATTACCTGCTTTGATATCCTCAAGACATTTTACAACATCATCTTTTGATATTGGAATTGGGTTTGGATCCAAATGTCCTCTATCAGTCATGACGGTATCTGCAGCTTCAGAAACATCAGCTTTGAGTTCTAATTTATCAAATCCTAGTTTTTCCATTGCTTCTTTGAATCTGTCATAGAAGATTGATTTGTTATGTTTGTGAGCTACTGTAGTACAGGATGAAAGAGAGTAACCATGAGGTACACCTTCATTTGAGAACACATAGGACAAAGCATGTCCAAGAGTCGTAGAACAATTACCAAAGCCCATACCAGACAACATTGAACCGTAAGGATAGTTTTCTGGTTTGTCATTCATAATTGCATCATAAAGAATCTCAAATGCTTGTTTACACAGAGTTCTAGTCAAGTCATTACCAAGTTTGCTATCATAGCCCTCAGTAGCTTGAGCACATGCATCACAGACAGAATTTTTGATGACTTGTTCAGGAGTACCGTCCATAAAATATGAATCAACTACTGCCATGTCAGCTAAGAATCTGTCTTCACGTAACAATTTCTTTTTTCCATCAAATTTGAGAACACAATAAGTTGTCATTTCAGCTCCAGTTCCAAAGGTTGTTGGAATCAAGATCTTTTCTTTTTTCATCTCAGGTGCAGCATATTTTACTACATCCATAGAACTTCCACCACCGAGTCCAATTAGGACAGAGGGATCTTTGTCTTTGAATTGTGAAATAACAGCATTGACATCATCAATTGATGGTTCAGGTTTTACTTGGTCATACAGCATATAATCCTGAATTCCCATTCTTGCAATCCATTTGTCAGAAAGTTCTGGAGGAACTGTTGTGACAATTAATGCATTTTTAGGATATTCTGTTTCACCAAGTGCATTTTCTCCAAAGTTGATAACTTTTGGAATGCGTACTGTTTGCATAGATCACCAGCATCATTGATTATTATTATATCTTGCATTATTGAGGAAGAGTATGATCATTCAGAATTTTGAAGAGTTGGCAACAACTGACAAAAAGAAAGAATGTTTAGAGATTTTAGACGCAGGTCTCAGAGCAGCAAATCCAGAAAATATAATTTCAAAGTATGTCACACCTGAAAAAATCAAAATCAATGGTAAAACTATCAATATTACAAAATATTCTAACATTTACTCAGTAGCATTTGGAAAAGCAGGAGATTCCATGACAAGGGCACTTAATGCAATAGTTCCAATTAAGAGTGGAATCATAGTGATTCCCAAAGGCTCAAAATCAATCATCAAAGGTAAGAAATTTCAGATTTTTAATTCCAGGCATCCTGAGCCTGATCAAACCAGTGTAAAAGCGGCAAAAGAAGTCATAAAATTTGTTCAAAATAAAAAGAGTGATGAACTAATAATTTTTCTAGTGTCAGGAGGAGGTTCATCACTTTTGGCCATGCCAAATGGCATAACATTAGATGACAAAATCTTTGTGACAAAATTATTACTAAAATCAGGTGCATCCATTCAAGAGTTCAATTGTGTTAGAAAACATCTTTCAAAAATCAAAGGAGGGAAGTTAGTTGAAAACATGAAATGCCAAGGTCTAAGTTTGATAATGTCAGATGTTGAAGGAGACGACCTGTCATCTATTGCATCAGGGACTACATACATGGACAATACAACATTTTCAGATGCATTAGATATTTTAGAAAAATATAAACTAAAAAGAAAAACTCCGATTGAGGTTCTACAAGTTTTAGAGAAAGGATTAGAAGATGAAAAGTTAGAAACTCCAAAAAAGCATAAAATTGAAAATCAGGTAATAGCAAACAACAATGATTGCCTAAAAGCAATGGAGATAGAAGCTAAGAAGAAAGGTTACAAAATCAAAACATTACAAGTATTTGGAGATATCAAAGAAGCAGTGACAAAAATTTTAGAGAATATTTCAGAAGATCAAAAAACATGTTTGCTTATTGGGGGGGAAACAACAGTGAAAGTTTTAGGAAAAGGTATGGGAGGAAGAAATCAAGAATTAGTATTAAGACTTTTGAAGAATACTCAAAAATTCAAAAAAATAGTCATTGCATCAATGGGAACTGATGGAATTGATGGAAATTCCGTATTTGCAGGGGCAATTACTGAAAACATCAAAGTAGACCTAAACACAATGAAAGAATTTTTAAAAAATAGTGACTCAGGAAGATTCTTTCAAAAGCAAAAAAGTAACATAATAACTGATTTTACGCATACAAATCTCATGGACATAGGCGTGATTTTGAGGTAAATTACAGGTTTTCAATAACCGATCTTTTAATATCATAATGACGTATTTTATGCAGAATTACCTTGCTAGAAAAACAATTCAATCCAGATGTTCTGTACAATAGAATAGTGCATTTCTATATTGATAAAAAAGGATACACTAAGGAAAAAGCAAATGAGATTGCACAGTCAGTTGTACAAAAAGAAGCACAAAGAAGAATTTGCAAAAATGATAAATGTAAACATTTTTCACATGATCACATTAGAAATTCAGAGACATGTCTAGTTGCAGAGTGTGATTGTCATGAATTTGTCAAGTAAAGTCATCTAAAGAATTTTCAAGTAATGGTTGAGCACTAATTCCAATTTTCTTCTTCAAGTGTTCTGCAAATTCTTCAACGAATCCATGTATAGTGTAAACTTGTTCTGCACCAGATTGAATTACCATATCCACTAATTCATTAAAATCACAATGATCACTCATTGGAATAGAGTAATCAGTTCTTCGTCCAAAAGAAAATTTTGTAGATTGAGCCCATCCACTAAATCCGATTGTTACTGCGCCGTATTTTGATTTCATTTCTTGAATGAATTTATTTTTACTGGACATCATAGGGGCAACCATTATCCAAGGTTTCTTATCTAGCAATCCATTTTTTTGAGCCTCAGAATGCCCCATACCATTTTTTAGTTCAACACCAAATTTCTGATGAAGTGTGTTCATTTCTTTTACAGAATCATGAAAGTAAAGTGGGCCCCAATGTCCAAAGAGTTGGGTGATAGTTTGGGCCTTTCCCAACTGATATCCCATTAAAATCACAGGTATTCCTTTACCATATAATTCTGAAATCAACTCATTTACCTGTTTTTGAATTTCATCCATTTTTGGAAAAATAAATTCAGGCAAGCCAAATGTGCATTCAGTAATCAATGTCTTACATTTTGGAATTTTTGCACCCTGAAGAAAGCCTCTATTTCGGGTACAGATATCACCGGTATAGAAGATATCATCAAAGAGAAGTCCCTTTGCGCCAAGAATATGTCCACTATCAATTAGAGAGAAATCATCAATAGATTCAACATGATTTTCCATCTTGAACCCACGTAGATTAGCAATTTCACTGGTTTCAATTGAAGATAAGATTGTTCCACCATTTTTTGAAGGAAGATGATCAGCATGAGCATGAGATACAAAATTTATTCCTGTAGCATCAGCATTTTTTGGATCTAAACAAACACGTCTTTCATTTACCTCACACAGGATACCATTTTTTGTCATCCTGACTTTTCTAGGCAATGAGATTCATCAAAATACGATTTGATATAAATTACAAGTTTTAATTGATTCAACCTCAGATCAATCTATTTTTTGATAAGTTCTATAGTTAAACTAGAGTATGAAGAATCAATAAAGTTTTGAGTTTTCTAGGGTTCAGGATCCATCACCATAGAACTAGACAAAGAACCTCGATTATCTAAATAATTCAGAGCGTTGGTAAATTCATTATATGATACTTGTTCCTTTAAAATCCATCCAACATATTGTTTAACCCAAGAGGGAATCTTATCACCATTTACTCCAAATTCAGACAACACATCAAGTTCAGACGCAGAATTTAGATCATATCCTGCCCATTTCTTTAGAATAGAAAGTTGTTCAACAGTAAAGTTATCAGATACAGGTTCAGGATCAACAACAGAGTCTACTGCGGGTTCAGGATCAACAACAGAGTCTACTGCGGGTTCAGGATCAACAACAGAGTCTACTGCGGGTTCAGGATCAACAGAAACATTAACAATTAATGCATCTGGCAGATGTAACTCCATAGAATTTCGTTTGACATCCCAAACTCGGAATAAAATATCAGACTTTGGAATACTATTCTCAAATACAATTACAAAGTCAAATACGGCTTTATTTTCAGATATTGATGGGAGGATATCAGCTGTGTGTATCAAATTATATGGATCAATTATTTCCACACCATGCTGTTTATCATAAATCACAATAGTTTCTGTGAGATCATTTAGAATTCGTGAACCAAATTGGTTTACATACATCTCCACATGTTGTACATTTCCATTACCCGTATTTTCATATAAAGTCAAAGTAGTCTTTAATTCATCACCAGTTTCAATTATTGCGGTATGAGCATTGTCAAATAGAGAAGGAATGTAATTAACACCATCATAGACTAATGGGAATTCATTTTCCGCAAATCCTACAAAAACTGATGGGGGGGTGCTATCTGAACTTCCTCCACTTCCACTTGTAGTACTAGTAGTACTAGCAGTAAACAGATCAGTAGCATGTTTAGTCATTACAATTAAGTTTGAGCCACTATCAATCTTACAATCAGCATCAGTTGCAAGCGTTACAGTAGAAACATCAGTAGAATCACAAGTAGCAGTAATTTCTGTTTGGGCACCAGTAGATGATACAAAGTATGCACGTTTTCCAGCTTGTCCATTAAGGGTGATTTTCATTGCTTTGTCCAAGCTCAAATTACTGTCAGGAGAACCAATTCTAATTACTAAATCAACAGTTTGACCGGATGGGGCAGAAACGCTGGATACAGTTCTAACATTAGCAGTTTGGAAAATACCATTCCAAGTAGAACCTGAAGATGTAGAAATTGCCGTACTGGCTTGTATTTGAATTTCAATTGGATTTGTGTCTTGAGTAGTTATTGTCATAGTCTGACCAGGAGTGGTTGCTGAGCCACCACTAGCAGTAAAATCAATTGCCCCATTTGTACCACTAGGAACAGTGACAGTAGCTAATGATGAAGAGGAGCTGATCTTTATTGTTGGCGAAGAAGATTGAATTGTTACACTAGAGGTACTAGAGGAAAGAACCAGTACACGAGATGTAGTGTCAGAGAGAGATATTGTGTCAGAGAGAGATCGGGTTTGAGAACCTGATGCTATAACAGTGTCAGATATGGAGGTGGTGTCAGAGAGAGATTTTGTGACAGTGTTGTTTGTAGTGTCAGAGAGAGATATTGTGTCAGAGAGAGATCGGGTTTGAGCACCAGTAGTTGT
>NZ_JBTNRI010000017.1:0-32669 GCF_054515815.1 Nitrosopumilus sp. S6
GAGATAATCGGAATCTCTTTCATACTTAATTGTTTTTCCAAAAAATATCATTTTTAAGTAAATGACATTTCTAGAAAACTGCTTGAAACTACAAAATGTTGCAGTGGTAAGTAAAGTAGGAAACAAAGAATCGGAAAAAGCTGCAACTGATGTAGCAAAAAAATTATTGAAGAAAAAATCTAAGGTGTACACCATAGCCCCAATTCAAGTCGAGGGGGCAAAAAAGATTGAAACCCTAGAAGAATTAAAAAAAATAAAACTAGATTTAGTAATAACTTTAGGTGGAGATGGAACCACACTTCGAGTTTTTAGAAATTTAGATAATGAAACTCCAATTTTGACAATTAATGTAGGTGGAAATAGGGGAATTTTAGCTGAAATTACAATCGAAGAGATAGATAATGCATTAAATCAAATTCAAAAAGACAAATTTTTCTTAGACAAGAGAACTAGAGTGGTTGCATCTTGTGGAGGAAAAGAATTCCCGCCAGCACTAAATGAGATCTACATCGCTAGAACAAACTTGACAAGAACAGCAGAGATTGAGATTAAATTTCAAAATGATAATGTAAAACAAAAGATGGACGGAGTAATTGTTGCAACACCAAGTGGTTCTACAGGACATTCATTTTCATTAGGAGGACCAATTTTGCATGAGAGTTTAGATGTATTGATAATTACTCCAGTTGCACCAGTGTATAGACTAGAATCAATTGTTGTGCCAGACGAAAAGATTGAGATTATCAGTTCACATGATTGCAACATTGTAATGGATGCACAAGTAGTCAAAACCGCAGGATTTGAGGAACCAATAACAATCAAGAAATATAAAAAACCAGCAATCTTTCTGAGATTAAAACAGAGAGGACTAAGACAGATGAGTAAGCTTGGATTTTAGAATTTTAGACGCTAGTGCATTTTATGCAGGTGTTCCATTTAGATCAGCTAATGATTGTTATACAACATCATTAGTATATGATGAAATCAAACACATAAAGAAAAATCACGATGCGTTAGGAACTTTACTTGAAACAAACAGACTAAAAATTAGAGAACCCGATACAGATTCAATAAAAGCTGCTACTGATGCTGCAAAAAATACTGGAGATTATCCCCAACTATCAAAACAAGATTTGTCAGTTATTGCATTAAGTATTGAATTAGAAGGCGAGATAATTAGTGATGATTTTGCCATTTCCAATGTAGCAAGAAATCTAGGATTGAAGATTTCACCAATAATGACTCAAGGAATCAGAGATGTTGGAAAGTGGGTGCATTATTGCCCAGGATGTAGAATAAACCATTCAACAGGAAAAGAATGCCCCATCTGTGCCACCCCATTGAAAAGAAAATTACTCAAAGAGCAATTGTAAAAATAACAATTTGAAGAATTAAACTGTAATTTTTTTAAATTCATTAAGTTTTCTTATATGTTCAAATTCAATATCAAATTTAGCTTTTTCTTTAAATGAAAAATCCAATTTGATAACTTCAGATAAGATTTTGATTCCTTCTTGTATTTTTCCAGATTTTATTAAAGATGATGCTTTATTGTAAAGCGTAGTTGGATTGTTAGGTTTTTCTTTCAAAACTTCATCATAGCAATCAAGAGCAACATCCACTTGTCCCAGATAATGATGAGCCAATCCTTTGTTAAGTAATGCTAAGAGATTTTTTTCTTGAGAAAGAATACTATCGTATTGAGTAATTGCTTGTTCATATCTTGCCAATTGCCCCAAAATGTGTCCTTTCTTTAGCAAAGCCACAATATGTTTTGGGTCTTGTGAAAGAATTTTATCATAAATTATTAATGCATCTTTTGGATTTCCCAGATTCATCAACGTTTGGCCGCTATTTAGTAAAGATTCAATTGTATCAGTCATCATGTAGAGTTTTTTGATTTGATTTTTTGAGATGTTTACTTTTTGTATCAAGGACTTTTTTGATTTTTTTGGCTCTTGCCTCACCTAATCCTTCAACTTTTGCAAGTTCTGTAGTTGTGGCAGAAAATACTTTGAGAGGAGTGCCAAATTTCTCAAGCATTCTTACTGCAAACTTTTCCCCAACACCAGGTAAACTGCAAAGAGAAGACAATTGTTGTATCTCCAAATCAGATGATTTTTTTATTTTTTTCAAGAATGGGCCTTTTGATACATCTTTTCTAGAACACATAGAGACCAATAATTTTGCAGTATGTGCCGCACTTGGGGTAGGAATTACTGGGATTTTAAAATCAAGAACAACAGTTGATATTGCACCATAAAAAATTAAAGGGTTTTCCGTAATCTCTTCAATTTCATCAACATTACCTTCCATTAGAACAATTGGATGTTCAAAATGCTCCTTGAGTCTAGCACATTGATCAAACAGTCTACCATCAAATACTGATGCCATCAAATCACGAATGCTTTTTCGCTCCACAACTGTTTCAGGGGCAACAATATAGTCACCTATCGGAAGGGTCTTCATCTCAAGATTCAGGCCAACTGATTTTAGTAATTCAGGAATTCCGCTTTTTTTCTCTCTTTCATCAACAATAATTCTTAGATTCTCTAATTTCACAAATACCTTTGAAATGAATTGTTAATATCTTATATGAAAATGGTTTTAGTGATTATTTTCGAGGATTATCTTCTTCGGTTTTTGGTGCCTCAGAACCACCCTTCATCATTTCAGTAATTTTTGTTTCTTGTTCTTTGAGACTTTCTTTGACACGTGTTTCTTGTTTTTCAAGGACGGTCATACGAGTTTTTGCCATCTCTTGTTTTTCTTCTAATTCATCAATTAGTTCTTTTTTTGTTGATTTTAACAAGACAGTTCCTGCTTGTTTGTAAACTGTATCAGCATCACCGACTTTTTTTAATTCTTCAAGTGCTTTCTCAGTTTCTGCCTTCTCCATCTCAAGGTGTTGTTTCTGAGTCATGATTGATTGGAGGTTTTGTTGAGATTGTTGTAGTTTCATCAATTGTTCTTGAAGCCATGGTGGCATTTGTCCTGCTGACATGGTTTACCACAATTTTTGTTTCATTATATCTTTACCGATTCTATTGTATCATTACTTGCTTGAATTAGTCTCAAAGTAGAGTTCAGATTTGCTCTCAAGTGGGGAAGATGTTCAGATTCTACAGAAATTATCATTTTTTTATCTAGTTTAATTTCAGTTTTTACTGGGTTTTCAGGATAAAATTCGTTATCAGTATTTACAGAATCAAAAATTGCTTTTGTATTGTCTTTTGCATCAACTGTAATTTTTGCACTAAACTTTAACGTCATATGCAGTTCCAGCCACTTTGAAGCTACATTTTTTACAAGACCAAATTCCTACTGCATCTCTGCCAAATGTTTGTGAACCACATTCAGGACATGCTCTTTTTTGTTTTAATTGAAGGTGAATTTTGGTATACTCTTTTCTAATCTTAATTCCGTATCTTGCACCAAGACCTTTGAGTGATTTTTTAGCTTTTGCCATTTTATTGACCTGCCTGCTGAGCTGCTTTTAATTTTTCTCTTATTTTTGCGCCTACTCTAACTGAAATCTCACCGCATTGTACAATTTCCTCTATGGTAAATCCATCATTGCCTCCTTTTTGTAAGGCACAAATGTTTCCGTCAGAATCACTAGTAATTGTAATTCTTGCATCCATACTTGCCCACTCATCACCGTTAGGATCAACTATGATGTGTTTTCCAATTTTAGCCATAGTTACAGATACAGGGATGGTAGTAATTGGAACAGCAACATCTTCTCCTTCAACTAATGCAGGAGCGTCATCTACCCAATTCCATTTTGGACTTTTAGATGATAGTAATGCTGCAGTTGCAGCATAAGAACATGCATCAAAGAGATTACCATCATAATCAACAACAACATTATCTGCAAAAACACCAATTACAGATTTGTCTTTTTCAATAACTAATTGAGAAACATCAATCATGTGACTTTCTCTAATTCCTCTATCTACAACTCTAGCTAATTCAATTACTTCAGGTCCAGGAGGTCCTGTTTCTACTGTAGGATGCGATAGTGGTAATAGTTCAGCAGTACAAATGAAAAGACCTTTGTCACCAGTATCAGGGAAAGGTCTGTCTGGTTGGATTTTAACTCCGCAAACAACTTCAGTATCACCTAATCTGACTCTTGCGGAACCATTTGCTTTTGGAATTGCATTAGTTTCAATTGAAACTTCTCTTACTTCATCAAGAGCCCTTCCATCAACTCTTTTTCCTTGCTCTAACAAGTCAAGAATTTGATTTCTCTTTAGTTCATCAATAACAGTATGTGAAGTCATTTCCTAGTCTCCTTTATTTCCAAAATATTTGTCGTTGAGTGCTTTCTTTTGTAATTCGTAAACTAGTTTGCATCCATCTACTCCAACTTGAACACATTTTTTGTATTCTTCAGGAGTAAGTACGCCATCTAATTGCAATAGTGTTATTTTTTCAAGATTTGGCATGTAGCCAATTGGCATGTCTGCTTGACCTGCCTGGTCTTCTTCATTATTAACATCAAGAATTACAGTGTCTGCAACTTTTCCTGCTGCAATTGCTGCAACCATATCTCTCATTGGAATACCTGCATCAGCTAATGCAACAGATGCTGCAGTAAGTGCTGCACATCTAGTTCCACCATCTGCTTGTAAAACTTCAATAAACACATCAACTGCAGTTCTTGGGAATTTATCTAACATAACTGCAGGCTCTAATGCTTCTTTGATAACTTTGGAAATTTCAATCTCTCTTCTTGAAGGAGCTGGATTCTTTCTCTCACCAACAGAGAATGGCTCCATATGATATCTAACTCTCAAAATACCAGTGTCAGTGTCAGACATGTGTTTTGGATGAACATCTCTTGGACCAAAAACTCCAACTAGAATTTTGTTATCTCCAAATTCAATGTAAGATGAACCATCTGCATTTTTGAGTCCACCAGCTTTAATCATAATTCGACGTGGTTCATCTACTGTACGTCCATCACAACGTTTTCCATTTTCGTCCATAAGGACCATTGTTGCTTCTCGTCCACCCATTATGATTCACCTTTTTTATCTAACATTTCTTTCACTTGATCAGTCAAATTTGCAACGTGTGCTTGCTCATTAACCATTTGAATTGCTTTTTTAGCCTTTAATAATCCCTCTGGGGATTCGCATGAAACTACAACCCAACCATTTTGACCAATTGTAATTGCAGCATCAGTAGCCTCTTCAATCATCTGAATCATACTGCCTTTTTTTCCAATTAGGCGTGGGACTTTGCTTGGAGATATTTCCATCAAAACCCCAGAATCAATCTTTCCCAAATCTCTATCAGAAATTGAAACTAGTGGGTCTCTTGTTCTATCAAAGTTTGCTATTCTTGCAGCTACAAGATCTCCGGTTCTTAGTTTAGTTGCAAGTTCGTCAGCATGAGCTGAAAAGTCACGTCCAAAGACGTCTTGTGCAGGTAAAAATCCAACATAGCATGAGTTGATATCCAATTCCCAAGACAATGATGTGTGAGAGTTGACTTTGCCAATTACAAGATCATTGATTTTTGGAATATATTTTCCAGTTAAGGGGATTACACGAACAGAATCATCATAAATCTCAGAAATACCAATAGTGGTAGAAATTATTTTGTTTCCATCAAGAATTACATTTTGTTCAGGTCTAAAAGGTCCTGTTGTTACAACATCGCCAGGAATAACATATTTTCTCTTATCTGCCATTATTGCATTACCTCAACTGAAGCAGAACCTTTGGTTATAGAACCTAATCTGTCTATCACGTTTGGCCTTGCTGCAGCGGGTATTTCAAGTATTGCTTTTAGAGAACCATTATTTTGCCATTCTTCTTTTTTCAAAGAACCTACTGATTTTAGAACAGCATATGATTGTGAAGCATATTGTGCAGGGATAACAATCTCTAATTCCAAGTTTTCAGATTTTAGAGCAATTATTGAACGAAGTTTTTCTACAATATCTTTTACTTGTTCATCTACACTTTTTTGAGGATCGACTGAAACTCTTCCATCTTTCATTGCTTGTTCAATTCGCAAAGGAGGATGAGGCAAGTGAGTTTTAGGATCGACATATGTTTTTGCAATGTATTGTACAAGCTGTTTTTTCTTGTCTTCAATCATTTTTCGTCTTTGATCAGTTGTAAGATTAAGATCCCCTTTTTGCATAATTATTTGAGCAATCTCAGTTTGATCTTCAGTCTTGAAAGCTTTGAGTAATTTTTCAGTTGAAGGTTTTGTTCCTTTCCCTGAATCAGTATAGATGTCTTCAGAAACTAAAATTGCAGAAATATCTTTTTTCTTCCCAAGCTTGTACTCTAGTGCTGGATCAGGTTTTACCAATATCTCAAATTTCTCTCCTTCAAAAGAGAATCTTGCAACTGTTACATCGGCCATTTCTAATGAATCTATGATAATTTAGTATTTATCTCAACCTCTAAGCCTCAAAATAAAAAATTGTCCTTTGAGAGTTTATTAGATGATATTAGTGTGAGAATACAATATGAAATTAGGGCATTCTCCATGGATTGCTTTAGGGATTGCTTTAATCACAACGACAGTAATATGGATGGTTTTTTTAGAACAAGAAAAAAATTTGCAAGAAAAAGAATTTGAATTCGTAACAAAAAATATAGCAAATAATATTTTAGAAAAATTAAATATACATGAACAAGTTTTGATGGGATTTCATGGTCTCTTTGCAACATCTGAAATTGTTGAATCACATGAGTTTTACAATTTTTACAATTTACAAAATATCGAAAAAAGATTTCCAGATAACCAAGGCATAGGATACATAGAATACATATCTAGTGAAGAGAGAAAAAATGAAATCAATATAAAATTGAAAGAGTCAGAATTTCAAGGAATATACCCAGAAGAGCAAAGAGACAAATATTTTCCAGTTGTTTTATTGATGCCAGATAATGAAAGAAACAGAAAAGCCATAGGATTTGATATTTACTCAGAGCAAATAAGAAGTGAAGCAGTTGATCGAGCAATGAAAACTGGAAAGACTGTACTTACTGGAAAAATAACACTAGTTCAAGAAACAGATGTAGATATTCAAAATGGATTTTTAATAATCATGCCAATTTATGATTTTCACGACAAACAAAGTTCCAATTATGGAGAATTTTTTGGATTTGTGTATTCGGTGTTTAGAATGAATGATTTTATGACAGGGACATTAGAAGACGATATTTTTGAGCATATAGAAATTAAAATTTTTGACGGATCACATGTTTCGGAAAAGCTATTTTTTGATTCTAACAAAATTAAGGTATTACAGAAAGAGAAAGAATTTTCAAAAAATGAGGAAATTGTATTTGGTGGAGGAAAATGGATTATTCAGTTTGAGGGTATTCCAGAACATCAAGGAGAACAGAATACAATGATTGAGATTCCAATAATAGGATACAGTATGAGTGGGTTATTGTTTTACGTATTTTTACTATTTTCAAAAAACATCCAACTATCACAAATAATGATGAAAAAGGAAAAAATTGCATTAGTAGGTGAGCTTACGAGTAGGTTATCACACGACATTAGAAATCCATTATCAAACATCAAAATGAGTGTAGAATTGTTAACAAGAGAAAGAGAATTAAGCATGAAAAAAAATATTCATGAAAAATTGCAAACAATTTCTAAAAATGTAGATAGAATTTCTCATCAAGTAGATGATGTACTTGATTTCATCAGAATAGGAAAAATACACAAAGAAAAAATTAGCATAAAATCCTGTATCAATGAAAGTATAGAATCAGTAAAAATTCCAAAAAATATCAAATTAGGTGTGAATGGACAGGATGCAATATTGCTCGGAGATCCATATCAGATTCAAGTGGTATTTAGAAATTTAATGGTGAATGCAATACAAGCAATAGGAAATGAAAAAGGAAACATCATAATAACATTAGATAACAAACCAGATTTCATCAAAATTACATTTGAGGATTCTGCAAACATTTTACAGGATTCTCAGGTATCAATGATTTTTGAACCATTAACTACAACCAAACAGACAGGAACAGGTTTAGGATTAGTTAGTTGTAAGCAAATTATTGAAAATCATGGTGGTAAAATTTCTGCTCAAACACATCCAACTAGATTCAATATCATACTGCCAAAAAAATAATTATGTTTTAGGATTAAACAATTTAAGAACTTGTTGAATAATGACGTTATGATCAGAGTCGATATCAGTTGTTATCATCAGCAGATGTTTCTCATCAATGGGGAATGTAATTCGTTTAATTTTATCATATTCAGCTAGGGCATATTTTGCAGGACCAATTTTGTGTTCAATGTTTTTCCTAGTTTGCCATCTTTGGGATGCATAGTAGTGCATCATCTGGAGTTCTTCATCACTTAGAATTGGAGTTATTTCTGATCTAAAGCCACCAGCAATCTTTACACCCGTATTATTTTGAATTGCAGCATATCTGATTGAAGAATCTAGATTTAGAATATCTAAATACAGTTTTTCAAAATCCATGAATTTTCTAGAAAAAATACGGACTTAAGCATATCCTCAAGAATTCAAAATAGACTCAATCCACACTCAAAACTAGCTAGATTTTTATGTGGACTTTGAAGATTTTCTTCAAGATTTGTCATCCTTAGAAGTAATTAGCAAAGATAATCAAAAAATAGTTTTAAAGCTAAAAGGCGTGCCATTACAATACGCAAATGCCCTTAGACGGGTTTGTCTAAACGGGGTTCCAGTCTTTGCAATCGATACAGTTGACATTATTGAGAATTCATCAGTATTACCAGATGAAGGTCTAGCACACAGACTAGGTCTCATACCACTCAAAACAGATTTGGGTAGATTTAATGAGCCATCAAAATGTGACTGTCAAAGTGAAACAGGATGTTCAAACTGTAAAGTAATGTTAGTTTTAGATTCTGGAGATTCAGATGTTACAAGAACAATTCTATCAAATGAATTATCTTCTGAAGATGACTCAATTGCTCCAACATCAGATAAAATTCCAATTTGTGAGCTTGCACCAGGTCAAAGAATCAAAGTTGAATGTTATGCAAGACTTGGACGCGGTACAGAACATGCAAAATGGAACTCTGCAAACATTTCAATGCTAACTGAAACAGACAAGGAAGACGAGAGAATTCTTACTGTAGAATCAACTGGAGCACTTAATCCTGAACAGATCATTATATCAGGAGTAGAAGAAGTAGGTCAAAGATTGGCCGAATTCAAAGATACAATCGACCAAATCAGCGAATAGAAAGCATATACGTTATATTTGGGTTTTAAACCGCATTATTCACATGACTAATCAAGTAGTTATACGCATGGCGAAGGATCTTAAGTCAGCATCAGCTAAAAACGACGCTCCAATTTGGGCAAAACTAGCTGAATATGCATTAAAACCATCCATTGCTAGAAGAGACATCAACTTGAATAAAATCGCTAAACTAACTAAAGAAAACGACACTGTTGTATTTCCAGGCAAAGTTCTTGGAACAGGCAATGTACCTCATAAAATCACATTATGTTCATTTTCAATTTCAAATTCTGCAGCTTCCAAAATCATTGAAAATGGTGGAAAACTAATCAGTTATTCAGAACTAATTGAACAAAACCCAACTGGAAAAGGAGTAGTATTACTTGGCTAATCAGGAAACAGTTGTTAGAACTGATAGACCAATTGTTGTAGATGCAACAGACCACATTGCTGGTAGATTATCATCAAATGTTGCGAAATTACTAAAACAAGGACACAGAGTTTCACTTGTAAACTGTGAAAAAATCATGTACAGTGGAACTAGATCAAACTTGATCAAAGAATACAGAGAATTTTTAGAAATTAACAGTATCATTAATCCAAAACACGGACCTGTACACTATAGAAGACCAGATACAATTATCACAAAAATGATTCGTCAAATGTTACCATATGATAGAAAACCATCAGGAAAAGAATCAATTAAAAGATTAAGAGCATACATTGGTTCTCCAAAAGAACTAAAATCACTTGAGAAGACCCAATTTGAAAAAGCAAAAATTAAAAAATCTGCATCAAATTATACCACAATGGGAGAATTGTGCAGAGTAATAGGGTGGACTGAATGACAACACCAAAAACTGAAATCTATTTTGCAACTAGAAAAACATCTAGCGCACATGTTTACATTACTAAAGGACAAGGTAAAGTTAGAATTAACAACGTACCAGTTGAAATGATTCCACAAGAGACTGCTCGTGAAGTGATTTTAGCACCACTAGAAATTACAGGTGATTTGAGAGACAAAATCGATATTTCTGTTAGAGTAAGAGGAGGCGGTTTTATGGGACAAGCAAGTGCTGTTGCAACTGCAATCTCTAGAGCACTAACAGGATGGACAAAGTCAAAGAAAGATCCAAAAGATCATCCATTCCCAAAATCAACCAGAGAAGACCTTAGAAAAAGAATCACAGATTATGACAAATATCTAATCAGCGGAGATGCCAGAAGAAAAGAGCCAAAGAAGTTTGGCGGACCTGGCGCAAGAAGAAGAAAGCAAAAATCATACCGTTAGACTGTGAAGGCAATAATTTTAGCCGGTGGCAAAGGTACACGAGGCAAGCCATATACAGAATTCTTTCCAAAAGCAATGACTCCAATTAATGGAAAGCCAGTCATCGATTATGTGATAAGGTATCTTCAAAAATTCAGTTTCATAAAAGAAATTATCATAATTTCTGACTTTGATGGTCTTGGAGGACAAATCAAAAACTACTACGGAAATCAAAAAAATATCTCATTTGTTCAAGATTCACAAAGTGGAACTGGTGGCGATTTATTACATATTGAGAAAAAACTCAAAGGAGAATCAGAATTTGTGTTATGGTTTGTAGATAATTTGTGTGCAATAGATCTCAAAAAGATGAAAGAGACATTTACAAAAAAGAAGAGTTCTGCATGTATTGCAACTAGAACAAAAAGAAAAGAAGAAACAGGGTTTGCAATAGTAAAAGATGGAATCATCACTGAATTCAAAGAAAAACCAGTAATGAAATTACAATTATCTGAATGTTTAGGAATCTATATGCTTGGAAAAGACATCATTCAAAAAATTAGGGCAAAGAAAAAACAAAAAGAGATCAATCTCTCATACGATATTTTACAACAACTATCAAAAGAAGGAAAGATTAGTGCTTTTGATATCGGAGACAATGAATGGCTTGATGCAGAATCACCTTCATATTTAGAGAGAAATCAAAAAACTGTAAAAAAAATCATAAGACAGATGGGATTGTAGACTGTTTTTCAAATTCAGAAATCTTATCTTCAAATTGATATGTTTGTGCAATATCATCTAATCCTTCTAAGAGAATTTTCTTTTTATGAGAATCAATATCAAATGGTATCTCTTCAGAAGAAGTTTTGATTATTTGATTTTCTAAATCTACTTCTATTGGATTTGATTCTTGTTGTAGTTTTTCTACAATAGATTGATCCATTGAAATTGGTAAAATTCCATTTTTGAAGCAATTACTAAAGAAGATATCAGCAAATGAAGGGGCAATTATTACTGAAAAACCATAGTCTTGTAGTGCCCATACTGCGTGTTCTCTGCTTGAGCCACATCCAAAATTGTCTCCTGCAACGAGAATTTTGGAATTAGCATATTTTGAGTCATTTAGTACAAAATCTGATTTTGGTTTTTCATTTTCATCATATCTCCAGTTAAAGAACAAAAATTTTCCAAATCCAGATTTTTGTACAAGTTTTAGAAATTGTTTTGGTACAATTTGGTCAGTATCTACATTAACTTTATCAAGTGGAGTTACAATGCTTGTCGTTTTTTTAAATGGTTCCATACTAATCCAAATCCATCTTCCTTACATCAACAAAATGTCCGTTAATTGCAGCTGCTGCTGCCATTACAGGACTAACTAGATGAGTTCGTCCACCAGTACCTTGTCTTCCTTCAAAGTTCCTGTTTGAAGTGCTTGCACATCGTTCCCCAGGAGATAAAATATCAGGGTTCATTCCAAGACACATGCTACATCCAGCTTCTCTCCATTCAAAATTAGCATCAGTAAAAATTTTATCAAGACCCATCTCTTCAGCTTGTTTTTTTACCATTTGAGAACCAGGGACTACCATTGCACGAACATCTGGAGAAACTTTTTGTCCTTTGATTACTTTGGATGCTTCGATTAAATCTTCTATCCTTGCATTGGTACAAGAACCAATAAACACTCTATCGATTTTAATTTCTTCAATTGGGGTTCCAGGTTTAAGATCCATATAATCAAGTGCTTTTTCTGCACCTTTCTTTTGATTAGAGTCACCCTTTGAAAACTCATCAGGGGTTGGAACTGTTTCAGTTACATCACAAGTCATCCCAGGATTTGTTCCCCAACTTACTTGAGGTGCAATGTCATCAATGTGTAATGTAAACTGTTTTTCAAATTTTGCATCATCATCAGTTTTTAGATTTTCTTTCCAATATTCTACAAGAGATTCATAGTTTTTTGGAGTATATTGCCGGCCTCTAAGATATTCATAGGTTTTTTCGTCAGGTGCAATCAATCCAGCACGAGCACCTGCCTCAATTGACATGTTGCAGATTGTCATTCGCTGCTCCATGGAAAGATCTTCAATTCCCTCACCACGGTATTCTATTACAGTTCCAGTGCCACCACCAGTTCCAATATTTTTGATTATAGATAACACGATATCTTTGGCAGTTACTGCATGAGGATTCTTTCTCTTTCCTTTCACTTTAATTTCAAATGGTTTTGGCTTTTCTAACCACAAAGTTTGAGATGCCAATACATGTTCTACCTCACTTGTTCCAATCCCAAATGCAAGGGCACCAAATGCCCCATGAGTTGACGTATGACTATCCCCACAAACAATTGTAGAACCAGGCAAAGTGATTCCCAATTGAGGGCCAATTACATGGACTATGCCCTGGTTTGGACTGTTAATATCAAATAATTTGATTCCAAAGTCTTGACAGTTTTTTTCTAGTGTTTGAATTTGAACAGATGATGTTTGGTCTAAAATTGGAAGGCCTCTATCAGTTGTAGGCACATTATGATCCATTGTAGCAATGGTAAGATCAGGTCTTCGAACTTTTCTATTATTCATTCTAAGACCATCAAATGCCTGAGGAGAAGTTACCTCATGAACTAAATGTCTATCTATGTAAATTAAAGAAGGGCCGGATTCTTTTCCAACTACAACATGAGCATCCCAAATTTTTTCAAAAAGTGTTTTTCCCATTTTGAATCCTATGGTTTGTAATTAAAAAGCCCACCAGCATCAATTATTTTTCCAATAATTTCAGAGAAGGGTTTCATCTTGTATGTTTGATTTTTGGTCAAGTTTTTGATTTCATTTTTACTAATATCAATATCAAGTTCATCTCCTTCAGAAATTCCCTTGTATGCATCCTCTTCAATTTCAATAGGTAACAAAAATGCACCATCAACAGAATTTCTGTAAAAGATTCTTGCAAAAGATAATGCCAATACTGCTTTGACTCCAGAGTGAGACAATGCAATTGGTGCATGTTCACGGGACGAGCCACATCCAAAATTCTTTCCAGACAAAATAAAATCACCTTCCTTTACTTTGGAGTGGAAATCAGGATCTAATCCTTCCATTGCATGAGTTGCAAGTTCAGCATAATCATGGACCTTGAGATATTGTCCCGGAATAATTACATCAGTATCGATGTTATCTCTTTCATATTTTATGACATTTCCCTTCATTGCAAATCCCTCGGATCAGTAATTTTTCCAGTTACTGCAGAAGCCGCTGCAACCATTGGAGATGAAAGATATGTTTCAGATTCAACATGACCCATTCTGCCAGGGAAGTTTCTGTTTGTAGTGCTTATGCAGATTTCATTTTTTGCCAATACTCCCATATGAGCACCACAACAGGCACCACATGTTGGCGGACCTACGGTCACTCCTGCATCCAAGAAAATAGTAAGCAATCCATTTTCCATAGCACGCTTGTAAATTGATATTGATGCTGGAAGAATTTCGGTTCTAATCTTTACTGTCCTTCCTTTGAGAATTTTTGCTGCAGCTTCCAAGTCTTCATATTTTGCTCCAGTACAAGAACCAATGTAGGATTTGTCAAGTTCAACTGAAGGTGCCTCTCTTACTACTGCAATATTTTCAGGAGAAAATGGTTTTGCAACAAGAGGTTCCATCTCAGATGCTTCATATTCGTATACATTTGCATATTGTGCATCAGCATCGCCTTTGAATACTTGGGCATTTGTTGCACCCCTACTTGAAAGATAATCTACAACTTTTTGATCAGCTTCGACAATTCCATTCTTTGCGCCAGCTTCAGTAGTCATATTACAAAGTGTTAATCTACTTTCAACAGACATCTCATCAATTCCAGAACCACCAAACTGCATGGTTCTATAGTTTCCGCCATCAGTTCCAATATCACCAATAATTTTCAAGATAACGTCTTTTGCCATCACATGATCGGGGAGTTTTCCGTTTAGTTTGAAATAATCTGTTTCGGGAATCTTAAACCAGATTTGTCCATTGAGCAAGACATATGCAATATCAGTATGTCCTAATCCACATGCAAATGCACCAAGTGCACCGGTAGTGTTTGTGTGAGAGTCACCACCAACATAGACATCACCAGGCATTACCAATGCCTCTTCGTGAGATAATGTGTGACAGATTCCATACTGTCCCATTCCATACTTGAAATGCTTTTCAATTCCATAATTTTTTGTGAAATTTGATAGTTTAACAATATTTTCAGCAGATATTTTTTCAGCAGAAGGAACAAAGTGATCTTCTGCTACCCATACCTTTGAAGGATCCCAGAGTTTGCTAACATCAACACCTTTGTTTTTTAATTTGTCAAATACCTTAAGAACTCCAGGTCCAGAAACATCATGAACCATTACTTTGTCGACCTTTGCAAAAACTACATCATCAGGTGCAACTTGTGATTTTCCAGATGCACGAGCAAGAATCTTCTCTACAATGTTCATAATCAAAAACCACCCTTTTAGAGATTAAAAGCTTTTCAGAACAATAAAAAAGAAAAAGAACACACATAGTATTGTGCAGTTAACCGTTTTACCACTTTTAGCAGACAGAATGAATGAGAAATTTGATGTTTTTGAGGTATTTCTCAAGACATTAGAAAAAAACAAGACAAAACTAGAAGACGGAGATGTTTTAGTAATTTCAACAAAATATATCTCAAACTCTCAGGGAAGAATTGTGGATCTTGAAAATATTCAAATTTCTAATGAAGGATTAGATATCTCAAAAAAATATCAATTAAAACCAGAAATTGCTGAAGTTGTGATTAGAGAATCAGATAAAATTTTTGGAGGTATAGGTGGATTTGTAATTACATCATCAGATAACATCATGGCACCTAATGCAGGAATTGACAAATCTAATGCAAAAAAAGGCAAAGTGATTCTTTATCCAGAAAACCCATACTTGGTAGCAGAACAACTTCGAAGGAAAATATTTTTGAAAATGTCAATTCATATCGGAGTTATTTTAGTTGATAGTAGATTAATGCCTGCAAGAATTGGTACATCTGGTGTTGCAATTGCTTGTGCAGGTATTGAGCCAGTGTTAGATATGAGAGCAAAGAAAGATCTGGATGGTAATCCACTCAAAGTAACATTTCAGGCAGTTGTAGACAACTTGGCAACAATTGCAAATCACAAAATGGGCGAAGGTGCAGAATCAAAACCGTTTGCAATAGTTAGAAATTCCGGTGCAACTCTTACAGATAGAAAAATAGATTCATCAGAGATGGCAATAGATCCAGACCAATGTGTATATGTTAGAGGCTTATCAAATCCACCAAAAAATTAGTAATGTTGTTGTTCTGCTTTAAATAGAGGTATTTTGTCCATCAAAATATTGGAATACCTTACAACATATCCAAAGACAGTATCATTTCTTGATGGATTAAAACACAAGATAGATGTAGACAGAAAAGAAGGTGTAGAACAACTGCATGTTGTTGTAAAGAAGAGTTTTGATGAGATGATGAAGATTTTCACTGATGAGGGATTTACCAAAGTGAAATTTGAACACAAACAACCAGATCAAATAGGTAATGGTCTTAATTTGAAACTAAAGAAACCATGGGAAATGCATGTGAGAATGGTAGATCTTAAAAAAGGACTAATCGGAATTCATGCAGAAGTTGAAGTGTCAAGGGATTATCTTCAACATTTGTTTTCCCAAAGAACTCCAGTTGTTTATGAAGTAGAAGAGATTCTAAAAAAATATCAAGTGGAGTACAGTATTTGGCATGATAAAATTAAGAAGAATGTTCATGCAATTGTAGATAACTACAAAGTAAAACTTGCAACACCAGCACTTCCAGTATTTGCATGGAAACCAATGTTATTTGTTATTGGAACTGTTGCAGCATTTTATGGTTGGAAATATTTTAACACAATACTTTAGGTTAAACACCAAGAGATTCTGCTTTACTTAGTTCTAGAAAGACTTTATCTCCAACAGAAAGACCCATGTCTTTGTATTCATGCATCTCTAGTTTTAATTGAGTAACACCACCTTGCATTCCCATTCCACCTCCCATTCCAGAAAGCATCTTGTTGAGGTCTTTCATCATATCATTCATGTTTGAAAATCCCATAACTTTTGGACTACCAAAAGGAGATTGAGGATTCTGGGTTCCTTCTTTAAGATCTTTTACAGAAGATAATGACACTATGACATATGGTGCACCATCAGGGGCAGAATCAATACTTCTTACTACATACTCTTTTTTCATATCTAAAGTGACTGGCGCTCCATCTAATTTTAATTTTGAGGTCAATTTCTTCTAGTTTTGAGATGTTGAAGCTTTAATTACAATTTTTGAGACTAGAAATTATTGACTGAAAGTCTTACAACAACATTACGATACTATGGAATTTCACCATGGGAGATAGAAGTGTTGTATGGATTTCTAAATTCTCATTTTACCATTAATCAAGAAGAGATAGAAGCAGATGATGAAAATTTTGTGAGTTTCTTAGATGTAAATATCCCACTTACATTCAATGATGCATTCTTTGAGTGGTTTGATTTCAAGCGTTGGGAAAAAGTCAAGGCAGTATTCAAAGAGATGAAGAGAAGACGAGGTAGCGGAAATGCAATAAAGATTGTAATCAATTTCTCAGGGATTCCAAAGATTGGATTCACAATTGACACTGAAGACAAACAATGGTTTGATAATGCAATAGAAAAAATTGATTCAGTACTGGAATTATTACCATACCACCTTGATCCACAAAAAATTCCAGCAGAAGTGACAGAGATACATTATAAGTTTGATTCAAAATCAATCAGATGGAGATTAAACACTGCAACATCTCCACAAAAACAATTTTCCTTTAAAGGCGATGTTTGGAAAGAAATTACGTAAGATCTTTTTGTAGCGGTTCTAGCAATCCATGTAATTCCTTGTATTTTGATTCTAAAAATTCCAAAGCGTTTTCAAGTTTTTTTGATTTTCCATATTTGTAGCGAATTAATTCACGATGATGCCAGTATGTTTTTCCTTCCTCAACTGAAAGTGTTGTAAAATAATCAGTCCCCTTTAGATTGTCAGGTAGTTTAATGTCATGTGGAAATAACATATCAACAATAAACCACTCATCACCATCAGGATAATCAGCACCAGTTTCTACATCAAAGAAGATATGAAGTAAATCAGATTGCATAAGACCATCATCATTTATGGCAGGATGTTTAATGGCTGATTTTTTAAAATCCAGATTTACCAGTTGAGGTTCAAAAAAACCTTTGATGATTGATTTTCTAAAGATGGTATTTGCCTCGTTGATATTCAAATGCAAAATACACTTGTATGAAACTTGCCTATAATCTGTTTGGTTTTAAGAAAAACTAGACTTCAAGTGAGTCTAAAATGTGCGAGATATCTGTATTGGAGAATCCATTTTTTGTAATGTTTTGTTTTGCAGGAGGGTTTTCCAAATAATTAGGAATTTTATCCTTTAGTCTAACAGCATAAGGAGTAATAGTTTCATTTTTGTAAAATACTCCAGTGGGAATTTTGTTTCCCCATTCAAGAGATTTGATTAGGGCCTGTGTGAGTCTTTCGTTGACTTCTGCTTCTTCATTATAATGAACAACAGGATCATATCCATGTTCTTCTAGTTTGTAAATTCTTGAATGTCTCTTTTGAGCTTCATCCATTAAATCAGTTCCAGCATACCAATCCCTTGTGTTAAGATCATTGTAAGTTGGACATGGTTGTAAAACATCCAAGAAGGACAAACCTTTATGATTTATTGCTTGAACAATCAAATCTTTAAGATGTCTTACATCATAAGAGTAACCACGTGCAACAAATGTAAATCCACTTGCAACTGCCAATCCAATTGGATTAACATTGTAATTGGTGTTTGGGGATGGAAGTGATTTTGTCTGTTCTCCGAGTTTTAATGTAGGGGATGCTTGTCCTTTTGTTAATCCGTAAACGCCATTATCAAAGATAATGTATGTCATATCCACATTACGTCTTCCTGCTGCAACAAAATGACCTGCGCCAATTCCCAGACCATCACCATCTCCACCAACTGCAACTATAGTCATTTCGGGATTTGCGATTTTTGCACCTTGTGCAAATGTCAAGACTCGACCATGCAAAGTGTGAATACCATAAGTATTGATGTAATGAGATGTTTTACCAGAACAGCCAATTCCAGAAAATATTGCAGTCTTGTCTCTTTCTACGCCCATTTCAGCCAGGGCCATCTGAATTGCATTAACGATTCCAAAATCGCCACAGCCAGGACACCAGTCATTGTGGACATCGGTCTTGAAATCTGCCATCTTAAGCGCCATGCATCAAAACCTCCCTTTTCTCTGCCTTGTTTTCAACAATTTTCTTAAGTGAATCATAAACTTCAGTACTAGTCATTGCTCTTCCGGTGTATTTTAAGATAGAATAGTCAATGTCTCTTTGCACATTCTGTTTGAACAGTTTTCCTAATTGTGCGGAGTGATTGGCTTCAACATCAATGATCGTCTTTGCATCTTTTAGCAAAGATGAAACATACTCACCAGGAAATGGATGTAACAGTTTTAGTTGTAAAAATCCAATGGAGATTCCTTCTTTTTTGAGCATCTCAATTGCATCAAGAATTGGACCCTTTGAAGAACCCCATGAGATTACAGTATACTCTTCAATACCAAAGGAGACAGCTTTTTCTATATCTGGTATTTCATTTAGAATCAAGTCAAGACGAGACATTCTCTTATCCATCATCTTTACACGCAAAATTGGATCTTCTGTGATGTGTCCTTGTTCATCAGACTCATCTCCAGTATCCCAAAATATTCCGTTATCAATTCCCAATCTAGAACGAGGGGAAACACCATCATCAGTAAATGCAAATCTCTCATATCCATCTTCAACTTTGTCTAAAAGTTTTCCTCGATTAATGGTGATTTTAGATGGATCAAATCTATTACACGTCACAACAGAACTTGCAATGAATTTATCCATTAAGTGAATAACCGGAACCTGAAACACATCTGCATAATTGAAAACATTTCCGGTGTCATAGAAACTCTCTTCAACATCACCTGAAGCATAAACAATTTTTGGAAAATCACCATGTCCTGCAAAAACTGAAGATAGTAAATCATCTTGGCCATGTCGAGTTGGCAAACCAGTTGAAGGTCCACTTCTTTGATAGTTTGTAATTACTATAGGCACTTCATTTATGCCTGCCCAGCCTAGCATCTCAGTCATTAAGGAAAATCCAGGACCAGAAGTACATGTTGCAGAACGTGTCCCAGTCAATGCACTTCCTATAGCCATACCCATAGCACAAATCTCATCTTCAGTTTGAATTACTGCAGTAGAACCAGGACGATCATCAATTATTTCCAGTATTTCATTTGATTCTAAAAATACAGATTCATCTGAAGCTGGAGTGATTGGATAGTAGGGTTGCATTCTACAACCACATGCCATCTTTCCTAATGCTGTTCCTTGGAATCCTTGAACCAAAAGAGTTCCTGGTTCTTTTTGTATTCCAGTTAAAGTGTAATTGAATTCATCAAACTTTGCAGTAGCATAATTGTAAGAATAGTTTGCAGTCTGTTGATTAATTTTTGCAATCTCCTGTTTCTTTGAAAAAATTGTTCCAATTGTTTTTTGCAAAGAATCAGGAGGCATTTTGACTAATCCCAATGACAAAGAAACACCAATTACATTGAACATTCGAATTAATCCCTTTAGGCGAGGGTTTTCAGTTTCTTCTGCTAATGCTTCAAGAATCGCTTTAAAGGAAACAGGATATAGTTTCACACCATTTTCTTTTGCAATCTCTAAAACACCTGCAATGGAAAATGGTTTGTTCTTTGATTCTAGTTCTTTGTGTAGTCGCTCTCTAAATGGTGCATCAAGTGTATGGACTTTGTCAGTAGTTGTATCTTCAAGAGCAGAGTCATAAATTATTCCTCCACCAGAGATCACTTCATCATAATGACGAAAAATAGTTTCAGCATCAAAAGATGCCATCAATGTTACATCATTTACATTTGAATGGATTTTTTTATCAGATATTCTTACTGTAAAGTAGCTGTGCTCACCTTTGATGTTAGAATAAAATTCTCTCTTTCCAAATACTTGATATCCCATCTCAGCACATACTCTTGAGAATATGTTGGCACCAGACTCTACTCCACTGCCTTGAGGACCTCCAATAATCCAAGTAAAATCAGTAGAGCTCATAGTAAATCACCTATGAAATGAATAGTAATAGTCAGTTTTACCAAATTCTTATCCTCCAGTTGCCGCATCAAATAATGCACATTTGCATTCGTCTCGTTCTCCACAATAAGGACATACACAAACACATTTTTCAATAGAATTTCCACATTCGACACAAATTGCAAATTCTTCTTCCTCTTTTGCTTCAGAAGACATAATGAATTTAGAAAGAAATCGTATAAATGGTTTGAGATAAATCTCATCTTTATGAGAAAGAAAGTGTTTCTAACAAGAACACTTCATGATTTTGCTTTAAAGGAGCTAAAGAAAAAATATCAAATCGAAGTTCATCGTGGAAAAATTCCAATTCCTCAAACAAAGTTACGATCAAAAATTAAAGATGTAGATGGATTGATCTGTTTTCCATATGATGCAATTAACAAAGAAATAATGGACTTGGCAGGGAATCTCAAAGTCATTAGCACCTATAGTGTAGGTTTTGATCATATTGACACAAAATATGCAAAAGAAAAAAAGATTAGAGTAGGATATACTCCCGAAGTTTTAACCGACGCAACAGCAGATTTGGCTTTTTCATTATTACTTGATTCATTAAGACGGATTTCAGAAGGAGATAGAATCATTCGTAATGGGAAATGGAAAGTAATCTATGGTGCACACGACTATGTAGGATTAGACCTTCAAGGAAAGACATTAGGGATTTTGGGATTAGGAAGAATTGGAAAAACACTTGCTAAAAGAGCCAAAGTATTTGATATGAATATAATTTATCATAACAGAAATCAAATACCAAAATCTAAAGAAAAATCCCTAGGTGTAAAATATGTCTCATTTGAGAAGTTAATCTCACAAAGTGATGTAATTTCGGTTCATGTTCCACACACAAAAGAGACAGACAAGATGTTTAACATCAAAATATTTAGAAAAATGAAAAGTACATCATTTTTGATAAATACTTCACGAGGTAAAGTAGTAAATGAAAAGGATCTTGTAATTGCATTAAAGAAAAAAATCATTGCAGGTGCAGGATTAGATGTATTTGAGCAAGAACCAATAGGCAAGAATCATCCCTTTGTAAAATTACAAAATGTAGTGTTGGCTCCACACATAGGAAGTTCAACCAAAGAGACTCGAACCAAAATGGCTGAAATTACTGTAAAAAATCTCAATCTAGGAATGAATGGAAAAAAACCGATCTATTCAGTAGGATACTGAATTTCACGCCCAAGTAGATATCAAAAGAAATGTGGAGTTTTTATATCTAAACGGTAGATAAGAATCAGATTGAAAAAATTCAAACATACAAACGAAGAATTAGAATTAGCTAAACTACAATCTGAAAAAGAAAAGAAGAAGAAATCTCAAGAATAATATTTTTTCTCCTTGTCTTTTTCAGACAAGGTTTTTTTTAAAAATTAATTTTAGAAGAAAACTTTTTGTTTAGTTGATCATACATTTTTTTTCGTTCAGGAATTAGTGTTTTAGAATCATCATACATCTTTGTGAAAAATGCTGCCAAGACTCTTTGATCATCTTTGTTGTAAAATCTTACACTAAAACTTGTACGTTCTGGTTTTTCCTCTTGTACAAATTCTGCATGGCTTATCAATTCTGAATCAACATGCATGTGTGCAGGATCATCATTTTCGCCAAGTGTGATCCACTTTTCTTTTTGTCTAATACTAAGAGGGCTTCGAACCTCACTTGTAGCACCGTCACTTTTTACAACAAATAAGACATTTTCAATTTTGACAATATCAGATAATAACTCAAAAAGCAACATTATCAAAAAGATAGGAAATTATTTCAATTTTTACTTCGATTCATGTCAATCTGAACAAAATCGTCCTCATCACCATGAATACAATCAGTTCCAACGGCTTTTACAGGCGAAAAAGTAATTTTTCCTTCATGAATTTTACCTTCTTTTTGTAAAAATCCAATTTTTCCAGAGACAATCTGTTTGTGCCTACCACAGGTTACACCAACCATATACTCATCTTTGCCATCCACAATTGATACAATAAATTCAGGAGGGCTAGGACACTGTTTTCCTTCCTTACTTATAGAACATCTGTCAGGTAACACAATTTGATTTTAGATTTGATTAGATATTAACCTTGATTGTTACTGATTCCATTTATTATCAACTAGAAGGAAATTAAATTGAAAACAGTTGGTTCGTAATTTTGATGTTGTAATTATTGGTGGAGGTATTCTTGGCACATCTTTGTCATATTTTCTATCATTTCTAAACAAATCAAAAAAAGTAGCAGTGATAGAGCAAGCACAAAATGTTGCATTTCATACTAGCGGAAGAAATACGGGAAAAATACATGCTCCATATCTATACAATCCTAAAAAGAAAAAGCTGTTTGCAAACGCAGCATTTCATGGATTTGACATGTGGGAAAAGTATTCCCAACTACATAACTTGCCATTTAAAAAAGATGGAGTAATAGAAGTGGCACTAGACAAAAAAGGAATCAAAGTTTTAGAAAAATATCTTAAATGGGCAAAACAAAACGGGTTAGAAGAAAACGACATTGAATTAATGGACAAGTCAGAGATTAAAAAAATTGAACCAGAGATAAAATGCGAAGCTGCACTTTATGTTTACAGAGATGGTTCTGCGGATTATTCAAAATATACAAAATCATTAATGAGAGATAGTAAAGAAAATGGAACAACATTTCTTTTAGAAACCAAAGTTACAAAAACAAAAAAAGAAAATGGGAAATGGAAAATTACATTAAATGAAGAAGATGAAATTTTTACAAATTTTCTAATCAATGCTGCAGGAGGAGAAGCAGTAGACATTGCACATAATGTCGGAGTTGCAACAGAACTTACCGATGTTCATTTCAGGGGAGAGTACTGGAAGGCGCCAAAACAGTACAACAAACTAACAAAGACTAGCATCTATTCAGTACCAGAATTTCCAGATTATCCATTTTTGGATCCTCATTGGATTATCCGAGTAGATGGAAGTTGTGAGATAGGGCCCAATGCAGTACCAGTCTTTAGTCCATATGGGTACAACAAAGCTGAAAACATCAAAGAATTTGTTCCAAAGATGTTAGAGATGTTAAGTTCTGGTGCAAGAAAGGCAATCTTTGACAAACAATTCCAAGAACTTGCAATGAATGAGATACAATCATCAATGTCAAAATCAACAATGGTTGAAAGAGTAAAAAGATTCTTACCAAAAATTGAGGTAGATAAGATTACTGAAAAAGGAACAGCAGGTATTCGTTCTTCAATAATTAATGAAAAAGGAAAGTTTGAGCCAGATGTAATTTTGCTTGATGATGAATCATCATTTCACATTCTAAATTATAACTCACCTGGAGCAACTGGAGCACTACCATTTGCAGCACACATTGTAAATCAGCTCCACAAATCAGGACTATTTCTGAGTGAAACTATTGATGCACAGTGTGGACCATGGAAGTTTTCTGAAATTATTGAAAAAATAGAGAAAAAGTAAAAACATTCAGATTTACTAAATCTTTAAACATGTTTTTTTAAGATATCAACAACTATTTTGGAAAAGCTAATTCTTGTTGAAGTTTTTTTGATTTCTTTAGCCTGTTTAAATAATAATTTTTTGTAAAGTTCATCATCAATAAGCAATGTAACTCTCTTTGACATATTTTTTCCACGAATTTTCTGTATTTAATGGACACTGTGTTTACTATTCTAGTGGTAAGATTAGATTTCCAGAATTATTTTTAAAATAAATGGCGCCGGGAGGGAGATTTGAACTCCCGTTCCCTTGCGAGAACGCGCTTTATGGTTAATAATTTCCAGGCGCGCGCCCTACCAGGCTAGGCGACCCCGGCACAGTCTTGCGACAAATTTAGTTTTTAGAATCTGATTATAAATTGTGTTCTACTTCCAAATGGTTACAGTAGTTGAACGTTCTACTTTGTCTCCTATTGGATCAAAACCTTTTGCTGAAATCTTGTAAAGACCTTCCAGTGCATTATCACCATCATTTTTGATTTGATCCCAAACAAACTCAACTTCATCATTTGGTTTTAGTTCTGATTCTACTTGTGGTGATGTTGGAGTATACATCAATATTCCAGAAAGTCCAGTTATTCTCAATCCATATGAAGCATCAGAAAACATCAATGGTGTAGTTCCGGTGTTTATGATTTTGATTTTAATCTCTTCACCTTTCTTAAAATCAAATTTTTCAGTAACAATTGAAATTCCAGAACCTTCAACATAAACAAGTTGGCTGGTATTTTTTACATCAATTAGATAAACACCAAATGCGAGTCCTGTAATTACGCCAATTCCAACAAAGATAACGAGACTTTTTGAGAGCAATTTTTATTCTTTAGAAGATGGTTTGGTTCGCCATTTTTTAGGATAAGTGTTTGGAGCCATGATAATCCTCTTTGTTTCAAATGCATATCCTTTTGTAGCATCTTTAATCTCTTCTTCACTCATTGTGGATTCTGCTAATGCAACTGCTTCTCCTTTTTGAGTATAAACACCAACAATGTCACCCTTTTTCAAATTAGGAGAGATTTTTAGAATTCCAGGAATCGCAAGTTGTGCACCATGACACATTGCATCAACTGCAGAGTCACGAATCACTACGGATTTTAATTCACTTAGTGCATACTCTACAGGTTGTATCATACTCTTTAGTTTAGAATCATCTTTCTTTTCTTCCCACAATGCAAATGCATTTGCAAGTTCATGCAAAGTTACCAATCCATCAGTCTCTCTGAACTGATCAACTCTAGTTCTTCGGAGTTCAATCATGGTTGCACCAGGCCCTAGAATCTCACCTAGGTCATAGTAGAGTTTTCTAATGTATGTTCCAGCCTCACAGAGTATTCGAGTTAGAAGAAGTCTTTCTTTTTGTTCTAATACTTCAAACTCATAAATTGTTCTTGTTCTTGTTTGTCTAACTACTGCAGAGCGTTGTGGTGGTTTTTGAAAAATTTCTCCAGTTAGTGATTCAATTACTTCATGTAGTTTATCTTTTGATGGAAGAGAATGAACTCTACCTAATGCATGATATTCTTTTGGACCAAAGAGCAACACACCTAATGCTTTAGTTGCCTCACCTAATCCCAAAGGCAATACTCCTGAAACTTGAGGATCTAAAGTTCCACTGTGTCCAATCTTTGGGAGTTTCAAAATTCTTTTTGTCCAAGCTACTGTCTCATGGCTTGTAGGTCCCGGAGGTTTGTCTAAAATGATAATTCCATAGTTTAGTAGTTGCTCTATTGTTCTTTTATCATAGTATGTACCATATGCTTCATCAGTAATGTCTTGATCAACTTCGATTAGATTTTCTAGTTGTTTTAGAGTCATAGTAGTTTTCTCACCGTTTCTTTTGCCACATCAATTACTTGTTGTGCTGTAAGGTGGTCAGTGTTAATTATAACATCAAAGACAGATTTATCATCACCAAAATCAAAATCATAGAGTTTCTTGTATAGTGCCTTATTTTTATCAAATCGTTGTTTTGTGATTTGGTATGCATCTTCTGGACTCATATCATCTCTTGTCTGCATTCGTTTTGTGCTGCTCTCATGAGAGCCTTCTAGCCATATTTTAATTCCATCTTGAATTAACCAAGGAAGCGTATAACTTGTAATCACCATACCTCCCTCATTGAATAGTTTAGTTAGTTTTTCATCTAGTTTCTTGTCAAATTCAGAATTTTTTTCTCGTTGATTAAGAAATTTCATTCCATCTTCGGTATCCCACCAATCATCACCTGATGAATCAAATCCCTGTTCTTTAGCCATCTCTTTGAGAACATCTCCACCACTAAGATATTGTAATGAAAATTCTTCAGCTAGACCTTTGGCAACAGTTGTCTTTCCTACAGCAGGAGGACCTGAAATTACGATTGATTTTGTCAACTGAGATCCATTGATGTTTTGGTGAGTCTCATAATAATGCCACTAAATGCAATCGAAGACAAAAAGTACCAAGCCCAAAGATATAATGCATTTTCTGTAGTACAAACATGTTCAGGATCAGCTGCTTGTTCTGCAGTACAAGTAAGTTGGAACATATCTCCAGGGATTACATTTAGAGGAATTGGGGATACAGCTACAGTGTAAGCAAATAGTTGTGGCAATACAAGATAAAATATCAAAATCAATGGAACAAATGTAATCATCATTGGTCTCATGTTCATCTGCATCATTTCCATGGACATCTTGTTCATGTATGCAGACTTTTTGTTGAGTTCAGCTGCTCTTGCAGTATCTTTTGAACGCATTGCAGCCATTCTTTCTTTTTGCCATCCACGGGTCTCTTTCATAATTCGTTTTAGTTTTACTTGATCAACCATCTTCTTTCTAACTGCAGCATTGAAGATGTTAAGCAAGATACCAAATCCAGCAACTGCAAACATGGATAGAATTAATCCTTTAATTATTGGATCATCACTTCCTAATGCACCTCTTTCACCTCCAAAGAAGTCAAACTGGAGGGGAATTGATTCGATAAATAGTAGAATAAAGTTAAAATCCATTTTTTACAGTCCTAATGCTTTGATTATCTTTTCTGCTGCTTCATCAACCTTTCCCTCACGATTAAGGATGTATTTTACTGGCGAGCCTGTAATTACTGCACATGCAGAAATCATGCCTGATTGGACATCTAGTTCTTTTTTTACATTTGCAAGGGTGATTTTGTCTCGGTTTCTAGTATCATCGCTCATTCGTCTGCTGTAGATTTCCTCAGGTTTTGCAGACACTGAAACAAAGTTTGATGGTTGGATAATTTTGAGAACATGTTCAGGAAGTCCTGGATAGTATCCTTCAGGTGAACTGATAAATGCATGAGTGTCAATAATTACAATTTCTTCATTATGTGTTGCAATCTTTTCAGCTGCAGTCTTTTGTAGTTCTTGTTGTTTTGAAACAGGTAGTTTTCTCAACTCATCTCTATCACTAAGACCATTTTCTTTTGCAACTTCAAACATCAAAGTTCCATAACTTACAACACTAACAGTTTTTTGTTGACCTTTAATGTGGGTTACAATCTTTGATAGTAATGTGGTCTTCCCAACTCCGGGGATTCCGACAAGGATAATTTTCTTACTTTCTGCCAAGTAAAGCACCCAAACGCGGCATTACAACTTCGACTTGTTCTCTAACTAATTGTGTGTAATAGTTGATGAGAATATCTACCATAAGTAAAACTCCGATACCAGAACCAAATACGCCCAAGACATCAGAGGCACCTGCTAGCAGACCCAGAATAGCTGAGCCAATAATGGTGACTGATGGAATGTACTTGTTCAACAATGCTTCAACTGGTTTGTTTGATCTTCTAAATCCAGGAATCTGTACATCTGCATCAAGTAAATTCTGAGCGGCACTCTTTGGTGAAAGACCACCAAGTTCTACCCATAATCTACCAAATACAATAACAATTCCAATCATGAATAAGACATAGCCAACTGCACGTCCAGGATCCAAAGCTGCAACATCTAGACCTCTAGGTGGTGTAATGTAATAGATAAGACCACCAATTGGAGTCGACGGACTCGTCGGGTCGAATTGCGCTATGAAATTCATAAAGAAATTATTGTTACGCGGGTTCGCATTAGCCCACAACATCTGGAAGATAAAGACGGCGTTTGCAGTAAGTGCAGATGCCAAGATAACAGGAATGTTTGAAACATACATCATCTTAATTGGATAAACTGCAGAGAATCCTCTGTATTTTGTAGATACGATTGGAATCTCAATCTTCATTCCTTGTGTAAATACAAGTATCAGTATTACACCTGCAGTCAAACACAATCCAAAGATGCTCGGCAATTGGTTTGAACGGAACATGATGTTGGATAGGTCACCTCCCATGATTGATTGACCGATGTACGGAATGATTCCAATCGTTCCTCCATCACCAGCTGGCAACGGGCTAAACAGACTCCATAGAATTTGTTGAGCAACACCTGCCATAATGAAGAGACTGATTCCACTACCAAGACCCCATCCCTTCTGAATTAATTCGTCTAAGAACATGATAATAATCGACGCGGCCATCAGCTGCCCGACCATGACATACAGGATATTCGGATCCGCTACTCCAGGACCATAGACTGCTACGCCATATACAATAGATTCAGCTACAATTACAACATAAGTTACCAACTTTGTTGCAGTTTGGAAGATACCTCTTTCCTCGGGTTTCTTAAAGTCAAATTTGAGAATGTCTGAACCTCTCAACAACTGCATCAAGAGTCCAGCTGTTACAATCGGTCCAATACCTAATTCAACAAGAGTACCTTGTTGTGATGCAAAAATTACTCTAGCAAATGCTAGAAAGTCAAATTCAGGGGTTGTTGCTCCAAATAATGGCGTCTGTCCCATTACCATGTAGATAAGTAATGCAACTCCACACCAGAGCAATCGTGTAGATAATGGAATTTTCTTTTTTGGTTTTGGAACTTGTGGAAGATATGGTTCTGCTTTAAAGACGACCTTTCTGATAATTGTTGTAACTGTACCCTCAGCCATCTTCTGTGACTACCTCTTCCCCATCAGTTTTTTCTTTTGCAGCAGAGATAACTTCGCCTCCAACTGCTTTTAATTTCTCTTCGGCAGATGCAGTATACTGTGTGACTTTGACAGAATAAGCATTTGTTACTTTTCCGCCGCCAAGGAGTTTCTCGTATCCTGCACTTTCAAGGTCTACGACTTTTTTTCCTCCTTCTTCTTTACCAAACTTAGTAAACAAGTCATCAAGATCACGGACGCTAGCCCATTTCTTGGTAATATTTGGGTGAGGTGGTTTAGTTGAATCATGGCCATAATGATCTGGTTCTTCTTTTAGTGTTGTACTCCAATGATGTTTCATCATTCCAGTAACTCCAAGACCACCCTTGTGACCACTTGCACGATGTTGACCTACTTGTCCCCATCCCATGTGGCGTCCTCCCCTAAGTCGTCTTGTTTTTCTTAATCTTGTTGCCATGTTAAATCATATTCCTTACAATTGTTCCAAGTTCTTTGTTTCTTCCAAGAATTCCTTTTTGTCCATACAATTTCTTTGTACTTCTTTTGAATCCATGTCTTGGGGGTGCTAATGCAAACCAAGGTTTTAGTGGTTTTAATTTTGATAACATTGTTTTTCCTTCAGTTAATGCTGCAGCTAACTCTGCAGAACTTGCATATCCTAATTCTTTAAGATCTTCTGGTGTTACTTTTTTGTAACCTGCTTTTCTTGCTTTTTTATCAATGAGTTCTTTTGCCAAATCTGCATCAAGGTCAACCCATGAAACATAGTGTTGTACTTTTTTTAGCATTCCAAGTAAGTTATCTTTTGCAGGAAGAATTACTGCACGGTATTTTTTTTCAAGTTTTAGCAAATCCATTGTAGTTGATGCCCAATAAGGACAATCTGCTTGGCCTTTGATTCTAACAACTAGTACTGCGTTTGCCATTTCTCATCAACCCTGACTAAATGTCTGTCTAAGACAGTCCAAGATAGCTTTTGAAGTAGAATTCATTGTAGGGGTAGAACCCTTTGCAGTAGTCCAAGCGTCTTTTAGACCAGCTAATTCCAATAATCGTTTAATTTTACCACCTGCTACAAGACCTAATCCACGAGGTGCAGGAATAATTTCAATTGTAACACTTCCACCTTTTCCTCTTACTTTGAATGGAACGGAATGTTTTTGATCACATCTACATTCCCAACTGCCACATCCCAACTTGATTGGGTTGACATTAAGATAAGCAGCATTTGTTGCCTTTTCAATTGCAATTCTCATTTGTTTTGATTTTCCTTGGCCGATTCCCAAGTAACCGTTCTCATTTCCCGTTGCAACGATTGCTTTGAATCTAGTTGATTGACCGTTTGATGTCATCTTTTGAATAATTCCAACATCAACAACTTCACTCTTCAAGTCAGGAAGTAATTTTTTAATGATTCCTGCTTCTTGAATTCTTAATCCTAATTCAATAATTTCTTCTAATGATGAGATTTCTCCTGATGCAACTTTCTGTCCTAAGATTGTTTTTGGAACCCAAACCTCTTCTTCTGGTTCTCTTCTTCTTCTTGGTCTATCTCCACCTTTTGCTCCACCAGGTGGACCTCCGCCATAAACTGGTGCGCCTCTACCTCTTGGGCCGCCTTGTTGTGGTTTAGATTCTGTTTTTTGACTCATTTTATTTTACCTCAGTATCAATTGTAGATTTCATTTTAGAAACTTCGTTTTTAACAGTAAGATGTTCGCCATTAATTCTATCTTCAGATGGAAATGTTTCTTCGTTTGCTGGAACTTCAAGACCTGCATCAATTACTCCTTTGAGAGCTGCTGCCATTCTTTGTGTATATTTTCTGGTTCCAGTATACAAGATTGCATCCTTTGCACCTTGTCCAAGTGCTTTCTTTCCTGCCAAATATCCTGTAAGATATGCTGCTGGCACACTTTTTCTAGAACCCTTCCAACCTTTTTCAAGTAGATATCTAGAATGTGCAGATGCAACAACCTTGTCGCCAGTCATGCCAGGCTTTAGAATTTGGACTTGAGTATTTTCATTAGTAATATTTACAGTGATAAAGTCACGCTTACCCATCAACATTGTACCGCGTTTACGATAATTGGTTTTCTCTTCTCTAAGTCTCCTCAATATTTTTGAATAGGCCATGTATAGAATTCGAGTTTGAACGTGCTCTTATATACGTTAACCGAGAATGAGCGAGGCAAGCAATGCCTTTTGAGAATGAAGACGATTTTCTGCCTCATCCCATACAACAGATTGCGGTCCATCAATTACAGATGATGTTACTTCTTGATCTCGCTTTGCCGGAAGACAATGCATAAAGATCGCATCTTTCTTTGCAGACTTCATTAGTTTGGAGTTGACTTGATATTTTGGAAGGAATTTTTTGATTCTCTTTGGATCGTCATTATGAATAGAAGAATAGGTATCAGTCACTACCACATCAGCATTCTTTACTGCATTTAGGGGATCTGATGTCAGTTCAATAGTTGTTGACTTTTTTGCATCTTTTACTACCTTTTTGTTTGGCTCAAAACCCTTGGGAGTTGCAATTGACATTATGGCACCAGATAATGCTGCACCATAAATCATAGAATTACAGACGTTATTTCCATCGCCAACCCATGCAATCTTTATTCCTTTGAGTTTTTTCTTCTTTTCTTTTATGGTCATAAAATCTGCTAAGATTTGACAAGGATGAAAAGTGTCAGAGAGTCCGTTAATTATTGGAACAGTTGCATTTTCAGATAGTTGCTCTAGTAATTCATGATCATAAACACGAGCCATTATACAATCAGTATATCGTGAAAGAGTTTTTGCAGTATCTTCAACTGATTCACCACGAGATAACTGCATATCATTTGATGAGAGATTAACTGCATAACCGCCAAGTTGGGACATTCCAATTTCAAAACTAACTCGTGTTCGAGTAGACGGTTTTTGGAAAATCATTGTTAGTGTTTTATTTTTTAGAACAGGTTTGTTTCCACCTTTCTTGAGTTCTTTTTTTAGTTTGATTGATTCATCAACCAGCCCCACAAATTCCTTTGGAGATAATTCCGCTAAAGTGAGTAAATTTTTTGTTTTTAGTTTCATCTTCTAAGGAACCCGAACCTACCCTTTTTCTTTTTGGGTTCTTCTTTATCATGTTTGTGAATCTCTTCTTCATCGTCATCGTCTTCATCAGCATCTTCATCACCAGGTTCTGGCTTTCCATCTTTAATCCACTGACGAATCTTTTTGCCTAGCTTGAAAGCTTCATCATCATTTTCTGGTGGAGGTACATCAAACAAATCGGAATAAGTTGCAATCTCATCATCTTTGATTCCTTCAAACGGATCATCAGAAGTTGGTTCTGGTGTTGGTTCTGGTGTTGGTTCTGGTGTTG
>NZ_JBTNRI010000018.1:0-27458 GCF_054515815.1 Nitrosopumilus sp. S6
GTAATTAGTTCTGATCACACAAAATCTATCTATCATGAGGATATCGAGGTTGGTCAAAATGTAGTGTGGCATATGGATTTGATTTTCAATGACACTCAAAATGGAGTTGCAATTTCACTTCCTGATGATGCACAAATTAGTAATGTCTCAATTGATAATTCTGAAATTATCTTTGATTCTTCACAGATAGACTCTTTGTTATCTACACAGGATGATGTCTTTGTAAATGAAGTATCTGGAATTGCCATTCACATTCCTCTTGTTGATGGTTCTGATGTAATGGAAATTGATGGTTCATTGTATTCTATTTCTGGAAATGATTTGTACTCTTTGATAGCATTTGATGATCTTCCTGAATTGATTCAAGAAGGCCATTCTTTCAAACATCTTATTGTTGATGCAGAATCATCAAACTATTCTATAACATTTGAAACCCCTGTAGCTCAAACTCAAGAAGAAACTAGTGTAACTGATACTGCATTTAACAAAGATGTAACAGTATCTCATGATTCTGGATTACACTATACTAAAGTTAGAACATGTTCTGATGTCCCTGAAGAATATGTCAAAATGGGAGTTGAATTCCAACTATTCTGGAATATTGATGGTCAAGAAGTAGATGTGACTAATGATCCAAGATTTGATTTAGGTTATCAAGACTCTGATGATAATGGTATAGATGATCAGATGTGTTGGACAGTACCCCAACTATCAGAACAACAATTTACCATCACTGCAAATATCAATGTGATTAATGTTCAATCCTACCCAACAGTTGGAGGACACTGGACAGTTCGATTTGATACTGTGGGAACAGCTGATTTGATAATTACTGGCTTTGATGGAACAACATTTGGTGATGCATTACCTGATGATTTACAATTCGTTGAATTATCTAATGGGACTCATAATTTCACACCTGAAATTTCTGGAAACTCTCTGATATTCCGAGATTACTCTAGTACTGGTCAGGGTTATGAAAAATCAGCAGTTTTGACAACTGGTGCTCACAATCTTGAATTCAAGTTTGGAACTGACACAGAATATGCATACAATGATGCATCATTACCTGATGATCTTTTGGTGATTCCAGATATTGCAGATGGAACTGGTTCTGCCATTAATCATTGTGACAATGATTCTACAAGAACAATTCTTGCTGATTTACAAACAGAATTCAACCCTGATACTCATATCTTGTTTGCATCAACTCAATTTGGAAAAGAAGATTCTAGTAGAATCTCTCAAATTGATGTTCGATTAGTTGATTACACTGACCCTGACAATCTTGTGGTAATTGCAAAAAGTGACTTTGAAGTACAAGCAAAAGACACTGGCGCTCACAATAACTTCCAAATTCCTGCAGCATACACTCAATCAAAAAGTAATGCACGGTATGTTGTAGATGCTTGTTATGATTCTAGAAATGATGGTACTTCTGCAACAAAGGGACAAGCAAAATTAATTGCAATTGAAAATATTGACAGATATTCATACACTGATGCATCACAAGTCAATGCTGTAGGAAATGTTGGAAAAACAGAACTTGCCTCAGTAACTACATCATTTGATGCTTCACCTGGTACAAACAGTACTGTTGTTTTGGCATCAGTACAACTAAAGAGTACTGCTGATACACAGAATCTTCCTGTTGGAAGTCTCAATGTTACAAGAGTAGTGTCAGGTGGTAGTGATATACTCTTAGACAAAAACTTCCTCAAGATGGACTTTGGTAGATATGTTGGAGATGAGAGTGGAAAAGATGAATCTTCTAGCATTCAAAACTTCCTTCTTATTGGAAAAGATGACAATGCTCCTGCAAGTTCCACTTACAAGGTGAATCTTAGTACAATTCCTGTACCTGGATCTGTTGGTGCAACTAACTCTGCCCATGATAATGGTGGTAGTATTGGAACTGCAATTAGTGCTGAGGTAAAACTACTTGTTTTCCAGCCTTCTCTTGTAAAATATGGTACTAGTGGAATTGTTACCACTGATCAAACGGTAAATAACATTGGTGATTCATTTTCAACTGAAATTCCGCAAGGTACTGAACTAGTTGTAATTGCACATGCAGAATTTGATGATTCTAGTAATGGTAATCAAAATGCAGATAACTTTGGCTTAAAACAAGATGGTAAAATTGTATCTCAAACTACAAAGGATAGTTCTGATGATTATCAAACATTTGAGCTAAGAAGCCAAGGTGGCTCTAATGCTCCTTCAAACTTTGGTGCAACGCTTCTTTGGAGAGTTGAGTATGCAGAACAACCACCAGTTTACCAATTACAAGTAAACAGCACTTCTGGAAACGGTGATCTTCAAGCAATGTCTAAAATCATTTCATTTTCAACTGTCAATGAGGGAAGGTTACCTGGTGTAACAATAACTGATTTTGAGGGTAAAGATCCTGATGGAACCATTTCTGGTGAAACTAACGGGTATTCTAATGGTGATGTTTTAACCCTGACATTTAGTGAAAAAACAAATCGCCCTCCTGCAGGATCTAAAGGAGAAATCGATGAATTATTTGACTTTAAAAAAGGTGGTTCAACACAATCAATTGGCAATGATTACATTGGAAGTTGGCGCAGTCCAACAACTCTTGATATCACAATCTTGGATGCAAGAGATGGCACAAATTCTATTTCTGAATCTAGTATTAATGGAACTCTTACTGCAACAATCAAAGCAGCAGCCAAACTTCGTGATGCTGCACAAGAAAAACTGATTTCAACTGATACTTCTCCTCCACTATTCTCTAAATTTGGAACAAAACAAGGACCATTAATTACAACCCTTACTGCTAGTGATGATGGAACAGTAGTTTCAGGATTTTCAAACGGTGATAAAATCACAGTTAGATTTAATGAAGAAACAAATGAACCTCTCAAAGGCACTAGTAACTCGTTAACAAAAGATAACATTGATGCATTATTTTTCTTTGTTCAAAATGCAAAGATTATAAAAATTGGAGATGCATATACTGGAAAATGGATTAACTCCAAGACTTTGGAGATCACAATTAGTGATGTTGGTGATGCCAATCCATTAATTGGAGCACTAAAATTCACAATAAAAGAAGCAGCTAATCTCAAAAATTCTGCTGGAAATTCAGCTGCATCTACTGCAACATCTCCTGTTTTAATTGGTACTTGGGGTCAGAAATTTGGACCTGAAATAATCAATTTAGAAGTATCTGATCCTGACGGTGCAGATTCTGTTTATGGTAATGATGATGTAATTATAGCAACATTCTCTGAAGACACCAACATGAAACCTGTTGGAAAAATCAATACTGCAATAACAAAATCCCAAATTGATTCTCTATTTGAAAAATATGAAAACGATGATGGACTAAACATCTCTACTGCAAGTTTAGGTACTGATTATTCTGCAATTTGGGTGGATGCCAAAACTTTGAAAATTTCAATTGATGATTCAACAAATGGTAATCCAAAAATTGATCAATTTAAGATGACTTTGGATGCTGATGCTGGACTCAAAAACGCTGATGAAAATACACTTGCATCAAACAGCACATCTGTCTTACTTTCAGGAACCTTTGGAGCTATTACAGGACCAAAACTTACTTTCATAGAAGCTGCTGATCCTAAAGACACAACTGGTGCAGGATTTGATGATAGTGATACTATAACTGTTAATTTTAATGAGGAAACAAATCGTCCAAATGCTGCAAAGAAGGCTCAAATTGATTCAATGTTTACTTTTTCAGAATCAATTGGTGATAATTATGTTGGAGCATGGAAAAATTCCAAGGTCTTTGTAATAACAATTCTGGATACCGGCTCTGCTACTCCTGATATTGGAGGTCTTACAATTACTGCAACTGGTTCTGGTATTAAGATTCTAAACAAAGAAGGAACATCAGCTGCATCTACATCTACATCTTTAGCATTAATTGGCGACTTTGGAACAAAAGAAGGGCCACTGATTTCATCATTGACTGCAAATGATCCTAATGGTGTAACTGATGGAGAGATTGTTGGGTATAATGTAGGTGATACCCTAACTGTTAGATTCTCTGAGCCTACAAATATGGCTGGAAAGACAAAAGGTGCTACTCTTGACAAAGCCACTGTAGATAGTATATTTAGAATGACTCAAGACATTGGCGATGATTATACTGGAAAATGGGAGACTGATAGGAAATTTGTTGTCACCATAAAAGATGACACGGTTGACTCTCCTCCTGAAATTGGTGTGTTGCGATTTATTGTAAAAACGTCTGCTAATCTAAAAGATGACGGTGCCACTTCAGCTGCATCTGATTCAGTTTCACCTACTCTTGTTGGAACATTTGGTGAAAAAGAAGGTCCTAGAATCATTTCTCTTGATGCTGCAGATCCTCTAAACTTGACTCCTTCTGGATACGGTAACAGAGATACTATTACTGTTCTGTTCTCAGAGACTACTGACCAAGCTGATTTGTCTGATTTACTTACAAAATCTCAGGTAGATAGCATCTTTGAATTTTCTCATTCTCTTGGAGATAATTACATTGGAAAATGGATAACTCCTGCAAAACTTGAAATCATAATCATTGATTCAACTAACTCTGAACCTCCCGCTGTTGGAACATTTAGTCTTGCTGTAAAATTATCTGCTGGATTACAAGATGAGGATGGGTCTTCTTTATTTTCAACCCCTTCTTCCCCTGTTTTGTCTGGTACATTTGGTGCTGCTGTCTCTCCAGTTATTTTCTCAGTTCAAGTATCTGATCCTGATGCTGCAGATCTAGTATACTCAAATGGAGATGTATTTACAATTATGTTTGATCTAGCAACAAACGGCACAAACACTCTAGGTGATAAAGTTCCAAAATCTTACTTGGATTCATTATTTGATTACAAAAATAGTGCTGCTACTGCATGTTTAGGTTCAAACTATGAAGGAACTTGGATTACTCCCTTTGAATTATCCATTGAAATAATTGATTCTACCGGATGTTCAGATCCTACTCCGACAATTGGTGAGTTTAAACTTGTTGTAAAGGATTCTACTATCAAACTGACAAATGCAGAAGAAACTTCTGATGCTGTAACTGGAGACTCTCCATTATTATCTGGAAGTTTTGCAAAGAAATCTGGACCTGATATTTTATCAATTATTGCCGATGATCCAGATTCTTCTGATGATTCTTATTCTATAGGTGACACTATAACTGTAGAATTTTCTGAATCTACAAATACTCCGTTCTATGATGGCATTCCAACTGATGATGATTCTAGACTTGATAACTATGACAAAGTTGATAGGACTGCTTTGGAAGTAGCTAGAGAAAAATTTGATCTCGAAGATAGAACATTGACAAAGGATGAGGTTGATAAATTATTTTTATTTACCCAGGAATTAGGTGATGATTACAATGGCTTTTGGGAAGATGATACTACGTTCATAATTACCATTTTAGATGATGAAATTGACATTCCTCCTCAAGTTGGAAGTTTACAACTAATTGTTAGGGCTTCTGGAAACATCTTGGGTGATGATTCAATTGCATCCACCTTTGTCTCCCCTCCTCTTGAGGGAAGCTTTGGATTGTTCCAAGATATTCTGGCAATGTCTAACGGTGGTAAAGGTTACACAAAGTTGCCTTCTGGAATGGGTGCATCTATACGACTACCTGATGATAATTTTGGAAAGATGACTTTTACTAGACTTGGACCTGATGGACAAACTCTTCCTGCAAAAGGGGTAAGCTCAACTGTCTTGGGAGTTTCTGTTGATATAGAACCTAGTGATGGTGCTGATTGTACTAATGGCTGTCCTGTTTCATTTGAATTTAGTACTGCTGACGCACTTGCAATGGGATTACCTCCTCAAGAAGTAAAGATATTACATGATCTCAATAACGACGGTGACTTTGGAGACAAATTTTATACTATTGAAACTAACTCTTGGATAACTGAAGTTATAGAAAATACTGTAGTTACACAAATTGATGTAAATCGTTGGAAAGCAGAAGGAACAACAAATTCAAACTCTAAATTTGCAGTAGGTGGTGTAAAAGCATTAGCTGTTGGTAGTACCTATTCTAGTATCAATAAAATTAACGAATCAACATTCGTATCTTTAGGAAATCCTGAACTAGGTTTAGGTGGTTCTTTACATACAATTGATATGTCTGATGTTACAGAACCCTTGATTTTCCAAACTGATGAAACACTTGTTTTCAGAGTAGGAATATATGAAAGACAAGGAATAAACTATCTACAACATGCTGCTCTTTATCTAAATAATGCAGGTGATGATTTGCGTTCAGGTGATTATGATACTTCAATTGTCTTTGACAAATATTCTGATGAATTGGTACAAATCACAGATCCAAATGGTCTTTTGAAACATGGAGAATTCAAACTCTTAGAAAAAGATGCAACCTTATTGATACTACAATTCTCCATGACTTTTGAAAAACCTATGGATGCATCTAACATGTACTTCTTATCTTGGAATGAAGATAGAAATCCTACTTACAAAACATTTCATGATTTCTTAACAATCAAACCTTTATCAGTTGAATTCATTGATATTGATGGAGTTGAAGAATACCTGGAACCCTCATTTAATGAAAATCCTGAAGAACTACTACTAATTGATAATACTATTCCTTATTGGGTTAAAACTTATGTGCAGTGGTGGTCTGAAGGTGAAATTTCTGATGAAGAATTTATTATTGGAATTGAATACCTGATTGATGAACAAATTTCTGCAAGACCTGATAACTATGTTGATTCCAAGAGAGTAGAGGAAATTCCAAAATGGGTTAGGGATTATGCTAGATGGTGGTCTACAGATAAGATTGACGATGAAGACTTTGTAAATACCATCATGCATCTAGTTAGAACTGGTGTGATTTCACGATAATTTACCCTTATGGTGTAACGAATGATTAAGACCAGAATAATTGTATTTCTAATTTTTATTGGACTATTTTCAATATCATTAGAACTTGGGTCTTATTTTCCAATTTCTGAATCAGACGCTAGAGAAATTTTATTTGAATTTCTTGATACTGTTGAAGAAATTGATGAAATTGGATTATTTGTAAATAATGCTTCTCTGTCTTTGCCTATGTTTATTCCAGGGGCTGGCTTGATTTGGGGTTTTTACTCTGGGGCTTCAACTGGATTTACTTATGGTGCAATTGCATCTTTAACTCCTACAATCTCTAATGTTCCTGCATTATCAATTTTGTATACTACGACATTTGGATTTATGGAGTTAATTGCATATTCTATTGCTACCTCGCGTAGTTATTTATTAATTTATGAAATTATAAAAAAACAAAATCTAAAAGTACAATTGATTCCTCTGGGAGTTGAAATTGGAATTGTTTTGGTATTGTTATTTGTTGGTGGTATACTAGAAGCAAACATGCTACAAGAAGTACAAGAGTCAGTTCCAAATATTGATGATTTGTAACATAAAACATTTTTAATTTAACAAATTTATTTGATCGATATGCGTGGATTAATGATTGGACGATTCCAACCTTTTCATTTGGGACATTTGGAATTAGTAAAACAAATCATACAACAATGTGATGAAGTAATTATTGCAATAACTAGTGCACAATTCAACTATTTAGAAAAAGATCCATTTACTGCTGGTGAAAGAATTGAGATGATTCACAATTCTATAAATGATGCAAACTTGGATTTGAAAAAATGTTTTATCATATCAATTGAAAATCAATTCAACATTGCAACCTGGGTATCATATTTGCAATCTGCATTGCCTCATTTTGACAAAGTGTATAGTGGCAATGATTACGTCTCTATGCTTTTAGCTGACTCTGGAATTCAGGTTGTAAAACCTGAGTTTCTCGATAGAACTCAATACAATGCAACTAAAATACGCTCAATGATAATTAATGATGAAAATTGGAAGGATTCAGTTCCAAATGCTGTTTATGAATTCCTAACTAAAATTAATGCAAAAAACAGACTATCCGTAATTTCTAAATCTGATACTAATCCTACACAACACTAATGGAACCTATACGTGCTTGTCCTATTTGTCCTGAATGCGGTTCAAAGAGATTTGTTAGATTGCCTGGGGATAAAGTCACTGTAAAATGTCGCTCATGTGAAAAAATCATTGAAATCTAGGTTTCATAGTTAATATTTGCAATAAAATCTGCCAAAACTATGGCACAAACATGGAAAGATACTGATATCAGTCTTGATCCAATAAAAGATCAAACCATTGCTGTAATTGGTTATGGAATCCAAGGTGATGCACAGGCAAACAACATGAAAGACTCTGGTCTTAATGTTATAGTCGGTCTTAAAGAAGGTGGTAATAGCTGGAAAAAAGCCGAAGCTGATGGTCACAAAGTAATGTCAGTAGCAGATGCCACAAAACAGGCAGACATTATTCACATATTGATTCCAGATATGATTCAAGGTCAAGTATACAAAGATGAAATCGGACCAAATCTTTCTGATGGAAAAGCATTGTCATTTTCTCATGCTGCTGCAATCTATTGGAAATGGATTGAAGCACCAAACAATGTTGATTTAATCATGATTGCACCAAAAGGACCTGGCTCCAAAGTAAGAGAGACATACCTTGATAACTTTGGAACTCCAGCTATTGTTGCAGTTGAACAAGACTTTACAGGAAAAGCTTGGGATAGAACATTGGGAATTGCAAAAGCAATTGGAAGTGCAAGAGCTGGATTAATCAAAACTGCTTTCAAAGAAGAAGTAGAAACTGATTGGTTTGGTGAGCAAGCAGACCTTTGTGGTGGTGCAGCTTCTATGGTGACAAATGCATTTGAAACTCTAGTTGAAGCAGGATATCAACCAGAAATTGCATACTTTGAAGTCTTACATGAACTCAAACTCATTGTAGATATGATTCAAAGATATGGTATTAATGGAATGTGGAGACGTGTAAGTGAAACTGCAAGATATGGTGGTTTAACACGTGGACCAATGGTAATGGATGCTGCAAACAAAGAAAACATGAAAAAAGTTCTAACCATGATTCAAGATGGTACATTCAACAAGGAGTGGATTTCTGAATATCAGAAAAACGGCAAAGATGCATTTGACAAGTACATGAAACAATATGACGAACACCAAATTGAAAAAGTTGGTAAAGAAATGCGTAAAATGATGTGGCCTGATTCCACAGAATAATTCTTTTTTCTTATATTTTTCTTATATTTTTCTTATATTTTTCTTAATTTACTTACGCCGGTATTGATGTGATTAATTATTGTGGATAATGGTGTTCCTGGACCAAATACGTGATCAACTCCTGCTTTGATCAAATCCTTATGATCAATTTCTGGAATCACTCCTCCGCCAACTATTAGGACATCGTTGATCTTTTTCTTTTTGAGGGCCTTGACTACTCTTGGGAATAATGTTCCATGTGCCCCATTAAGTAAACTCATTGCAATGGCATCAACGTCTTCATCTTCTGCAATCTGTGCCACTCTTTCTGGTGTTGCAAATAACCCTGAATAGATTACCTCCATCCCTGCATCTCTGAATGCTCTACACAAAACAAGTGCTCCCCTGTCGTGTCCATCAAGGCCTAATTTTGCAACTAGAATCTTGATATTTCTTGTTTGTGTCTTTTGCTTCATGATACTATTCGATATTTTGTATATTTTAAAGGCTTTATTTGATTTTCTGATTTGCTTTTTAATAGAAAATCTACTTAAAGAGTATCAAAATGACTCTGATTCGTGGACGTTAATCCCATAAACTATGAATTAACATTTGAACCAGATCTTAAAAAATTTACATTCTTGGGAACTGAAACTATTACTGTTTCTTGCAAAAAAGCAACAAATCTAATCTCAATGGATTGTGCAGAAATCAAAATCAAATCTTGCACTGTAAAGACTGGATCTAAAATAATAAAATCTGCCCCCAAAACTGATGAGAAAAAAGAGAGACTGTCAATTCGACTGGGAGAAAAGATCAAAGGCAAAGCCACAATCCATCTTGAATTCCAAGGAACTCTAAATGACAGATTACTGGGATTCTATCGAAGTCAGTACAAACAAGGTGGTAAAACAAAATATCTTGCAACAACTCAATTTGAAGCAGCTGATGCAAGACGTGCATTTCCTTGTTGGGATGAGCCTGAAGCAAAGGCCACATTTGAGATTTCAATTATTGCAGACAACAAGTTTACTGCAATTTCTAACATGCCCATTCAATCCAAGAAAAAACTCAAAAATAAAACTCTATACAAATTTGGAAAAACACCTGTTGTATCAACCTATTTGATTTATCTTGGTGTTGGTGAATTTGAATATCTAACTGGAAAAACTGGAAAAGTTCAGATTAGAGTTGTAACTACAAAGGGAAACAAATCCAAAGGAAAATACTCTTTAGAACTTGGAAAGAAATTACTAACATCTTATGAGAAATATTTTGGAATCAAATATCCGTTACCTAAATTAGATTTAATTGCAATTCCCGATTTTGCAGCAGGTGCAATGGAGAACTGGGGTGCCATTACATTTAGAGAAACAATTTTGCTTTATGATCCTAAAACATCTTCAACTAGAACAAAACAATTCATTGCCGAAGTAATCTCCCATGAGATTGCACATCAATGGTTTGGCAATCTTGTTACTATGAAATGGTGGAATGATTTGTGGTTAAACGAAAGTTTTGCAACATTTATGGCAACAAAATTTGTTGACAAGTTTTATCCTGAATGGAATCTTTGGGACCAATTCATTGAAGATGCGATGAATACTGCAATGGGATTAGATTCTCTAAAAACAACTCATCCAATTGATGTTACTGTAAACTCTCCTGCGGAAATTAGAGAAATCTTTGATGCAATATCCTATGATAAGGGTGGATGTGTTTTGAGAATGCTTGAAAATTATGTTGGTGAGAAAAATTTCAGATCAGGACTCAAGAAATATCTGTCTGCATTCAAATACGGAAATGCACAAGGTCAAGATTTGTGGGATGCAATTGGTAAAGCCTCAAAAATGCCAGTCAGTTCAATGGTCAATACATGGCTAAAACAGCCTGGATTTCCTCAAATTGACATCTCTCAAAAAAATAATAATTTGGTTATCAAACAGAATCGCTTTTTGATGGAACCTACAAAAAAGACCCAAAAAGGATTGTGGCATGTTCCAATCACTTATGGTTTAGGAAACGAAACCAAAACAAAACTATTGACAAAAAAATCCGTTACTGTAAAAGCACCAAAAGGACCTGGATTTGTAGCAAACATTGGTCGTACTGGATTTTATCGTGTAAAATATGATGATGGCATACTCCTTGATCTTAAAATGCTAGTTGATCAAAAACAAATCCCTCCTGTTGATCGATGGGCAATACAAAATGACTTGTTTGCATTGTGTGTTGCAGGAAAAGAAGACATAGAAAACTACCTTGATTTTTCTGATGCATACTTTGATGAAGATTCGTACCTTCCACAAACTAATGTTGCAAACAATCTCAACTTTTTGTCATTGTTAACTTTCTTTGAGGATTATACTGAACAAATCAGAAGTTATGCAATTAATTACTTTAGAAAGATTTTATCCAATCTTAGTTGGACTCCTCAAAAAACAGACAAGCACACTGATGCATTCTTGAGAGGCTTTGCAATATTTGCGCTAGGTAAACTTGGAGATGAACATGTTCTTGAACAAGCACAAACAATGTTCAAAGAATTTTTGAAAAACCCTTCATCTTTACATCCTGATATTAGGGAACCTGTTTTCTCACTTGTTGCATGGACTGGTAATGCTAAAACCCATTCTCAATTGATATCATTATACAAAAAAGCAAAAACCACTGAAGAAAAATTACGATTCTTGGGTGCAATGTGTAACTTTCAAAATGAAAAATTACTAATCAAAACATTACAATTCTCTCAAACATCTGAAGTACGCTCTCAAAACATGCAATTGCCAATCATGAAGATTGCTGCAAATCCTTATGGAAAGAAGATTCTCTGGCCTTGGCTAAAGAAGAATTGGGGCAAATTGAGCAAAAAAGTAGGATATGGTAATCCCTTATTCAACAGAATTGTTGCAAGTATTGCACTTGTTGCAGATGATTCTATGGAAAAAGACATCAAATCCTTTTTCAAATCGCATCCTACACCTGGAACTGAACGAACCCAGGCACAAACAATAGAAAAAATCAGAATTCACTCAAAATTCTTACGTCAGATGAGAAAAGAATTCAAATAACATGGCCAAAAAACTTCTCCCCCCCATATTTCTTGGTGTGTTCACCATTCTTGCAATAGTACTTTTGACTGGTGGCGGTTCTGATGATAAGGATGAACTTCGTCAGACATTTCAAGTAAATGCAGTATATTATGATACAGGGCATGTTGAAGTTGCATTTTTTGATAAATCTGAAAAAACTGATTCAGTGGTAATGGAAATACTTGGAATGGATGAGACCTATCAAAAATCATTTTCTGATTATCAGTTCATTGAAATTATTCCATTTCCAAATGTGCCAAAATATGGCTGGGAGATTCATCCTGTTGTTTTGGAGATAGACCATCCTGAATTAGGACATGTCCAACTAAAAACAGAGATACATCTTCTAGATGAACCTGCACCTCCTGTGATATATTCAAGACCTTAGATCACATACAAGATTTTATTGCACCTCTAAAGACTATTTTGTATTGGATTTACTTGTTGATTTAAAGAAAGGAAAACGTGGTGCAATTGCAAAAGCTATCACCCTAGTTGAAAATGATCAAAAAGAATCAAAAAAACTCTTAAAGACAATTTTCAAAAATACTGGAACTTCGATAATTATTGGAATTACCGGTCCTGCAGGAGCTGGAAAAAGTTCATTGATAAACAAAACTGCTGTTGCAATGAAAAAACTAGGCACAAAACCTGCGGTTCTAGCAGTAGATCCAACTAGTCATGTGACAGGTGGTGCAATTTTGGGTGATAGAGTTAGAATGACTGAATCCACTGATTCTGGAACTTACATACGCAGCATTGCATCTCGTGGCGCAACAGGTGCTGTATCTCGTTCTCTAAGAAACAGCATTCGTGTTTTAGAATATGCAGGATTTAATCCAATTATAATTGAAAGTGTTGGAGCTGGTCAAACTGAAGTTGAAATCTCTAACATTGCTGATATCACTGTTGTAGTCTTTAATCCAAATACTGGTGATAGCATACAAACAATCAAAGCTGGTCTTACTGAAATTGGCGATATCTATCTTGTAAACAAGAGTGACCTTAGTGGAACAAACCAATTATTTGATGCAGTACGTGATTTTATTGGTGATTCTAACAGAAACCCTGTAATTCTCAAGACTTCGGTAAAAAAGAATACTGGAATTATAGAATTTGCAAAAACTCTCAAAAATATGATGGTATTAAAAAAGAAATCAAAGAATCAGAAAGACCAAGAACGATTAGAGGCAGAACTAAAAGATATTGTTTTAAATAACATCCGTGAAAAGATTGATTACATGTTAGATTCTGATAAAACATTTGCAAAATATTTAAAGAAATTACAATCAAAAGATATCGACCCATTTGATGCAGGAGATAAAATTACAAAATCAATGTTAAAGTGATGAAATAATGGCTGCAAAAAAATCAAAACCAAAACAACCTGAAAAGAAAATATTTACTGATTCAAATTTTCCAGTAAAACGAATCTATCAAAAATCCTCAAAGAAAAGACCTTCAGAGGACTCTGGTAAATATCCATTTACTCGTGGAATTCATCCTGGAATGTTCCGTGATAGATTCTGGACTATGAGACAATACTCTGGATTCGGTGATGCCAAGCTTACAAATGAGCGATTCAAGTTTATGCTTGAAAAAGGTCAAACTGGTCTTTCTATGGCCTTTGATCTTCCAACACAAATTGGATATGATTCAGACGCTCCTCAAGCAGAAGGTGAAGTTGGTAAAGTTGGAGTTTCTATTACATCAATTAAAGACATGATGACTGCCTTTGATGGTATTCCTCTTGGAAAGGTCAGTTCTTCCATGACTATCAATTCTACAGCATCAACATTACTTGCATACTATATTGCAGTAGGAGAATCTCAAGGATTCAAAAGTCATGAACTACGTGGAACTACTCAAAATGATATTCTCAAAGAATACATTGCAAGAAACACCTACATCTATCCTCCACAACCATCTATGAGATTAATTGGTGACATGATTGGTTATTGTGCAGAAAAAGTTCCTTCATGGTACCCTGTATCAATTTCTGGTTATCACATGAGAGAAGCAGGATGTACTGCAACACAAGAAGTTGCATTTACTTTGGCAAATGCAATAGCATACATTCAAACTTGTTTGGACAAGGGATTAAAAATTGATGACTTTGCACCCCGTTTGTCATTCTTCTTTTGCTGTACTATTGAATTCTTTGAGGAAGTTGCAAAGTTTAGAGTTGCAAGAAAAGTTTATGCAAAGATTCTCAAAGAAATGTTTAATGCAAAAAATCCAAAATCATTACAACTAAAATTCCATACTCAAACTAGTGGTGAATCCCTAACTGCACAACAACCTGATAACAATATCATTCGTGTGGCAATTCAAACAATGGCCGCAGTAGCTGGTGGTACTCAGTCTCTTCACACAAACTCTCGAGATGAGGCATTGGCACTTCCAACACAAGAATCTGCAAAAATAGCCCTGAGAACACAGCAAATTGTTGCCCATGAAAGTGGAATCACAAAGACTGCCGATCCACTTGGAGGCTCTTACTATCTTGAGGAATTAACAGACCAAATTGAAGAAGGCGTATGGAAATATCTTAAAAAGATTCAGAAGATGGGTGGTTCTGTAAAAGCAATTGAGAAAGGATTCTTCCAGTCTGAAATTAGAGCAAATGCATATCGTTTGAAGAAAGAAGCTGATGATGGAGAAAGAATTCTAGTTGGTGTAAACAAGTATGCTGAAGAAGAAGAACAGCCAGAACTACTTAGAATTGGTGGCAAGGTTGAGATTCAACAGAAAAAAGCACTAAAACAGTTACGTGCATCTCGTGATAAAAAGAAATGGGAAAAGGCATTATCTGCAATGCAAAGTGCAGCTGACACTGATGAGAATCTCATGCCTTACATTATAACTGCCGCAAGGTCTTATGCAACTACTGGTGAAATCAGTAATGCATTTCGTGAAGTCTTTGGTGAGTATCGTCCAAAGGAGGTATTCTAGATGAAGATTGATCATATTGCAATTGCAGTAAATGATGTTGAAGAATCTGCCAAAGTTTACCAACAAGCTTTAGGTGTTGATTCTGTAGAATTTGAAACAGTAGAGTCTGAAGGTGTTAAAGTTGCAATTATTCATTTAGAAAATGGTCGTGTTGAATTAATGCAACCAACAAATGATGCCAGTCCTATCAAAAAATTCTTGGAGAAGAAAGGCCAAGGATTACATCATATGGCATTAGAGACTGACAACATTGAAGGTGAAGTAGAAAGAATGGAAGGATGCGGTGTGCAATTTCTAGGACAAATTAGACCTGGTTCTGCCGGTACCAAAGTTACCTTTATTCATCCAAAATCACTTCATGGTGTTTTAGCTGAACTTTGTGCTCATCCAAAATAATTATTTTTAAAAAATAACTATTCCATCATCTTTAGTGTGTCTGATGCTGTGATGATTCCCACAATTTTTGATTTCTTTGTTACAAGGATGCATTTAGAATAACGAATCAACGGAACTAGTACATTTGCAGGTGTTTCAAAATCCACAATTGGTGGAACTGGATCCATAGTATCTGCTAGTTTTGCATTTTTTAATTCTGCTTCTCCTACATCTGCCAAATGTTTTACAATACCATCTTCTGATACTACTCCTACTATCTCTTTTCCATCAAATACTGGAATCTGACTGATTGACAACTCGTGCATCTTTTTGATTGCGTCATGTAGTGTATTGGATGGTTTTAATTTTACAATATCTTGACTGCAAAAATCCCCTGCTTTGTGAGATGATGATCTACTCTCCAAATTTGATAAATTCTCAAAAATCTTTTTTGCTGTCTCATAACTTGGTTGACTCCGTCCTGATTCAATTTGGTTAATCATGGATGTACTAACACCTACCATCCCTGCAAGTTTTTTTTGTGTAATTCCTAATTTTTGCCTCATCTGCTTTATTGATTCTATATTCGGAAGCATTTTGGGTTTAGTAGAACTAAATCTCTATTAAACTATACTGGATTATTTTCTTTTTGGCTGCTCAATTGCTGCCTGAGCTGCTGCAACAATTGCAATAGGGATTCTATGGGGTGATGCACTAACATAGCTTAGTCCTGCTTTGTGACAGAATTTAATGGAACTTGGGTCTCCTCCATGTTCGCCACAAATTCCAATTTCCATATTCTTTCTTACTCCACGACCATTGGCAATTCCAATTTCAATTAAATTGCCAACACCGTTTACATCAATTGATTGGAATGGACTGCGTTCAAGTAATTCTTTTTCCATATATTCTGGAAGGAATTTTCCTTCAACATCTTCTCTGCTAAAACTGAATGTTCCTTGTGTCAAATCATTAGTACCAAAACTAAAGAATTCTGCAGTAGTTGCAAGTTCATCTGCTGTTAATGCAGCTCTTACTACTTCTATCATGGTACCAAAGTTAATTGTTAATTTCATCTTGTTTTTAGTTTCAACTTCTTTCTTTATTTTATCATAAATCTTCTTAATATGATTTAGTTCTGCAATACTGCTAATTTGTGGAATCATTATTTGTGGATGTGCTTTTACTTTCTTTTTTGTCAATTCCACTAGTGCTTCAAAGACTGCACGAATTTGCATCTCATAAATTTCAGGATATGTGATTCCAACTCTTACTCCTCTATGTCCCATCATTGGGTTTACTTCTGCTAATTCTCTTGCTCTTTTTAAAACCACTTTGGCTTTTTCAAGCTCTTTTGTTGATTTTGATTTTTCTAGTTTGCGAATTTTTTCTGCTAATTCTTCAGGGTTTGGTAAGAATTCGTGTAATGGAGGATCTAGTAATCTGATTGTCACCTCATATCCTTCCATAGCTTTTAGAATTTGAATAAAGTCACTTTTTTGTAATTGTCCTAATTTTTTGAGAACTTTGGCTCTTTCTTCTATATTTTCAGCCATAATCATATCTACAAAAAGACCTATTCTATCACTTGCATTGAACATTCTTTCGGTTCTACAAAGACCAATACCTTGGGCTCCAAATTCTCTTGCTAGTTTTGCAGCTTCCGGAGTATCCGCATTTGCTCTGATTCCCAACACTTTAGTTTTTTGAGCCCATCCTAAAATCTTCTCAAAGTCTTTTGTCACTTTTGGTTCTACAGTTGGCACTTCTCCAATGAGGACTATGCCTGCACTACCATCAATTGTAATTGTTTCACCTTCCTTTACTGTTATGCCATTTGCATTACATGTATTATTGTCATAATTGATTTTTAATTCTGAGCATCCAACAATGCATGGTTTACCCATTCCTCTTGAAACAATTGCAGCATGAGATGATTTTCCACCTAAACTAGTCAAAACACCTTCTGATGAAAAGAATGCTGGAACATCTTCTGGTTTTGTTTCTTTTCTAATTAGGATGATCTTTTTTCCTGCTTCTCCTAACTCTATTGCTTTTTTTACATCAAATACTGCAATTCCACTTGCTGCCCCTGGTGATGCAGCAATTCCTTTTGCTAACTGTTTGTGATTTTTAACTTTGGATTCATCCATTGTTCTATGAAGTAAAGCTTCGAGTTGTTGTGCTGGAATTCTTGCTAATGCTTTATTCTTATCAATTAATTTTTCTTTTACCATATCTACTGATGTTTTAATTAGTGCACCTGCACTCATTTTTGCAGTTCTAGTTTGTAGTAAATAGAATTTTCCTTGCTCAATTGTAAATTCGATGTCTTGTGGTTCTCTGAAATGTTTTTCTAATTTAGAGCATGCATTGCTTAACTCTTTGTAAGATTTTGGCATTTCTTTTTTTAGTAATGCAACGTTCTTTCCGGTTCTAACACCTGCAACAACATCTTCACCTTGTGCATTGATTAGATATTCGCCCTCAATCTCTTTTTTACCATTATGTCCATTTCTTGTAAATACTACTCCTGTTGCACTGTCATCTCCCATGTTTCCAAATACCATGGTTACCACATTTACTGCAGTTCCGTTTGCAATATCTTTTGTAATGTTATTTTTCTCACGGTAAACTATTGCTCTTTCACCCATCCAACTTTTGAATACAGCCTCAATTGCTAATCCTAGTTGTTCATTTGGAGAATCTGGGAATTTCCTTTTAGTGTGATTTTCACAGATTTTTTTATACTCTGATACAATTTTCTTTAATGATTCTACACTTAGTTGACTGTCATCTTTTACTTTTTGTTTGGCTTTTGCAGAGTCTAGAACATGATCGAATTTCTCATCATTTACTCCAAATACAACTTTGCCAAATAATTGAATGAATCTTCGATATGAGTCCCATGCAAAACGTGGATTTTGTGTTTGCGTAGATAATCCTTCTACTGTTTTTTCGTTTAATCCTAAATTCAAAATGGTATCCATCATACCTGGCATCGAAATTGCTGCACCCGATCTAACTGATACTAGTAATGGATTCTTTGTTGAATTCCATTTTTTTCCAGTTTTCTTTTCAATTTTTTCAATGTTTTTCATTACTAGTGGCATGACATCTTTTGGAAGTTTTCTGTTGTTTTCATAATACTTGTTACAAACCTCTGTTGTGATCGTAAATCCTGGTGGAACTGGAAGTTTTAGCCTAGTCATCTCGCTTAATCCTGCACCTTTTCCGCCTAGAAGCATTCTTTTTTTGCTATCTGCCTCTTCAAATGCATAAACTGGTTTTGTTTTTGCCATGCAAGAATGCGTAAATTTTTTGGCTTTTTAAACTAATGCCTTGGCAAATTCGGAAATTATTTTATCCCAATTTTTTGCTTTGATTATGCCACTTGCTACAAGGATCCCTTTTGATCCTAGTTCTACTGCCTTTGAGACGTCTTGTCCGGAAACAATTCCTGCTCCGCAAAGAAGTTTTGTGTTATTGTTTGCACTTTTTACAGCACTTGCTGCTTTTGTTATCAATTCTGGTCTTTCAGTTGACACTGCTTTTCCTGAACCAATAAGTTCTGGAGGCTCTATTGCAATATAGTTTGGATTTAGTTTGGCATATTTTCTAGCTTCTGCAACATCTTTTACGCAAACAATTGATATCATTTTTAGTTCTTTTAATTTTGAAACTAATTTTTTGATCTCATTTGATGAAATTCGATGCTCACTATGATTGATTAGTGACCCGTTTACTTTGGATTTTTTTAACAGTTCTGGAATTATAAAACCTGTTGTACTGCCAACTTTGGAGTCATCAATATGTTGTGCAAAAATTGGGATGGAACTATCTGATACAACTCCGATTAAATGTTGTGGTGGACAAATTGCAATTTTTATTTTAAATTTTTTAGAAACTTTTTCAGCAGTCTTTACAAATTTGATAATTTTATCTCCTGAAATCTCTTCGTAATTTTTACAATTAATTACAAACATCTTTCTTTGAACCTTCTTGTATTGTATTTAATCTTTAATTTAACTTCTTAATCTTTTGTCGTACATCTTCTTCATTGCCAATACTATCATCATCAAAGCAATTGCAGCAACATTTGTCCCAATAATAAATACGTCTTCTACTATGACTCCATAAATCAACCACAAAATCGCTCCTGCTGATATGAATATCATCAAAAATTTTGAGACATCTTTGAGGCTTTTTGTTTTATATCCTTTGTAAATTTGCTCAACCCACCCAGTTAGTATCAAAACTCCTGCAGCTACTCCTAAAATTGTTAGTAATGTTCCGTCAATTTCCATTATATCCACTAATTCCAGAAAAATTCGTCTAATCCTGTTTGTTTTGGTTTTCCTAAAATTGTGTCAAAATCCAAATTCATTGATGATGTTATTTGCTCAAGTGTGGATTCCATAAACTCCATGTATTTTTTAGAGTCAATCTCTTCTTTTTTTGCCATTTCTACTGGCTTAACTCCTGGCTTGTTTAGGATTTTGATATAAGAAATTCTATCTCCTTTCTTTATCTCTCGTATGGTTTCTAGTTGTTTTGCAGCTCGTATGTGTTGTGGAATGGTTTTTGTATATTCTGATGGAGCTTTACTTAGCATTACATTAAATGTTAAATCTTCTAGTGGAATTTCTTTTGCTTCTACTTTTTTACCACATGTGGCAATTTTTTCAGAAATCTGCTTTTTAGCTTTTTCGAAATCTTCTACTGTTTGAACTTCTGATAATACATCTAATAATTCATAAAATAATTTTTTGATAAATGGTGGGGTGTGTGATTTTTTTCCTGTGAGGCCCTTGACGTCTACCTTTCCTTCTTTAGTAACTCCAAGATAGTTTTTCTTTCTGTTGCTAAGCACACAATATCTGTATGTTTTATCAATCTCTAAATCTACTCCGTGATCTTTTTTTGCTTGCTCTATTACTGTTTGAATTTGTTCCTTAGTTGGGTTTTTGATAAATAGCGAATCTGTATCTCCATATAGTACTTCAATTCCTGTTGCTTCACATTTTTTGATTGTCTCTAAAATTGTGTGTCTTCCAATTGCAGTTGTTGCTTCTGCTGCTGGCAGAAAATACAATGGAAATATTTCAGCACCCATTACTCCATAACTTGCATTTAGAATTACCTTAAGTGCTTGACTGACTACTGTGTATTGCTGCCTTTGTTCATCTGTTAATGTCTCTTTTTTTGATAAACTCTTGTAGTAATTTACTCTCAAATCTCTTAGTGAGCCTATAATCATTGATGTTAACCCATTTTTCTTAGAACATGTCCAGTGATTTGTTCCTGGAATTGAATTTTTTTTGCATTCTTCATGTGGGCATCTTACAGTTTCGTATGATAGATTTCTTACCTTGATAATACTAGGATACAGACTAGCAAAGTCCATCACAACTACGTCAAAGTGAATTCCTTCTTTTGGTTCTACAACTAGCCCTCCTCTGTATTTTTTATCTTTGATAACTGCATCTGACATTACTCCTTCTGATCGTCTTTCAAGTTCTTGCCTTTTTGGAATCAGACAGTTTCTCTTTCTGTGTTCATAATACAATAAACTTCGAATCCATTGAGAAACTCCCATTCTTGCAATATCGTCAATTGGCATTCGTCCAATTCTTGCAATAATTACAAGTAATTGCATCAACAATTCATTGTTAAAACTTGTAAGTTCGTAAGTTAGCAGAGCGTCATTATAACAATAGTTTGCTGTTTGGTAGAGTGTTAATTCATCAAACTCTAAACCATAGTCTATCTTTTCTTTTCCAAGTAATGCTTTTGAAACTGAGTTTAATGAAAAATTTGTATATTTTTGACTAAAGGCATAGATTTGAAATGATCTATTTGAAAATGTTCTATACAAATCAAGATGAACTCCTTGTTTGAGTGTCGCAGAATCCCTCATCATGTAAAATGGATTTTCTGAATTTTTTATTCCAAGTCTCTCTGCTCTATTGTACAAATATGGTAAATCAAATTCGTCACCATTATATGTTACAACAAATGGAAATTCCTTGATTATCTTAAATGCATCATGAATCATTTCTTTTTCTTTGTCCAAATCATAAAACGTCACTTTGATGTTTTGGTCTAATTCGTTTGTCCCTTGTTCTGTTCCTTCTGTTTTGAGCACAAAAATCTGGTCAAATCCATTTGTTCCTTTCATTCCTATCGCAGTGACTTTCTTTTCAGCAATTTTTGGGTCTGGAATTCTCCCAATTTCTGCCTCTACTTCAATATCTACACTGAGTCTTTTTATTTTTGGAATTGGTTGATTAAGCAAATCTGCCCATTCTGAAACAAACTTTTTGAATTCTTCTGCATCTACCATGCTTTCACTATCGACCTTATCCCACAGCAAACTCTTTAGCGCAATTTTTACTTCATCTGAAATTTCTAAATCATGTGATTGTATTTTTCCATCTATAATCTCATAATATTTTCCAACTATTAGATTTCTATCATACAAATAATTTTCATAATATTTGATGTCTGATTCCCATGTCTCTATTACATTTCTAATACTCTTGTCTCCTGTGGTTCCACCGATTGCTAGTGGGTCTGCTACTGTAATTTTTGACATATTGATTTCTTTGTCTTCCATCAAATCATATCTTTGAACTGTTTTGATTTCTAAGACATCATCTCTTTCTTGAAGAAAATCTAATTCTTCTGGAGCTAATCTTGAATAGCAATATGGCTTGTGACCAATTTCATCTTTCCACAAAAATAATTTCTGAGATTTGGGTTCGTAGAATTTTAAAACTGCTGATTTTGAATTATTGTCATATGTGGCTGATACTAACATGGATGGTGGCATTGATTCAATTTTTTTGGTTTCTTCCATGTTGACTTGCATTTTATCATCCAGAATTGTATTTGTTAACTAGTTCTTGAGCCCATTTTGCAATTTTTGCTTTATCTAATTGTATGACTTCTACACCTGCTTCTTTTAGCAAGTCAAAATCTGTTTCTGGATAAGAATCAAGACATACAAATTTTCTAATTCCGATGGTAATTGCCATTTTTGTACATTCTAGGCATGGAACAAAGGTCGTGTATAGTATTGCTCCTTTAATTCCTGCTTCTATTCCTAATATTGCACAATGCATTATGGCGTTAGCTTCTGCATGATTGCACAGACATCTGTCAAGTGATGCTCCAGATTCTATCTTTCCTTCCATTCTTAACTGACATCTCTTACAACCTCCATCAAAACAATTTTTAATTCCTGGAGGTGTTCCGTTATACCCTGTTGCTAGTTGTCTGTGGTTTCTAACAATAACTGCTCCTACTTGTCTTGTGACACAGTTTGAACGAAGTTTTGCAAGTTCTGCCTGCAACATAAAATACTCATCCCAATTTGGTCTCTCAAAAGTAGTCAACACCAATTCTGTTTGTCTGTTCAATATATGGATCACGTTAAATTTCGATTTTCTGCGATCAATGTCTTCTTAAACAATAGATGCATAAACTTCTTTAACTTCCTTTAAACTCAAGATTTGATGGCAAACTATACCGCAGAAGTAAACGCTATTCACAAAAAATTCAATAATGCTGTAAAAAAAGCAAAGACCAAAAAATCTTTGAACACAGCTTATAGTGTTCATAAAAAAGCACATGAGAGATTATTGAAAAAGCATCTTCGTGAGGAGACTGCTATGATTAACCGAGCAAAGAAACAATTAGACTAGTTTTCTTTCTCATTTTCCTTTTTTTATTTTTTATTAAGATTTTGAGCCAATTCTAAGAATTTATCAATTATTATTTTTGGTTGTGAATCTGCTAATGCTAACATTGCTCTTCCCATCTCTGAAATTATTGCCTGTTGTTCTTGAGTGAGATCTTTTTTGATTGATTCGTATTTTTCTAATTGTTCTTCAACTGCTCTCCAATTAGGATCCTTGTTCAAAGACTCTAATAATGATTGAAAATATTTTTCATTGGAGTTTTGGTCGCTCATGGCTATATCTGATGATAATGGGATAAAAATGGGCTTGTTTTCTAATGCTAATGATAAATAATAATCTCTCTAGGCACAAATTTTCATTAATTTGAAACTAGATGGCATGTCTTTGTCAATGGTTAACTACACGAAAGCATAAAATCGATAAATTACAAATTTTCCTTATCTGATGACAGAATTTATTGAAAAAAAATATGTGAAAAAAGACTCTATTGAAAAACGAGATTATCAAGTAAACCTTGCAAATCAAGCAATATCTGAAAACTGTATTGTTGTTTTACCAACTGGACTTGGAAAAACTGCAATTGCATTACAGGTTATTGCAGAATATCTATCAAAAGGTACTGGCGGTGCATTGTTTTTGGCTCCAACACGAGTTCTTGTGAATCAGCATTATGAATTTCTAAAAGAAAATTTAATCCTAGATGATGTCTCTTTGATAACTGGAGAAGACCCTATCCAAAAAAGAACCAAATTATGGAATAATAGTGTGATTTGTGCTACTCCTGAAATTGCAAAAAATGATTTGGATAGAGGTATTGTTTCATCTGATCAATTTAATCTTGTAATTTTTGATGAGGTGCATAGAACTGTTGGTGATTATGCATATTCTGGAATTGCAGAACGTTTTGTGGGTTCTACTGCTAGAATTGTAGGAATGACTGCGACACTACCTAGCGAAAAAGATAAAGCTACAGAAATTCTAACTAAACTAAAAATTGCTAGTGTTGCTGAAAGAACTGAAAATAGTCCTGATGTTAAACCCTATACACAAGAGACAAACACTGAATGGATAAACGTTGAACTTCCTCCTGAACTAAAAGCCATTCAAAAATTATTGAAATTGGCGCTTGATCAAAGATATGAAACATTACGTGATAATGGAATTAAACTAGCTGAACAACAATCACTTTCTGCATTATTGAGAATTAGACAATTTGTTTTGAATCAAAACCGTCGCTCTGCAAAGCCATTATTCACTGCAATTAGAATTCATTATGCTTTGAATATCTTAGAGGCTCATGGAATTACTCCATTTTTGAAGTTCTGTGAGCGTGCCAAGGCAAAAAAAGGTGCAGGAGTAAAGGATCTCTTTGAAGTTGATCCAAATTTTACTCGTGCAATTCATCTTGCAAAAGAAGCTCAATCTAGAGGAATAGAACATTCTAAAATTCCAAAACTAAAAGATATTCTTGAATCTGTTCCAGGAAAGGCATTAATTTTTACTAGCTATCGTGACTCTGTTGATTTAATTCACAGTAAACTAGCTGAGCTGGGAGTTTCTGCAGGAATTTTGATTGGAAAAGCAGGAGAAACTGGACTAAAACAAAAAAAGCAAATTGAAACTGTTCAGAAATTCAGAGATGGTGTTTTTGATGTGTTGATTGCAACTCGTGTCGGTGAAGAGGGATTGGATATTGCTGAAGTAAATCAGGTTATTTTTTATGATAATGTACCTAGTTCTGTTAGATTTATTCAAAGAAGAGGTAGAACTGGCAGAAAAGATACTGGAAAATTAGTTGTGTTGATTGCAAAAAATACTATTGATGAAACCTACTATTGGATTGGAAAGCGGAAAATGTCTGCATCAAAATCTATGGGTGATAAAATGACCAAAGTATTGGAAAAAAATCAAGAGATTGCTTCTAAAAAAACAGGACTTGATGCATTTATCTAATTTTTGTACTGGTTTGTAATTTCTTGAAAAATTGATTGTCTTTTCTGAATAATCTTATTTTTTACTCCTGATTCTAAATGATGTGTACTGGAGCCTTTTGCTACAAGTAAATTCTCTAGTCTGATTTCAAATTGATTTTCTAGAAAGTTTATTGTTCCATCAAACCCCCCCTCTACCTCTAAATTCTCAAATGCATCTTTTGCTAAATTTGAAATTGATTTCTCTAAATATGTCAAAATCTCTTCAATTGCTTTTTCAGTTAATACTGCCATGCCTATAATTAAGCATTAGATTCATGTTTATTTTATTTTGGTTTTGTACGAGTCAAAATTAATACTCTTGCTCTAAAATATTATTTGAGATTGTACAGTAATGAAATCTGATCAAACTAAAGAGATGGAAGAGTTGATGAAAAAAGAGAAACTCTTACACAAAGAAATTTATGCTGATTTTAAGAAAATAAGTCAAAAAGTCAATGATGATTTTGAAAAAGCACTTCATTTAAAATCTAAAAAATAACTATCCAAATCTTTTGATGATATGATAGCCAAATTCTGATTTTACTGGTTCAGATGTTTCTCCAATTTGTAGTTTGAATGCTGCATCTTCAAATGGTTTTACCATCATGCCTTTTGTAAAATACCCTAGATTTCCATCTTTTTTGGCACTTCCTGAATCAATAGATAATTCCTTTGCCAGTTTTCCAAATTTCTCTCCATTCTTTAATTTCTCCATTATTGCAAGTGCTTCACTTTGTTTTGAGACAAGAATGTGTGAACATTTGATCTTATTACTCATTTACGTTTCTAAATTATTCTACGTCTTAATTGTTTTGAGTTTTGAACTGAATTTTTACCCAAAAAAGGTTCAAATCTTAACAGATTCAATATCAACATGATTTTTTATTTTTATATTCTTTTAATAAAAAATCATAATATGAAAAAATGATCATTTTATATTCTATGAGTTCCTAGACTTTGTGATATTGAGACAAAAAGTACCTTCAATTGCATTCTTGTCTTTCGTATTACTATTAGGTTCATTTTCTCCATTCGTGATAAATTCCGTCCCAACTGCATATGCTGCTGAACCTTTTGATCCTGTTCCTGTCAGAATTGCCACTCCTCATGCAGTATCTGACTATGATAATTTTGGTTATGCTGTTTCTACAAACGGTAACGAGATTGTAATTGGTGCCCCCTCTCTCAAGTCTAGTGCTGCATTTGGGCCAGGCTCTGCATTTTTGTTTGATGATTCTGGCACATTAATTTCTGAATTGCTTAAACCTAGTCCTTTGTCAGGAGAAGTATTTGGAAAAAGTGTATCCATTGATGGTTCACATGCCTTAGTTGGTGCTACTGGAGTATCTGGAGGTGTAGGTGAAGCATATGATTATACATTGAGAGGTACGCTTTCTACAGCATACAAGAACCCATCACCTGGTGGTGTTGATATTTTTGGTGAAGAAGTTGATGTACTGCGAGATTTTGTTTTAATCGGTGTACCGCTTGATGATTCATTGGCTTTTGATTCTGGCATTGCTTATCTGATACAACGTTCTACTGGTAGTATCACTACTATTGGAAATCCTTCTCCTGCTGGCGGTGATGTTTTTGGGGCTTCACTTGCACTTGGACCTGATTTTGCTGTAATTGCAGCTGAAAGTCATGATGGTGTTGCGCCTCATATAGGAGAGGTGTATATCTTTGATTATTCTGGCCGCACTCCTTTAGTTACAATCCCAAACCCATCCCCAATAATCTATGATTCTTTTGGAGTTGATGTCGCCATTGATGGTACCGATGTTTTAATTTCTGCACCTGCTGGTGATGGCCGAAGTACTCAACCAGGAACTGTATATCTTTATGATAGTTCTGGAACCCTTAATCTACCAATCCCAAATCCTGACCCTGACGCACTTGATAGATTTGGTCATTCTATTGACATGAATGGAGATTTGATTGTAATTGGTGCACCTCATGATGATTTTGGAGCAAGTAATGCTGGTTCAGTTTATGTCTTTGACAAAACTGGTACTCTATTACAAACAATTCATAATCCAACACCTGATGCTGATGATCAATTTGGATTCTCTGTCTCATTATTTGGTAATCTATTGGTAGTTGGCGCTCCTACTGATGATACTCTTTCCACTGATTCTGGAATTGCATACTTGTATACTTTGAGTTCCCCTGGTCCTGTTGACTCTGATGGTGATGGAGTGC
>NZ_JBTNRI010000019.1:0-24456 GCF_054515815.1 Nitrosopumilus sp. S6
ATCGGTAGTAAAAATCAGATATTGGTAAGCAGATCGGTAGTAAAATTAATTTATAAAATGAAAATAACCAAACAAGATCAAACGACAGATTGAAAAAATTTAGAAAAATTGAGTCTTACCACTATTTTTCACGTAGTGAGATTACCGAACGTAAAATCAACCCAGACATCCCCAAATTAGATGTAAGAAATGTTGTTGCCCTCTTCAAAGAATCAACACCCCTAAACCCTTCATCATACACCATTTCTACTGAACCTTTGTCAGTTTGAACAAAAGAAGTGATTAAAGAGTACTCTCCTAATTTTTCATCAGTTTTTTCTTTATAAAGACGCAATTCTACTTTAGAAATCTTAAATTCATCTTGAATAAAATTCCCTGATGAAAATAAAATTTCAACTTCATCAGGAGTTCTATCTACTCTCCGAGGATCATGTAAATCAACAATATCCATTGATCTTATTTTCATAGTATTCCTAATTAAGTAAATTTCCAATAATTTTCGCAAGTATTATTTACAGTAGAACCAATTTTTTGTTGTGGATCCACACAAATTTCATGGGAAGGATATACCTCACATCAAATTAGATCCTGAAATGACAATAGAGGGTTTGGTGAATGTTTTTGCAAGTTCAGGATTTAATGGTAGACAATTAGGTGAAGCAGCAAAACTTTATGCAAAAATGATTAAAGAAAATGCAACAATCTGTCTCACAGTTTCAGGTGCGATGACACCAGTGGGATTTGGGGGAATTATCAAGACATTAATTGAAAGAGGGTTTGTAGATTGGATAATCACTACAGGCGCAAATGTGTATCATGAGGATCATTTTGCATGGGGATTACCAGTAAAACAAGGAAGTTTTGATGTGGATGACATGAAATTGTACGAAAATGAAATTGTTAGAATTAGAGACGTGTACATTAAATTTTATGAAACACTAGAAGCAGAAGATAAAATAATTCAAAAAATGTTTGAAGACGAATTTATAGATAAGCCATTTACCACGTCAGAATTTTGTAATTTAATGGGAAAGATTAGTAAAGAAAAATCAAAACATCCAGAAAAAAGTTTCATTACAACTGCATATGAGTATGATGTACCAGTATACATTTCAACTATGAAAGATTCGTCACTTGCACTAAATCTTGCAGTACATAGATTACAAGATAAGACATACAGTTTAGACTTTGTAAGAGAGATAATTGAACAAGCAGCAATTCTATATAATTCTAAAAAGTCAGGGATTTTAGAATTAGGTGGAGGAGTTCCAAAGAATACAGCTCAGCAAACAGGTCCATTGTTAGACCAAATTTTAAGAAGAAATGACGGAGGACAAGATTACGTCATACAGATAACAGATGCAAGACCCGATACAGGTGGACTTTCAGGAGCAACATTACAAGAAGGAAAAAGTTGGGGGAAGGTACAAGATGCACATCACGGAATGATTACTGTGTATGCAGATGCAACAATTGCATTTCCGATTCTTGCATTGTATGTTCTGAGTAATCAAAAAACAAGAAAGCCAAAAAGATTATACAAGAAATTAGACAAAATGTATGAAAAATTAAGCAAAGATTATTTCAAAAATCCAGTAAACAAGAAAAGATCAAAGAATAAAAACTAAAACCTGTCAAATCTTGCTCGCTCAAGTTCACGATCGTCTTTAGATTCCTTTTTGTATTCTTTGTAGTGTTCTTTACAGAGAACTGATTTTTTACCTGAAGAGTTTACTCGCAAACCAGCATTTTCAACTTTAGTAGTATTTAGTGAACGTGCACCATCATTGTCACATCCATCAACATTACATTTTGCGCCTTTAGAAACTACACCCATACCATCCCTTATCCAAGATGTTATTTATATTTGAAAATTCTAACGACAGTCAAATCATAGGTTCATCGTTTATAAGAGGAATATTTTTTTCTCAGTTCATGGGTGGAGCAAAAAAACCAACTGCTGCAAAAAAAGATACATCATCTAATTCCAAAGAATCTAAGAAAAGTAAGAAGGATAAAGGTGAAGGTGGTCCAAAGAAAGCAGAGATCACAGTTATGGTTAATGAACAACAAGCAATGAAGATCATCCAAAATGCCAAAGTAATTACTGTTCAAGACATGGCAAGACAAACAGGAGTAAAAATTTCTGCAGCAAACAAATTTCTAAAAGAATCAGCTGAAAAAGGTATTGTCAAAAGAGTTGGCGGTTATTCAGGACACCACTTGTATCAAGCAGTTTCTTCATAGATACACAACACATCTCCAGATTTAACATCCTTTAATGCATCAACGTTATCAGATAATTTTCCAATAGGAGTCATTGTTTTTGCAGATGCAACATCATTTGTAAAAAAGCAAAAACTCCCAGATGAAGGCAAAAATGCAACATCTCCTTTTTTGAATTCAGATCTTGCTCTTTCGATACCAGAATCAACAGAGGTTTCAAAGTAAACAATACTTTTTCCCAAAAGATGTGCATGTCCTTCTAAAGGTAAAGATCTCATAATTGTTCCAACAGTCCTAGGAGACAGATGACGTTTCAGATCACAAGAGATTTTTGCTTTTCCTCGAATTTCCAAAATCAGTTGTTTTCTAGATACAGATGAGGTGCTCAATTCGTAGTTTAAAATGATTAGATTATATAACGTTTTAAGAAAAAATCCGTACTTGTCTGATTCTAATAAAACTGAAGCAGTGGCAGTTGCCGAAGATGAAATTCCTGCAACAGAAGAAATTGTTGATGTAGAAGTTGAAACCAATGCAGGATTAACCAAAGCACTTGATACTTATCGAAAACTAATTGAGAAAAAAGTTGATGCCGAACCATTAACTGAAAAAGAACAAGATAATCTTGAAAAAAGAATTAAAGAAATTGAAGATAGAGAAGTTGTTGAAACAATAGAAGAGCATGAGCCAGTAGAGATTCCTTGTGAGAAAAACAAGATTACAATTGGGCCACCAACACTAACTAGATTTGAAAAGGCAAGAATTATGGGTGCAAGAGCATTGCAGTTGTCTCTAGGAGCACCACCATTTATCCCAATTCCAAAAACTGCAAGAATATCACTAGATATCTCAATGGAAGAATTGGAACAAAGAGTGATCCCAATCACAATTAGAAGAGTTCTCCCAAATGGAGATTATCAAAATATTCCTATTGACTATTTTGAAAAATGAATCATTGGTCGATAAAACTTAAAAGAAGACAAACTTGCTGATTGTTGAATAATGCTCATGGACGAGACACGTGAACCGCATGGTCAAGAGCAGACCAAAAAGTCTGATGAAACTATAGCGTATATTGGAAATGATCCTGTAATGCAATCAGCACTAGATGTGTTATCGATGTTAGGCAGCAAAAAAAAGGTCATAATCAAATCAAAAGGAAATTCAATTCCTAATGCAGTAGCAGTTGCAAATATCATTACAGAAAAGATGTTATATGGAAATTCCAAAGTGGAAAAAATTACACTTGATACTGATGCAGCGGCAGGTATTGGAAAAATGACATCAACTGTAGAAATTATTTTAGTTAAAATTTAGTAAACGCTACCAGGTCCTTTTAGAAGCATATTTTCACATTCTTTGCAAACTTGTTCATCAATGTTTGATTCCAAGTTATGATGTATCTCACAAATTAACAAACTTGATTTGATATAGTTACACAATCCAATGAATTTGGATAGGCTTGATGGAGTGTATGCCATATCAGATGAAAGATTTTCACTAAGTTCATCAATCATATCTGAAACTTGTTTTTCTGCCAAAAGTTTAGCAATCAATGATGGATCACCTCGTGTACCCCTAATGTAATTACTAACTGCAGCTTGTGTAACTCCAAGCATTTTAGAAATTTCATCTTCTCTAATGTTGTGATCTTCTGCTAGTTTTTTTGCAAGAATTGCACGTAATGCAGGGATTAGTGTTTTAGATTCAATCTCAGCAGGAAGTAGCATTGATTCTCAAGGATTCTATAAAGAATTTAAAGTTTGCAATAATGCTGCAGGGTGTTTTGAGCATCAGATTAGGCATAGCTATTTTAATTTCAAAATAATTTGTTTTGCATTGGATAATACTTCCAAGGAACTTTATGATGCATTAAAAGAATCTTGTAATTCATGTGAATCAAATTTGATATCACTATCAGGAGGACTAGATAGTTCAATTATTGCATATTTTTTGAAGGAGAAAAAACCAAACACATTAGCAATAATTGCAGAAGACTTTGTTTCAACAGATCTGACATATTGCCAATTGGTTTCAAAAGAAATGGAACTTCCATTAACAATTTACAACGTAAAAACTGCTGAAATTCTTGAAGCAGTTGAAGAAACAATTAAAATTCTGAAAAATTTTAACGATATTGAAATCAGAAATAATGTTGTAATGTATCTTGCTATAAAATGGGCAAAAGATAATGGAGAAAAATCAATCATTACAGGAGATGGAGCAGATGAATTATTTGCAGGATATAATTTTCTAGTACATAAATCAGAAGAAGAGTTAGAGGCAGAAATTAAAAGAGTATGCTCAATTATGCATTTCCCAACACAAGAAATTGGGAAAGCGCTAGGAATCAAAATAGAGTCACCATTTTTAAGCGAAAAAGTAATCAATCTAGCAAAAAAAATTCCAGCAAATTTGAAGGTAAGAAAGGAGAATGAAAAAAGACATGGAAAATGGATATTACGTAAAACATTCAAAGAACACATTCCAGAACAGATCGTATGGAGGGAAAAATCGCCTATGCAAGAAGGTTCAGGTACATCAGGATTAACAAATCTGTTTGAATCAATTATTGAAGAAGAAAAATATGTTGAAAAAAAGTTGACGGTAGAAAAAGAAGATAATGTGGTTATTAGAAGTAGGGAATCAATGCATTATTATGAAATTTTCAAGAAATTATATGGTTCCCCAGTAGACAAAGAAGCAAAGAGTGTGTGTCCTTATTGCAAACACAAAGTTGAGAATTCAAAATTTTGTAGGATGTGTGGAGCGTTTCCCATCTAAGACTATTTGTATTTACGAGGTTTTTTGATGAATATTCTTCTACAACCATTACAACAAAAATAGAATTTTTTTCCATCGTGTTCATGTAACAATGCTAACTCTTCATCAAGTTCAATTCCGCATACAGGATCTACTGGCACAAATTTTTCTTATGTAAATTCTATTTATAGATTCACTAAATGATCATACTAGGCATTAACTATTTCAAGGATTTTTTTAGGCAAGACACTATAATCAGAGTCAGGTTCAGCTGCAACATACAAAATATCTTCATTAATTGGAACGCTAATTGCCAATGCTCTTTCACGAGAAGCTAATGCAAAATTCACTGTTCCAAGTTGCTTATCAAACTCTTTTCTCATTTTTACGCGTAATGCAAGTTCCATGAAAATCATTTCGTCGTCTTTTTCACTTTCCAGAGGTTCAACATTGGGTTTCATTCCACCTGCAACTAGCCTTCCTCTTTCATTAATTACACCAGCAAATCGGATTTTCGGGTCAGAGTCTTTAATTAAATCACAGATTTTTGAGTAATCATAAATCTTTCCAGACATGAGTTCTCTTTTTAGATCCCCCTCTTATTAGCTTTCTATAAAATTTGAAATATGAAATGGGAATTAATTTAGGAAGTTAATTTCTTTACAAGGTTAAGAAATTCATCTTCAGTATAAGGTGGAATTTTCATCACTTCTAAATTCTCAGATACATGTTCTGCAGATTTTTGGCCCACTAATGGCGCAATGACTCCCGGTGATGAACGAATAAACTGTAATGCTCGCATAGAGGGTTTCAAATCACTAAATTCAGGCATGACACCAGGTTGTAATAATCTGCCCTGCATTAATGGGACACTTGTAAAGACCCCAATTCCCAATCTTGTTGCAGATTCTAATGTAGAGACAGGATTATTTTGAATTGTTTGTGTTTTACCTAGTAGTGCCTGATCATAATACAAATTGAATGGAAGTTGAATGAATCGGAATCCATGGTCATCACCACCTGCTTTTCTTGCCATATCTACAGTGTCTTCTAAGGAAAGATATTGCGGGTTATCAGTTGGAACTCTAAAACATTCCCAAGTAGCCATTCCGTAAAATTTGATTTTACCTTCATTTCGCTTTTGTTCATACAATTCAAAAACAGATTGTAAATTTTTCAAAAACTGTTCTTTTGAAACATCTTTAATTTGTCCTTCAACTGCATTATGAAGATACATCAAATCAATACATTCTAAATCAAGATTTTTCAAACTTCGATCCAATTGATCTGAAAGATAAGAGGTAGTCATACAATGATAGCCAGATGTGATATCACCTTCTTGGACAACACCTTTTTGAGTATATTCTTCTTTGACATACTCCCAAAATCCAAGTTGAACATCAGCATCATTTGTAACATACCCATTTTTTGATGAGACAAATATCTGATCACGGGAAATTTTATTTTCCTCAATTAATTCCGAAATTGCTTTTCCAACAGAACGCTCGGCCTTTTGAGAGCGATAGTTTATTGCAGTATCAAGAACATTTACTCCTGACAAAACAGATTGTTTTACAGCATTAGTTACTAATTCATCAGTTCTTGCATCAGGATCACCAAGATAAGTGCCAATTCCAACATTAGATAAGGTAAGATTTTGAAATTCCTTAAAATTTGCTTGATTTACGCCTGAGTTTTCAGCAAATTTTTTTGTACCTTCAGGAGTTGCATATCCAGAAACCATGTTTTCTCTAAATTATTACTAAATTTATGTTTAGACTGTAAAACCAACCAGAAAACTAAGGACAAATAATGCACCAGTAATTCGACTAAACATCAGTGTAGAGGACATGAATGGAACCAGGTCTTCAACAGAGTCAAAAGTTTTTTTCAAACCAATTCCAGATTTTATCATTAAAGGAATACTAAATAGAGTAATCAATGAAATAATCGGAAACAAGTTCAAAGATACACCAATGATTATTGCAGAATAAGAAACAAAAGGAAATATCCAAAATAGTTTTGTTGCTTTTTGTTTTCCAACTACAATAACTAATGTCTTTCGCCCTTTTGATTTATCTGCATCATGATCTGGAAATGATGCAATAAACAAAACCAATGAAGATAACGAACCGACAACAATACCGGCAAGAATTGATTCCATAGTTATTTGTCCAGATTGAATAAAAAAAGTACCAAGAACAATCATGGATCCTTTTACTGCAACAAAAAATTCTCCTAATCCCGAATCAACAATTTTTGTAGAGTAAAAATAGATTGACAGTATTGCAAAGCCCAAAATAATTGCAATAATAATTCCATCAGTGATTACAAAGTATGCACCAATTGTAGAGCCTATTACCAAAAAAGCAATTCCTGCGCGATAAACACTAGATGGTTTGAGTAATCCTTCTGGAAGAACACCAGTTCCTCCACTCATCTTTGTTTTTGGAGTCTCGGTATCAATTCCACGTTTAAAATCCCAAAAATCATTTAGTAAATCAACACTGGCATGTAATGCCATAACTCCTGCAAAAGTCAAGATAGCTTCAAGTGGTCCAATGGTTAAATTTTGCCACCAATTCAGAGATAGTCCAACAGATACTGCAATTACAGATGCTAAAAGAAAGCGAATTCTAATGACTCTAAACCATACAGAGAGCATCAACAACAATACAATTTTTCAGTATAATATTTCATAAGATTGGATTTTAGGCCAGTGTTTATTAAAAAAATCAACTAAACTTATTCATGATTATAGGCAGAGTTTTAGAAAATGAAAAGAAAGTAAAATTTGATACAGAGATTGTTTGTACAAATTGTGCTAAAAAAGTTCCCGGAGGGCTACAAACAGGTGAATCATACTACAAAACAAAAGAATTTGAAATAGAATTAGAAGATTTTAAGAAAAATTATCTATGCGGTATTTGTAGAGATAAAAAAAGAAGAAATTAGAGTTCTTCTTCATCTTCCCATTCTTCTTCAATGTTAGTTTTAGATTTCTTCAAGAACATAAACACAACAGCACCAACCATAAGAATTCCAGCAATTACAATGTAAATTATCCATTCAGGCAATTCCAAATCAATTGCATCAAATGTTTTTTGAGGAGCATCAACATTTACAGAAAAAGAATCCTGTCCTTCAGCATAACCTTCGGCAGTTGCTATGATATCAAAGGAAATTGATGGACCTTTATAAGCAGTCAAACTCACAATAGCACTTCCATCAGAGCTTGTCCTTACAACATTAGGAGTTATCAACACATCATCTTCAGTTACAATTTTGAGGGAGGCATTTGGAACTGATTGCGCATTTTCATCATCAACAAACAATCTAAATTCTATTGGTTCATTGACTTTAACTTCAGATGCAAGACCACCAGTGAATATTTGGAGTTGTGTTTGGGAAGATGCAGTGTTAATTACATAAAAAGTTCCATTAACACCTTTTGCACTTGCATGAATTTCAGTAGTGCCAATAGAACCAGTTGTTTTTATTGGAAATGTGGTGTATGATGAACCAGCAGGGATTACTGCATCATCAATTACTTGGACAATAGAATTATGTGAAGATGTAATTTTTGATTTTACATCAAATTTTGGAATTATCGGATTTCCTTGTAAATCAACTAACTGAACAATACCAATAGTTTCTTTATGTTCTGTATTAATTGTATCAACAGGGAAAAATACTTGTAATTTTGAAGTGGGCCAAGTAACAAAGGTCTTACTTCCTTCAAGATCAGAGTTTGTTTTTTCTCCAATTGGTTCTACAGTCAAAGTAACAGTGGTTTCTTGTTCAGAAACATCAAATGTATCACTTCGTAATTGAGTAAATACAAAAGTTTCACCTCTAGAGATTTCTACTAATCCATTAGTAGGTGTGATCAGGTATTTTCCATCATCTTTCATCACTTTTGGACGCTCACTTCCATCAAGTGCAACTAAAAAGATGTCAAAATACCCATCTCTGTCAAAGATAATACTATCATCACCAGTCGGAGAAAATAATCTAACCTCTTTTTGTTCCAGACTATTTACTACTTGAGTAGAAAATGAGCCTGTTCCAACACCATTTACAGATGTAGATATTGTTAAAGTTCCTGTTTTCTGGCCAGTGGTAACTTGAGTGGTTCCATAAGAATATGAACTTTGAATGCTACCACCATCAATTATTTTACCAATTTCATCATCGCTGGAAATAACATTGATTTTTTGAACATACCCATCACTGTACAAACTTTCACTAGATTGGGCAGGATACAGTTCTTCTTCTTCAAGACAATCAATTGAATAGAGAAGCATCTTTTCTGTATCAAGTTCAGTGTTATGAGTTATTTCCGAATTTGACTCACCAGGATTTGATTTATCTGATTGTTCTGCACATTCAGGATGAATTTCAATTTCAGTTCCATCAGGTCGTATTCCATCATCATCTTCATCATCTTCAATCAATGATAATTGATAAGTAAAAAATGCTGTAGCGTTACTGGGAATTTTATCTAACCCATAAACAGAAACTGCTTTTCCGTAATTTTTTGTGTTAAACCCAAAATCATAAACATTGTTTATGCTTTTTTTGATGTTTTCTTCAATCTCAATTGATTCTCCAACTGTTCTAAATGTGTCAGTAGCAGTTCCGTAACCTTCTGCAGTAACTCCAATCAAAATATTATTTGCAAGTAAATTTTGCAAACTAAATTTTTCTTGTAATAAAAATCCAAATTCACCCTTTTTGATCACAGGCTTTTCAGAGGCCACAACTTTAGCCAAATTCTCACCAATTGGATATTGTTCACTAGAAAAGAAATTCAACGGGATGTCATGAGGGGTTTTTGTAGGATTTCCTTCAGAATCAACAACAGTTACAAAAATATCTAATTTTCTGTCAATTTCTGCAGGAATCATTTTCGGATGCACAGATAGTTGTAATGCAGTAGGCAATGTTGATGAAATTTTGATGCTTTTTGCTACATCTAGCCCAGCCTCATCATATGTTGCTCTTAGGAAGGTATTTCCAGTCTTTTCAAAGGCAGAAACTATTCCCCAGGCGTAATAATCACCTTTTTTGATAGTTAAAACATCATTATCAGGAGATGCCAAAGATTCTTCATATTCAAATTTTATAGAGATGTCATTAGGAGCACGAACGACACTGTCATCAAATGTTTTAAGAAAAACAGAAAATGGCATTTCAGAATTTACATGCATCTCATTTGTAGGTAGATGTAATTCTAAAATCAAATCATCAGGCAAATAAGTTTCATCAGTTCCTACGGCTATTTTTTGGAAAGTTGTTTTTCCGTTAAGCGTTGCAGTGATTGTTGTTTGTCCAGATTTTTCACTGGTGGTTACTGGAAAAGTAACAAATTCTTCATTAGCCTTTAGAATAATCTTGTTGGGTACAGAAGCAATAGAAGGATCATCAGAACTTAGACTAACTGGTACATCATAAGAAGAAGTGATTGGGACGCCATGTTTACTTAGAACAAAAAAATAACCTACATCATGTTCAAGTACACCAGTTTCTAAATGAGAAGGAGATATTGCAAGTTTTACAGAATAATCAGATAAAGCATCTAAGTTTTGTGCAGATATAGGTTGAACAGTAATTCCAAGAATTAATGATATTGTAAGTAGAAAGATTAGGTTTTTTTTGGTTTTCATTTTTTTCTCCATTTTTTCATTTTTCTCCTTTTATTTTTCATAAAAATGAAAAAAGGGTGGAGTTATCCACTTTGTTGACCTGCTACAACAGTTCCAACGAACACAGCACCATTAGCTGTTGTTAGTTTGAATTGTGCATCTCTACCAAATTGAACATCTTGTTCTAATTCAAGTAGAATTGTAGCTTGTTGACCTGGTTGCAATGTTGCGGTTGGAGAGGTAGATAATTCTGCCAATGCTCCAGATACACCTCTGTTAACGATTGTGAAATCATTAGCAGTCAATAGAGTGTCTGCGGCATAGTCATCAAGAGTTCCACCTGGAACATATGTGTAAACACTGCCTGCAAAACGCACCTCAGTTAATGATGCTGCAGAAACACCTTGATTTGTCACATAGATTGCAACTCTCTCACCGGTTAGAAGTCCATCATTTGGATTTCCATCTGCTACTGTTGGAGTAGCTTGTTGATCAGTAGTGCTTCCATCATGTAGTTGTAAGTTAGTACCATCTCTTGCATCATACCCATTAATTTGGAGTGATTCAATTTGTGGTGCACCACTGATTTGTGCAGAACTAAAGAATCCTTGTGAAAACACAAAGACAATACTTCCACCAACGACTGCAATTGCTACCAAAAGAAGTGTTGCAATTACTGGAGCAACTGCTCTTCTTGAAGTCAATTTGTTTTGTTTTGACATTAGTCGTGTCATTTCTAAATTTCTTAAAACTAGAAAAGATGTTAAAGGAATTTGTGTTCAAAACGGACTACAAATCAATTGGGTGTTCAGTTGTGCCATACAATGAACAATTAGCCGTCAACTTGAAGAATTACTTCAGCTAATGGACCAATAGAAAATCCATTTGACGTTACTCCCTGACCAAGAACATACATCACATACAATCTATCATCAGAAATACTTGGAGAACGAGCAGTGAATGTAATTACATCACTAGGATTTATCGTAGTTCCCAACGCAGTGGATGTTATTCCAACAATTTGAGTAGATGAATCACCAAATGTTGTAACAGATGGAGTACTAACAAATCCAGGATGCGATACCAATGTTACATCAGTCCATCCTTTTGGAACATTAATGATTAATTTTGCACCAGAATTGATTGTGGTACTATCAGACAAATCCATGTCAGCTAATGCAACACTAAATGTTCTAACATCATTTGGTGGAATTCCAGTTTCAAGAGAACTAATATCTGCACTTAATCTAGAACCAGTTGAATCTGTCAAAAACACATTAGCAATTGATGTTGCCGTTTCAGACATTGTTGACTGATATCCGGCCTTACCAAAGGAACCAAGAGTAGTAAATACAGAGCCTTGAACCAAAATTGACTCTAAACCAACGTTTCCAGAGGGTTTTCCAGGCTCAACTTTGGTCAAAAATGCCCTGCTAGAATTTCCAGGAATGATAATCGGACTAGATGTATCTTGCCACATCAAAGAATTTTCAGAAGGACATGACCAATTTGTATCAGGTCCTAGAACAGGAGAGATTGGATCAAAATTACAATCACCTCCGGTTCTATCAAACAAGACATCATTGTTGTTTCCACCAGGTGCAAAAGCCGTGATGATTAATTTTGAAACCTCCATAGGAGCATTAATTGGATTTACAACATTGATGCCCCATAATGCTTCAGTATCTCCAGATTCTCCTTGAGATGAAGGGATTATGAAAAACAGTTGAGGTCTTGCCAATAATTCATCTATAACAATGTCAGGCTCACCACCACCATCAGTAGGAAGTCGCAAGATGCTTGTATCAGATATAGAATTACTTGAAACATCATCAGGTGTTACTAAATCACCTCGTGCGATTCCAGAGAAATTTAATTCATCACCACTATTTCCGGTAACTTGATAATCCCATGAAAACATCACAGATTCGCCGGCATTCAAATCAACAGAAGAGGGAGTGTGAGAAGATGAAGCAATTACCATACCAGTACCAGTTACTGAAAGAGTATCTGGTGCAACATTTTCTACTAATCCAGAACCAGTATTTGTTACAATCATCGCAATTGTGACATTTTGTCCAATTATCACATCAGGAGGATCAGTAATCATTTCAGCTCGCAAACCACTTGAAGAAGGTCCAGAACCAACTGCAAATTCAATCATTTTAATTGTGCCATATGAAGAAATTACTTTAATGTCATATACATCAGGATTCATTTGAAGTGTTTGAGAGGACAAAACATTAGAAGAAAATCCAGATGGAATAAATGCATCATCGTAACTCACATTAAATCTCATTACAGGTTGATCAGATAGTGTTTTGTTTACAATCCAGACACTAGAAATTTCAACAGGATTTTGACCCTGATTGTTTACATTAAGAGTTAGAAGATTATTTCCATCAGTTGAGGCAAGAACACCAAACTGTTCTTGTTGTTTTTTGATTTCAACGTCAGATACAATTCTTTGGGTAGTAACAATATCTGTCTGAGCATCTAAAGCGAGGCTTAACACAGAAAATCCTGCAATCATAAGAACCGTAAAGAATAGTGCACCTACAACGGAGGATAAACCACGTCTATTTTGAGGCAAAAATCTAGTGTTTCGACTCATCTAGCATCTCCACTCTCTATTAGAAATTCAACAGGATGAATTGTTCCTGCATCCAACAAAATATGAATTCCCTTGTTTAACAGAATATCAGAATTATCAGGACCTAATTTTATGAGAAGGTTGACAATTTGACCGTTTTGAATTTGGATATTTTCATTTTGAGTTAAAGGATTTTGAGAAATTGGAATTATAGAAAACGTACCATCAGCAGGGTATTTTCCACCAACCAAATCATTTTGAGAAGCATCTAATTGAATTCCAGAGGTTGCAGGATCCCATGGATGAACTACACCATTAATAGAAACATCCTCCAAAAATATTGGATCAAGACCATTGTTTTGAATTTGTAATACTATGAACTCAGTTCCACTACTTTCAGGAATTGAATTTGGAAATCCACTGCATGACACGCCACATAAAAATGCATTAACATTATTTTCATTATCAACATCAGCCATAGTCAACAAAGATGAAGAATCACGAGTATCATATGCCAATAATAATAAATTCAGAGATGAAGAATCTAACGTGGTAACACTACCAAGATTACCAGAAACAAATCCATCATTTACAAAATAAGTTAATGTTGTAGCACCAGTTACAGTAACTGCCATCAATAACATCGTACTAATAACATCAGTTACACCCCGTCTTCGTTTAAAACGAGAATTTTTTTGTGTCAGATATGTATGAGATATCATTTTCATCTATGTGTTAAATGGACTAGCAACAGTTGTGAAGAAATTTCCTCTAGTAGTGGTAAGTGATATTTTGTATTCAGAATTCAAATAAGCAGCATCATTCCATATGGCTGAAAGTGGTGTCAATTGAATTTCAGAATCATCAATATTGTCCAAGGTAATATTCTGGTTTTCTTTAGGTAAAATGATCTGATTAACTTCAACCCAATTTGCGATAATTTCTTGATTATCTATTTTCAAAATAGTTATAGTAGAAATTGTAGATTCAACAGTTCCAATATTTGCCAAATCTATCGAGATATCATCAGTATTAGGTTCAAATCTTACATGTTCAAAAATCAAATCTTCCCGATGGAGTTCATTCTTTGTTTTTTCGTGAAATGAGAGATCATAGGTAAATGCACTGATACTACCCATGCCATTAAACAAAATTACTGAACCAACAGAGCTAACTATTCCCAAAATTACAAGACTACCCATTACTTGACTGACTGCGCGTCTAGTCTTTTGATGAGATTTCTTTGATACATTTTTCACTTTTTACCACCATTTTTTGAATACCAATCAGAAACAAATTCTTCAACACGGGAAATAATTTTAGATAAATCAGGCTCAGAAATAATATGAATTCCATAGTGTTTTGCTAATTGTTCAACACCATCAGTTATTGCAGAAACAGTGATCAATAGTGTGTTTGTAGGATCTATATCCAATTTTGGAATTAAAATAGAATTCATATCAGTTTGATCAATTCCACGAGATTGATTTTTAATGAAAATCAAAATTGAATCATCAGTGATTTTACTTTTTCCATAAATCGGAATTTCATGTATGTTATTACTTTTTCCAGGAATTGGATAATTAAGATAGGAATCAAAATTGAATCCAACTAGCAGTTTTTGAATTTCTTCTTTAATTTCACTAGTATCAGAATTTACAGAAATTTCTGAATTTTTTAATTTGTATCTAAATGTGGACACAAATTGGCCAGAATTTGTGTCAAAATCATGTTCATATTTTCTACAATGTAATTTCACCACGGCATCATCAAATTTCTCAGAGCAATCATTACATTGATACCACATGGCAGGTACTCGAATCTCTTTTTCAAAATTTGTTATTGGTTTTTTACAGGAAGGGCATTGAGAATTTTCATTATCAGTAAAATCAAAATTACTACTTTCTGTAATGTAGCCACATTTTTTATGTTCAAATAAATTGAGTTTTTCTACATCCATAGAGTGACATTTTGGACAGTATAATCTAACACTAGATGAAAACGTATCAGAGTGAATTGGACAAACAATTAATTTTTCATAAATTTCTTTTTCTAAAATTTCATCAGAAACTAATCCATCAAGATAGGACAAATTATCTTGAGGTTCATCAATTTCAGATAAGATCGGATAGAGAAGTTTTCCTTCATTATAATCAACAAATGGAATAATCGTTCTATCTTTGAGTTTTTGAACTTCTTGAATTAATCGAATAGATTTGTTTGAAGAGGGTTTGGGAAGTTCTGTTTCAGGAAGAAATTCAGATTCCACAATATATTCAGGTATAGATTCAGTCACAGAAACATCAGAATTTCCCTTAAAGATTGAAGAGATGCTCTGAAAACCAGATAATTTTGAATCAGGTTTTGTCTCAAATGAAGGAAGTTCAGATGATTTCTTTCTAAATATCATAGCTCAACCTCACTAGATACGAGAAATTCGCATTAACCATGGTAGTTTTCATAACAAAATGAAGAGTAAAAGGAAAATGTTGTTCATATGGACGAACAAGTGTTAAAACACATTACGTGTACATAGAACCTCAAATTGAGGCTAAATATTTTCAAGGACAAGTTATCAGGATTGCAAAAATTGCAAACCAAAGAAAAAGAAAAGTTAGATGTGAAATCTAGAGTTTCTGAAAAAATTTCCAATTTACCAGAAGATGAAAAAATACCTCAATTCATGACACTGTCAAAACTAGAATGGGATGAAAATGAAATTCATGCAGGTGTGATTAAAGACCCAACTGCAAAAGGTGGTTTAAGATACCAGGTCATTGAACCAATCCTTACAGAAAGAGACCAAAAAGCATTTGAAATCATAAAGAAATTACTCATAACAGAACTAACTGTATCCATGAATGAAATCAAATCAAAAAAAGATGCAGAACGTAGATTAAAGAAAAAGATAGCATCAATGATTAAAAAATACAGATTAAAAATCCCACCAAAAAATATTGCAAAAATTAACTATTATGCAATTAGAGATTTTGTTCATCTTGGAAAAATTGAACCATTAATGAGAGACCATATGATTGAAGAGATAAGCTGTGATGGAACAAATATTCCAATCTACATATGGCATAGAGAACATGAGTCAATGCCAACAAACATAATTTTTGAAAAAGACTCAGAATTGAATAATTTCTCAAGAAAGATGGCATACATTTGTGGAAAACATGTCTCCATGGCAGATCCAATTATTGATGCATCACTTCCAAATGGAAGCAGAATCAATTTGACTCTAGGTCACGAAATAACAAAGAGAGGAAGTACGTTTACAATCAGGAGATTCAGGGCAGATCCAATTACAATTATTGATTTGATAAAATTCGGCACAGTGTCAGTGGATATTGCAGCATACATGTGGTATTTGGCCGAAAAACGTGCAACAATGCTCATTGCCGGAGGAACTGCAAGTGGAAAAACCACAGCACTAAATGCTCTTGCATCATTTATCAGACCAGGTCAAAAGGTTGTCAGCATAGAAGACACTCAAGAATTAAACTTACCACATGAGAATTGGATTCCTGCAGTATCAAGACAGAATTTTACAGATACTCAAATAGGAGAAATCAATCAATTTGATTTACTAAGAGCAGCTCTCAGACAGAGACCAGACATAATTATTGTAGGTGAGACAAGAGGTCGAGAAGCATATACATTATTCCAAGCTATGGCTACAGGTCACGGAGGTTTTTCATCAATACATGCAGATTCTGTAGATGCAACATTAACAAGACTAACTTCATCACCAATGGATGTTCCCAAAGCATTGATTTCAAACAGTTTAGATTTAATCACTCTACAATTGAAAATCAGAATTGGTGACAAATCAGTTAGAAGGATTATTCAAGTTTCTGAAATTAATGGGATTGATGAAAATACAGGACAGATTAAGACACATGAAATTTTCAAGTGGAATCCAAAAACAGATTCCCACGATTATATTGGAGATAGCATAATATTCAAAAAAATTAAAGAAAGAGATGGAGATTCTGAAGAGAAAATCAATTATGAATTAACAAAAAGAAAATCAGCATTAGAATGGATGGTAAAAAATAACATTCGTGATCATAAAGAAGTAACTACAAACATCATGGATTACTATGCAAATCCAGAAAGATTCTACGAAAGAAAAAGATTGGAAGTGTAATTTTGAATCTAACTGGAACTAAACAAAAAAAGAAGCAAAGAGAAGAATCAGTGGGACAGATTCATGTTTTTAGTTACAAAATGCTAAACGACCACGTAAAGATTCTACATCCAAAATTAGGCTCACTTGAAAAATCAATCAAACAGGCAATGATGCCAATCCCATTTGAGGTCTATGTCTCCAGTATGGTATTCTTTAGTATGATTGCAGGCATTTGCGGAGTAATTATGGGCATAGTTGCATCTCAATTCATCAATATCCAGCCAGCAAGTTTGGGATTCTTGATGCCATTGCTTACAGGATTGATGTTGTTTGGAATGACTTTCGGAATACTGCAAATGATTCCCACAATCAGAGTAAAAAATAGGGCTGCAAAGCTTGTAGAGGAAATACCTCATTTTATTGGATACATGTCAACACTTGCAACTAGCGGTCTTACACTAGAAGGGATATTCAAGGCAATTGCAAAAGAAGAGACAGATGAAGATATTGTAAAGGATGCAAGATTCATTGTAAGAAATATTGACATTTTAGGTATGGATTTGATTAGTGCAATCAAGGATTTAATTCACAGAACACCAACAGGCCCATATTCAGAATTATTAGATGGTGCAATAATTACAGTCCAATCAGGGGGAGATCTTAAAGAATACTTTAACGCAACTGCAAAGGTTCAGTTAGAAGAAAAAAAGATGCTCATGCAAAAAACTACAGAATCTCTTGGCAGTGTTGCAGAAATTTACACAATTTTGTTAATCGTTTTCCCATTACTTGCAGTAATCATGTTATCAATTATGGGTATCATGAGTCCAAGTCTTGCAGGATTTGATTTGTTAACTTTGATGAACATCCTAACCTTTGCAGTAATTCCACTTAGTGGGGTATTGATGTTAGTAATGATGGATACAATGGTGCCAAAGAGGTAGTGAAATGGAAAGGGTTGAAAGAAAAAGAAGAAAGCCAATTGAGATAGAACCAAAACAATCAATACTAAAAAACGAGATTCTAAAAAGTGCAATATTCTCAATTGTAGCGTCAATTAGTGTAATTACAATGAGTTTTTATTTTTCAGAATACTCAGACTCTACAACAATTAGAGATGTTGGATTAATCTTTGGAATTTTAGTTGGAATAATTCCTCTTACAATTCATCAACTAAAAGAAGTTCAGCGAAGAGATAGTATAGATAGAAATCTACCAGTGTTTTTACTTGCATTATTAAGTTCAGTACAAAGCGGGGCCAATCTAATTAAAGCAATTGAGCAGACGGCAGATAGAAATCTAGGTGCATTAACACCAGAATTAAAAAACTTGAGAGCAAATATCAGTTGGGGAACACCAATGGAAGAAGCATTTGAAAATTTTGCAGAAAGAACTGGAACAAGAGTTGCAAGAAGGGTAACAGTACTTTTAGAGATGGCAATGAAAATTGGAGGAGATGTTTCAGAAAATCTAGAAATGATTCAAAAACACGTCTCTGAAATGCAAAATATTGAAAAGAGTAGAAAATCAGCTCTTCAACCATATACATATACAATTTACATTTCGTTTGGAGTTTTTTTGGCAGTTGCAGTGTTGTTGACAACTAGTTTCTTTACAGAAATAGAAAAAGTTCAGGAAGGGCTTTTAGCAGCTGGAAGTGGGACAGAAGGACTATTTGGATCCCTAGCAAGTATGGAAGTTGAAAAATTAGAATCAGCGTTGTTTAACATGGCAGTTATTGAAGCAGTCTTTGGAGGGTTGGCTGCAGGAAAGATCGGTTCAGGATCATATGTTGCAGGAACAAAACATGTGGTTGTAATGATAGTAATTGCAGTTATTGCATTCAATGTTATGTAAAATGAAAAAATGTTTGTTCATTTGAACAAACAAAAGTGATGTTTGTTCATCAACACAAACAACTTAGATCATTACGCATGAAAATCTAACAACTAAGTATGTGTGTCACATGAATTACAAGCAGAGCCTTTTGTTCTAATCAATCTATCACAATACAGGAAATGAGAAGTGGGTATGAGAATAATAGGTTGTGAGTTACGTAGAAGTTCTACGAAAATACTAAATGCAATTAGCCAAAATAAATCCAGAATGATAAAGGTGAGTGGGTATTATGATGTCATATGAAGATCAAGTAAGCGGAATTGCCGCAGAATTAGAAGAAATACTAGATTTGGATGATTTAGAGGCCAAAGTGTATCTCAATTTACTCAGAGCAGGCCCCATAACGGCCAGTGCATTAGCAAAAGAATTGGATATTGACAGAGCAAGAATGTACCGAACAGTAGACAAACTTGTAAGTAGAAACATCATTTCAACCACACTATCTAGTCCAAAATTGTGTATTGCAGTAGAGCCACAAGAAGCATTGAAAATTACGTTGGGCAAAAAAGAAGACGAGGTAAACAAAATAAAAAAATCAGGTGAGGCCATAATTGAGAAAATCAATAGTGAGATTACAACAAATCAAAGTAGTTCAATTCCAACATTTAGAGTGGTACAAGGTCGTCATAATATTTACGCAGATATTGCACAAATGATTGAAGAGACAACAGATGTACTGTACATCGTTACAACATTAGATGATGTCTCAAGAATGTATCATAGTACCATACCAGAAAAAATTACAATTTGTGAAAAGAATGGAGGTAGTGTGAGATTACTTGTGGACATGAATGATACAAAGCTTACACCATTTGTAAAAAGATTCAATGCAACTGAAACTAAAATTGGCAAATTACCATCTAAAGGAAGACTGATTGTTCAAAAAGATAAAAAAATGATAATGTCAGATTCAGCAGCATCATTTCAACATTCTAGTGCAGATTCTGATTTTTCATTATGTACAAACTCTACTGAAATGGTAGACAATATCTTTACACTCTGTAAATTCTTGTGGGAAACATCTAGTCCACTAAAGACAATTGATGTAAAGAATTTTGTTAGAAATTAAACTAGAGATTCGTCACTGACTTCAATAGGTTTTCTGCCCATAAATCCAGAGTCTTTTTCATGCCAAAATTTTATTTCAGTTTCACCATATTTCCAACATAACCACACTTCTTCATCAAATCGCTTTGCAGGAAAATCAAGTAGTCCCTGCTCGATACTTTTGACTACAACTCCAGTATTTTCAAGGATTTCAACTGCCTCATAGAATTTAGTTATTGCAGAGTTTAGTTGTTGTTTTAGAGTAACATATTCCTCAAAAGAATTTGTTGTAGACACACTCATTTGTAATTGCTGTTCTAGTTTTTTTACCTCATTTTGTTTTGCTAAAGCATATTCGAACTTCTTTATCACATCAGGAAGTGCTTCATTTGCTTCATTTGTAGTGAAAAATGAGAACATGATGAGACTCAATATTTCTGGATTAAAAATCTTAGGCGCAAATTTATTAGTAAAACTCTATGAGGGAAATTATGAGTGAAGATCAATTAGAGGCATTAATAGTTCAAACAATCAACGGAGCTGTAGCAACAATTCCAGCATATCTTGATGAAATAAAAGAAAACAAAGAAGTCCTAAAAGTTGAAGACCCAAAAGAATTTGTGTATGGAATTGTGATGGGCATGGCATTAGGAATGAGTGGTGCAATACTTAGTGCCCAAAAAGAAATGCCAACACAAGAGGATCAAATCAAAGTCAGAGATATTGTCTATAAGCACATACCAGAGATTAGAGAACGGATTTTCAATTGATAAGATTCAATGAAAAAGAAAGAGAGTTTCTCAAGTCATTAGAAGAAGCAAGAATAGCAACATCACATGATGATATACCCCATGTAAAACCAGTCTCTTTTGTACTAGATGAAAATACAATTGTTATTGCAACGGATTATGAAACAAGAACATACAAGAATCTAAAAACAAATACAAACGTTAGTGTGGTAATTGATATTTACAAATCAGGAGGGCATAAAGCAGTACTAATTCAAGGTAAAGCAGAGATAATAGAGAACGGAGAAGAGTTCAAGAAATTATACAAGATATTTTTTGAAAAATTTGAATGGGTCAGGCGAGATCCTTGGAAAGAAAATGAGGCGCCATTTTTGAAAATTATTCCACTAAACAAAGTTAGTTGGGGAATAAATTAGATGCCAGATAACACACATTTAGATTCAATGCCTATTTTTTCTGCAGTAGAAATTGAGATCAACACAGCTTGTTCATCACAAACCCCATCATCATTGAAGTCAACTGAAACAAAGACCTTGCCATCAGGAGCAATTGAATCAGATACAATCTTTAACGGAAAAGACTCCGCCATCACAGAACCATCCATTCCCAATCCAAGCAACAATGAAATGCTTACCATGCCAATTACAGACATAATCCCTAGACCCACGTGTATGTTACGATAGTTTTTCTGTTAAGAAGTAAGGAATTTTGAATCGATCTGAAGTACCAAAAAGGTTCCTAAAGGAAAATTGAGGTCCAAACTGGTCAAAATTGGAATTTTTTTTAGGTTCATATGCTCCATATAGGAATTCAAGGTCATTTTTTAGCATATTTGCGTTTGATTTTTTTTGCTCTAGGTTTGCTTCTCAATAAACGACCACAGCAAGGACACCATAATCCTTCCCAATCGATAAATAATTCACATTCAGGACATCTTTTTTGTCCCAATTCATATCTCCCACCATCAATGCCAGTACTTGTTGCCTTGTACTTTTTACAAGACCCATTGCAGTGCATAACTGATTATGAAATATGGATATAGAAAAATAGTTTCATTATTTCCAATTGTTTGAATTAATCACATATCAACAAATAAAGAAGATAAAAAAACCCCATTTTTAAAAATCAAATGAGATTACATCAGAGTAGAATAATTTATCAATAATCATACATTAAAAATTATAATTGAAACACACACTCATACTGTTTTTTGTATTATTAATTACACTAACTAGCAGTACAGTTTATGCACAAACACCATTTAGAGATACTGCAGGTTTGACAAAAAATGGAATAGAGTGGTGTGAGGAAAACTATCAATTATACAAGATTATGGAAAATGATTTTTTTGAGCACCACCAACATTCCATTGAATCAAGACTATGTGGGAATTTATACAATGACGAGTTATGGATGTATAATGGTCAAGACAGGTATCAAAAGTTAATCGAACAAAGTAGGATATACTATGCACTAGAGATAGAAGAAAGTATCAATGAAGCAAAAGAAGGGAAAATAGATACAAAACCAGTAATTATTCAAGAACCCACACAAGAAATTGAGCAACAACAAAAAGAAATTGAAGAAGCAGAGTTGGCTGAAATCCAACCAAAGGAAATCAAAACAGATGACAGTATAGAACAGATTCAAAGTAAGGAATCAAAAGGTGGCGGATGTCTAATTGCAACTGCTGCATATGGAACTGAATTAGCACCACAAGTTCAATTCTTAAGAGAAATTAGAGATAACACTGTAATGAGTACTGCATCTGGTGCATCATTTATGACTGGATTTAACCAGATTTACTATTCATTCTCTCCAACAATTGCTGATTGGCAAAGAGAAAACCCAATGTTCCAAGAAGCAGTTAGAGCATTTATCACACCAATGATTTCAACATTATCTATCATGACATTGGCTGAAGATGGTTCAGAAGTTGAAGTTTTAGGATTAGGAATTTCAGTTATTGCACTTAACTTGGCAATGTATATTGCAGCACCTGCATTAATTGGATTCAAAGTTCACAAATCTCTAAAATCATTTAAAGAGTAGATCAGTGTTTATGATTTTTTGACCCTTTTTTCATGTAAATTTGTTGAAATAATTAGAGCAAGAATTGTTTTCAATAAACCAATCATTACATTAAAGATGAGAACAGTAAATTAACAGTGAGAAAATACAAACCGACAATTTCTTACAGATTAAGAGAGATACCAATAAAGAAGATCAAAGTATGGAAAGAAGCTCAAGCACGTAAACTAGATAGAGAAAATATTTCAGAACTTGCAAAATCAATTAAAAATGAAGGACTGTTAAATCCCCCTCTTGTTCAAAAAGAAGGTAAAAACACATTCTTGCTAATGTCAGGACAAAGAAGATTGGCTGCAATGAAACGACTAGGTGCAAAGAAAATCCCAGTGCATGTACTTACAAAGCAGACGTCCTACGATCTAGAAAATGCAAAGGCAGCATCAGTTGTTGAAAACATACACAGAAACGACATGAATCACAAGGAGATTGCAGATTCTTGTAAGTTTTTGACAGAGCAGATGGGAAAATCAGCTGCTGCTAAATCCATGGGCATGTCATTACAAACCCTAAACAAGTATCTTGGATTTTCAGGAGTCCCAGACAAACTAAAGTCATTGGTACCAAAGGTTCTTTCACGTGATGAGATGACAAAATTGTATCACATCATACCAAACATTACAAAAGCAGAAAAAACTGCACAAAGGATATCAAATTTAGATTCAGGATTGAAAAAGAAATACATTCAAGCACTATCTCAATCACCAAAGTCATCACACCAAAAATTGCTAAAGCGTGCAAAATCTATGAGAATCAAGCAGAATTTGTCATTTAAATTATCAAAAACAAATGCAAAAAAGCTTGCATCGGCATCAAACAAAAAAGACATGTCACCTGATGAGTTTGCAGGGAAAATAATTTCAGATTATTTAAAGCGTAAAAGAAGATAGAGCTTGCTATTTCAGTGGACTCCAAACAATTAAGATGTGGAATAATTTAGAAACGTAAATGAGTAATAAGATCAAATGCGCTTATTGACATTTCATTTTAAATAATTATTTTCTTGCAGACATTATGTTTTAAAAAATAATTTTAGAAAAATTCAAGATTAGGGTTTTCCTTTACCATTTCCAGGTCCAGGAGAACCAGATGGAGGTCCAGCATTTGCAGGAGGTTGACCATTTCCAGGATTGTCAGAGGGATTTCCAGGACTTGCGCCAGGATCACTATTTCCGTTATCGCCTCCAGGATTAGTAGAACCTCCAGGAGAATCTCCATTTGGAGTAGCATCACAGAAATCAGGAGTTCCATCACCGTCAGTGTCTACATTATCATCACCGCCTGGACAGACATCAACATCATCAG
>NZ_JBTNRI010000020.1:0-4456 GCF_054515815.1 Nitrosopumilus sp. S6
TCCTTCCACATCCTATAACTGGACTGATTTTGCAGGTTTGTCTTGGGATTTTGAAGACGATTACGCTTAGCCAACAGGAGGAGGTGAAAAGAAAGAAATGAAAACTAAAACAACAATTACAACATTAACTGCAATCACAATCGCATCAATGCTATTGATTTCAGGTTTTAACTTACCAGCAGCTGAAGCAAAAACTTCTTCTCCTGTTAAAACAATAAAGATTGCACCTGTATTGGCACAAGAACCATACTTCCATTCTCAACCAAGAACTATTGGATATGTGTATATCTTTGAAGCATGTGCAGGTGAGGAACCAATCATAGCTCCAGAAATAGTTGTTAGATCTGATAGTGAAATAAGATCTGTAAACTTGGCAACTGATTTGAGTCCAAACTCATGTACGATTTCATCTACAATTATCAAAGCAGCAAGCTCTGATTCCATCAGTGGAGCACTAGTTGCAAAAGATGTACTAACTAAGATGGCAAACGAAAGTGCAAAAAAAGTATCTGACATCAAAATGAAGTTAAATGATAAAAATATTGAACTTCTAAAGATAGTAAAGACTCCATCTGGTGATACAAAATCATCAAAACTTGCACAACTTACTGGTGAGATTGTAGATTTGAGACAACAACTCAAAGATGCAAGAGCTGAATACTATAGAGTGCTATTCCTGATGTACGGATAGCCTCATTTTTTTATTTTTAAAATGATTTTTTTAAATATGACTGGGATTTCTTAATGATGTTGACATATTTTTCATTGTTTGCAATTTTGACTATTGGACTATTACTATCATCTTCAATAACTGCATCTGATATTGCATTTGCCGATGTAATTGCTCCAAATAAGCAATTAGATCTAGATTTTAACCCTGATGAAATTGTGTGTAAAGAACACCTTGTAAAAGTTATCAGAACAACTGACAATATGCCTATCTGTGTTTCTCCTGACACCGTTGATGATCTTGTTGAACGTGGACTTGTTATTGCCCCAGAACCTGAAGTAGTTCTACAAGTATTAGAACAACAATCCAAATCTATTGGAAAAGTTACTCATGTTGCTACAACAAAACAATTCAAAAATCCTGGAGAAGTTGAAACATTTCCAAAAATAAATACATACAATTACGTTTTCAAAGTATGTGCATTTGAAGAAAAAATTTATTCCCCTGAAGTTATCGTTACTTCTGACTCTGAAACAAAGTCTGTAAAAATGTCTCGTGACATAAAGGCCAAAGATTGCCATACAAGTGCAGTCAAAGTTAAAGCCACAAATCCTGATTCTATTTCATCAAAATTATTGAATCACGGAGGTGTGTCTGAAGCCATTAAAGAAATGGAAGACAAAATTGCTTCTATTCTAGAAAATCTAAGAGAAAAAAGACAGAAACTAGTTACAATTCTTGAAGAACCTCCTAGTTCTGAAAGAAAAAAGAAAATGTCGGCTAATCACCAACAAATTGCTGATCTAAAACTAGAATTAAAAAACACTAGAGCAGAACTTCAAAAGTATTTGTTATTTTTGAGCTTGAATTCAAATACAAACATCTCTCCTGTAATAAAAAACAAATCTGTTACAGGTGTGGATGTTGCTGGAGTTTTATCTGAAATAATCTCAGTGCATGAAGCCTTAATTCAATCTGAACAACGACCAGAAAATTCTATGACATATAATGTAATTTTTGAAATTTGTACTAGTACTGCTCCTTTAAGAATTCCAATTGTTGAATTGACTTCTGATGTAGGTATGACTACTATCCGAATGGCTGAAAAAGTGGTTACAAACTCTTGCCAAATCTCTACTGGAAAAATTAATGCTCTTAACCCCAGTACAATCTCTATTACTATTGCAGGCCAAACCCAATCATCAGATACTATAATTGACTTGGAAAAGAAGATTGAATCCCTTAAAATACAAATGAGTGAAGAGCAAAAAAAATTAGCCTTATCTACTGTTTCTAGCTCTATATCTAAAGAAGAACGAGAGATTTCAATATCTGAATCTACTGTAAAACTACATGAACTCCGATTAGAATTAAACAAAGCAAAAGCTGAATTACATAAAATTTTGTTACAGGTTTACAGATAGTCTTTGAACCATTAGATTCTAAAAATATCCTTTAAGTACAAGTTTGAATTAAGGACTTTATGATAATTAAAACATCTATTGTAGTTTTTTCTATTTGTATTTTATTTCTTGGGACAATTGCTGCTCCATTAAACACAATTCAATCAGCTGATGCCCTAAAAGGTCAAGGTGTACCTACTGCCCAATATGGCTCTGGAACCAAAAATATTGTGTGTGGTGATAAACTTTGTTCTGAAGTAAAATCTGCAGAAAAAAAGAAAGAAGAACCTAAACCAGCTAAAAAAGAACAAGTAAAAACAGAGAAAGAAGAACCTAAACCAGCTAAAAAAGAACAAGTAAAAACTGATAAAAAAGAATCTGAGAAAAAGAAAATTGATGACAAAACAAAGCTTGAACAATCAAGATATGATGAGCTTTCTTTGCCTCCAAGAACTACTAAAACTGCAACTATCACATCAGTACAAGATCCAGGACAAGGACATGAGAATCATCAATTAGCAATTATTCTTCCACCTTCAGAGAAAGTGTATCGAGGATTGTTGACTTTTGTTGCTTCTGAACCTGTTCAACTAGTTACATTACATGGCCCATTAAAAGATGGTGAAGACAAAGGTCAAGCAATATGGTCTCCTGATGGAAAAACAAAATATGCTTTAACATTTGTCCCATTAAATGCACATGCAGGAACTTGGCAATTTGCTGGAAATGCTTTGGCAATACATACAATGAATGAAGATCCATTTACGGTATCTTACTCTGTTGCTTATCGAGAAAGAACTTTGACTGATACAGTGAAAAGTGAAACTATTACATCCGTACAAGATCCAGGACAAGGACATGAGAATCATCAATTAGCAATTATTCTTCCACCTAGAACCTCTCCTTATTTTGGTACTTTGGGATTTTCTGCATCTGAGAATGTTCAACTAGTTGCATTACATGGACCTCTTCAACAAGGTCAACTTAACGGTCAACCAATATGGTCCCCTGATGGTGAAACATATTTTGCATTGACATTTGTAGATAAAGAAACATCTGCAGGAACTTGGCAATTTTCAGCAAATGCCGTTGCACTCCATACTATGCATGAGACTCCATTTACAGTAAGTTACTCTGTAGCAACCGGACAGTAATAATTTTCAAAAGAGAATCTAAGGTTTAGATTCATTTTTTGCCATATTTCTCATCATCTTATCGACTAAATCCTCAATTTGTTCATTAGACATTATTAGTTTAGTTTTGAGTTCTACATTTTCTCTTATTTTGAACATCACGACAATAAATGAGAAGACCGATGTGACACTTCCAATAATTGTAATAACTAGGATCAAATCCAGCGAATCACCTACCCTGTCCCCTAAAATCAAATCTTTACCGTTTAATGCATCACGATTATACGGATCTATTTCTAATGCTTCATCAAAATATTCTAGTGCATCATCAATTCTACCTAAATTAATTAGAACTGAGGCATCTCCAATCAATGCATCAGTATTATCAGGATCTAATTGTAGAATTTTTTCGTAGATTTTATGTGCCTTGATATTTTTCTCTTCCAAAAAATTTAGTTCTGCTAAACCTAATAATGTAGATATATTTTCAGGTTCAATTTCTAAAGCGGTGTTAAAGGCATCTCTAGATTTTTCATATCTTTCTAATTCTAGGAATACTTGACCTACTCCGTTTAATGCATCTACATTATCTAAATCAATTTCAAGAATTTTTTCATAAAATCTTAGTGCAGAACCATGTTGGTTCGTAGAAAGTAAAGCATTTGCCTTCCCAAGTAACGCTGATAAATTATTTGGATTTTTTTCCAGTACGATATTAAAAAATAGTATTGCATCATCATGTTGTTCTAATTTTAACAAGACGTTTCCTCCTCCCACTAGAGCATCCACATTACGTCTATCTTTTTTCAAAACAAGTTCAAAATGTTCTACAGCATCATCATATCTATCAAGAAAATAATAAGAATACCCTACCCCATTAATGGATTCAAGATTATTTGGATCTAGAGTAAATGCCCTCTCAAAGTTTTGTAATGAGTTTACGTATTTTCCTTGAGTTAAGAGGATCATTCCTTTTTTATTTAATGCCTCAATGTGGTCTGAATTCAATTCTAAAATCTTATCTAACTCAATAATGGATTCATCATATTTTTTCTCCAAGTACAAATTTTCTGTAGTTTCTAGAATCTGATTTATTTCCTCTTGAGTTTGAGCAAAGGATATGGGGTGACCAATAAAAGAAAAAATCATCCCAATAACAAGTAGAGTTAAAAATTTACCAGCAATGATATTACTGTTAAATAAAATTTTTGTCACAAAAATCGATATTAAAAAAAGATTATAATCTACAA
>NZ_JBTNRI010000021.1:0-3679 GCF_054515815.1 Nitrosopumilus sp. S6
ACCTGCAAAGAAAACAGCAAAGAAAGCAGAAGCAAAACCTGCAAAACCTAAAAAATTAACTAAAAAAGAATTAGAAGAACAAAAAAGAATAGAAGAATTAACCCCTGAGGAAGAATTAGAAGAACAATTATCTGATGAAGAAATCGAAAATTTCCAAATTGAAAAAGTAGACATGGAAAGACTCACAAACAAAGTTTGTGATATTTTAGCTGAACGTGAATCAGAAGGAATGTTTCAAAGTGAACTGTGGAAGAAACTCAAACTTTCAAGTCGTGATGGTTCCAGATTATCCTTAAAGCTTGAAAGAATTGGTTTTATTACTAGAGAAAAAATGCTTGAAAAGAATCGTTGGACTTACAAATTAATTTTAAAGAAAACTCCTATCAGTACCCAATCTATTGAAAATTCACCCTGCTTGGTCTGTCCTGTTGAACAGAAATGCTCACTTGAAGGTGAAATAAGTCCTAGGAATTGTCAGTTCATTGAAGATTGGGTAATTGCTGAAATGAAAAAACCTGCGAAGGCCAAATGAAATTATTAGATGCACGAAAAGATCACTATCGAAAATTAGCACATGAGCAAGGTTTTCGAAGCAGAGCTGCATACAAACTCAAAGAACTCAACCAGTCTTATCGTATTATTGGTCCTGGTTTTTATGTTCTTGATCTTGGTTGTGCTCCTGGTGGGTGGACCCAAATGGCTGTAAAACTGGCAGGAAATCAAGGGAAAGTTATGGGTGTTGATTTGTCATATGTGGAGGAAATTCCTGGTGCTCATATTCTTAGAGGTGATATTGAAGATGAGAATACAGTTGATGAAGTAATGTCTTACTTTGAGCGTAAAGTTAATGCTGTAATCTGTGATCTTTCTCCAAAAGTTAGTGGAAATTGGTCTGTTGATCATGCAAAGCAAATTTCTCTTAATTATGATTGTACTAAAATTATGGATAAAGTATTGGCACACAAAGGTAACGCTGTCTTCAAAGTTTTTGATGGTGAATATTCTATGGAATTTAGAGATTACATCAAGAAAAAATTTGCCAGAATTAACCTAACAAAACCTAAAGCAAGCAGAAAACAAAGTAGTGAATTATACTATGTCTGCTTGGGATTTATTGGATAGATTCAAAAATTTCTATCACTTGATTGATTTTTGCATCTGTTCGAAATCCTGTTGGATTAAATGATGTTACACTGGCAACAAAATTGTTTTTTTGTAATTTCTCTATGACCTCTTCTAGTTTTGGAGGTGATGATCTCATTTTTTTTGCAACTTCATCTAATGTATAATATGTTGCTGGCATTTCTGATTCTAACAGACATTTGTTTAATGTTTTTTCACAAACTTTATCGACTTGTAAATTTGGAATCTGATTTAACATATTTTTAACAAATTCTTTGTCAAAAATTTTTCCAATCCATAATGGGCCTGCAATACCAATTTTTGATTTACATAATTCACATTCTTGTTTTTGTTCTAATGATACTTCTCTATTTTCACAATTTTTACAATGCAAAATATATCCAATATTTTCTTCTTGGTCAGGTCTGTTTCTGACTTTGACATATGTTCTATAGTAATGCATGTCACTTTCAACAAACATTGGTTCAACCTCAACTCCTAATCTTGCTGCCACCATTCTTAGGCATCCAAGCACCAATCTGATTGCCATCTCATTTCCATATTCTGCCCTAATTGGAATTCCGCCATATTTTCTCTTACAGGCGCTTTGAAAGAGCCCATTTAGTACCTGTAAATCTGTGGCTGCAGTTGATAATACTCCACCATGCATGGTGGCCCTGATCCCACAATCAAAAAATGCTGCTGGAGAGCCAAATGGATCAATATCCACCATTGAACCTCTTTCTCCTTTTTTTGAATAATCACTCAAAAATCTACATACTTCTTTTTCAACAAATTCTACATTTTTAATTTCATTAAGATTGGCAGAATATTCTGCCATCTTTAATGCAGTTGGATTTAGATCATTAATCACTAAATTATCAATTTCTAATTCATTTGCAACACGTAATCCTCTAGCACCAATACCTGATAATCCTTCCAAGAAAATTTTTGGGCCTTGAAAATTTTTTAAAAATGCTGCATATGCAATAATTGAAAAATCTCTGTTTAGTTTTGCTTTTGGATTAAAAAACGCTGGTTCTTTTGGTGGAACTTTTTCTGTAATTGATCCTTTTGGAACTAACAACTTTGTTTTTCCTTCAATAATTTCTTGAAGAGACTCATTTGGAATTTCCAATATTCTTCTATTTTTTCAAAGTCTATAACGGTTTAATACTTGTGCTTTGAGACAGAATTCGTGCAGATTTGTGGAATAGATGATGCAGGACGTGGTTCTATGCTTGGACCATTAGTTATTTCTGGAATTTCCATTGATAAAAGAAAACTACGAAAACTTTCTTCATTGGGAGTTAAAGACTCAAAGAAACTTTCTCCAAAAAATCGAGAATTGCTTTACAAAAAAATTATTGAATTAGTTGATGATTATTATATTACAAAAATTCCTCCAAGATCTATTGATGCAAGTGTAAAGAAACATGGTTTAAATGATCTAGAAGCAAAATATATGGCAAAAGTTGTATCAAAATTAGATCCTGATACATCATATGTTGATTCATGTGATGTAAACCCTACAAGATTTGGCAAAGAAATTTCAAAATTATCTGATAATCATAAAATCAAATCTTATCATCATGCAGACAGTAGATTTGTTGTTGTATCTGCAGCCTCGATTCTTGCCAAAGTTACGCGTGATAGAGCCATTGAGAAATTGAGAAAAAATCATGATTTAGGTAGTGGGTATCCATCTGATTCAAAGACCGTGAAATTTGTGACTAAATATTACAAATCCAATCATTCTCTGCCTACCTTTGTGCGAAAAAGTTGGAAACCTGTACAGAAAATATTGAATGACTAGCCTCTAAACTTTGCAATAACTATTGCATGGTCTTTGTCATATGGATGCAAATCAATTGATTGTAATACTTCGAATTTTGATTGTAGTTTTTGTGTCTCTTCTTCTACAATCTTTTTTGGTGATTTTGTTACATCAATACTTCTTGTTTTAATTACTAGAAAGAAGTATCCACCTTTCTTTAGAAACATTTCACAATTATCTATGGCAATTTCTGTTTGATCAGGTTGTGCAATATCTACATAGACTACATCCACTTTTCCAAATACTGAAAAATACTCTTTTGGTCTTCGTGCATCTTGAAGAATTGGCATAATGTTTTTTCTGTATGATGCGACTCTATCCAAAAAATCTCTTGCAACTCTACTTGCATGTTCTACAGCAAACACAATCCCACTTGGACCTACAATATCTGAAATATGACTTACAGTTGTTCCAGTTGATGCTCCTAAATACAACACTTTGGTTTTATTTTCAAAAGGAAAATCTTCTAACTCATTCATTATTGCAGCTGCTAATTTGCTTCTAAATGGATCCCATAACCTGTATTCTATTCCTTTTTTGATGATCAGTTTTTCTTTATACACTTGATTACCTGGAACTAAATTTTCAGTAGCTAATTTTTGCTGGCCTTCAGATTTTATCCAGAAAAATGATGGATTATCTTCTTCCAAACTGTTTTCTCTTTTTATTTTTATTTGAACTTGGTCTGTCATCTCTACGTCCACCTCTGTCATCTCTACG
>NZ_JBTNRI010000022.1:0-3316 GCF_054515815.1 Nitrosopumilus sp. S6
AACAGGTTCTGGTTCTACAACAGGTTCTGGTTCTACAATAGGTTTAGAGGATTTATTTTTTGATTTTCTGGATATAAGAATAATTATACTAAATCCAATTACAAATACTCCAATTAATACAAAAATTGATTGTTGGAGGTCCATTTGGGAATTGGGGGATTTCCAAGAATTTTCCAATTTTTCAAGAGATAAAAGTAAATCTTGCGTAGCAGATTTTGTTGTAATTCCTTCTTGAATTAAAGTATTGGATATTGAAGTTGATTCTATTGATAACAATCTTAATTGTACTGATTCCCAAATAAATTCAAATTCAATTAATGATTTTGAGTTTTCTCTAGGAATAGGAATAATTTGTTCTGTTTGTAATGAATTCACATCATCTAATGAAATTTGTAGTAGTGTTTTAACACCAGATTCAATTATTATCCTGTTATTTTGAATGTCCATATAATTTCTTATGTCATCAGATTTTGAAATCATACTAATATTGTTAATTGATTGATGTATGTTGCTTGCAATTTCTTTATGTCTTGAATAATTATCATCCAATAAAGAAAATTCATTAATAATATTTTCTGACAATTTTTTTAATTCTGGTTCTTTATCTTGAAAATATTGTAATGATGAATTAATTTTTTGATTAGTATCTTCATCTAAAGGCAATACAGAAACAGCATTCTTTAGAATATCCCACTGTTTTTTTGCAACATTAAATTCATTTTGAATATTTTCTGAGATATCAGAATTTTCTTCTTGCAATAGTTTTGTTTGCAACATGTCAAATTTTTTATCTATATCTTGAATTTCATTTTCTAACAAACTTGTATCTTCAAATCCTGCCAGTATGGGAAGTTCTGTAACTTTTGATTGGATATTTTGAATTAAGTTTGACAAATCATCAGATTCTTGAGCTTGTATTTGTGAAAAAATACCAGTGTTTACCATTACAACTGAAATCAGAATTCCAATAAGAATTATTTTACAATACAAATCAGTTACCTCCTCTGAATGTAACTTTTAATTTAGTTTCAGTCATCACATCATTACTAACAGGGCTTCCATCTTTAGATTCAAGTTTGATGTCCCATTTCCCTTCAATTGGATCTACAGAAGTTATTGAGAATCGTTGTACAGGATTGTCTGAACCTGAATATCTTACACGTATAATTTGTTCATCTAAAATTATGCTCTCAAAATTACCTCGTTTTCCTTTAGTTGATTCAGTAATGAAGCATTCAGAAGAATCTCCAATTACACAAGTACCGTCAGGAGCATTTACTCGAAATTTCACATTTGTGTCATAAGTTGAGGAATATAGATGGGCAGATCTTGCAATTTCTGAACCATTTTTATCAGAAATTGATGTTATCTCAGTTAATTCAGATAGTGAAATTATCTGTTTTGGCGCAAATGTTTTGATTTGAATTATATTGCTTTCAATTATTTCTCCATAGCTTTGGAAGATTGTTTGGATATAATATTCCTGTTTTGAGTCTTGTTTTTCTATTGTCCATGGAACTTTAACTACTTGTTTTCCTATTTCAAATAATTCTATTTTTTCAAAAATCATTTCATCATCAACTAACACTTGAATAGTTCCAAACAATGGGCCTTGGGAGTTATTTTCTACATTAGTTGTGATATTGATTGTTTTACCTTTTGCCACATTTTGTTTTGTGTTTACATCAAGTTTCACATCTACCTCATAATCCGGCTGTATGCTAATCGCGAATTTACCTGTCTCTTGAACTTTGTCATCTGCATTTGTTACTCTAATCCAATAAGTCATTCCAGGTTCTTTAATGATATTTTCAGAAATTTCTCCTGAAATTTCATAAGTACTTGATGTTATGTGTTTTGCATCCATTAAAATTGAAATATATTCTGATTCTGATTGTTCGGTATTTATGATTCTTAATTCTGCTCTTTCAATTGAAGTTGGAGAATTTACAGCACCAGTAACTTGGATTGATTTTCCTAATCCCAAGTAATTATTTGTGTTTATCGCACTATATTCTAATGTAGAGTCATCTATAGTGAATTTAACATCAAAGATTTTTGGGGCTTTAGGATCTAATGCACCAGCAATTCTACTTTCGGTGGTGTCTTTGTTGATTATTAGAACTTCTCCACATTCATTTACATTTATGCTACTTTGGGTTATTATTGGAATTCGTCCTTGGAACGCTTCTACAATGACAACAAAGAATTTATCTCCAGAAGACAGTTCTGCTTCATAGTAATATTTTGTGGGGGCAAATGGTTGTTCATCCATTAATTTTGCAAGAACAATTCCATTTGAAGGAGTTCTAATTTTTGCATCAGGGGATGTTGGCAATTCCAGATCTTTATTATCTACACCTGCAAGAATTCTTACTTTGTTTTCAGTACATACATCATATTCGATTTCATATATCTTCAATTTAGTGCCTTCAAGAATACCCTCATATCCAGTGGAGACACCGCCGCCACCGCCGCCACCGCCGCCACCGCCGCCACCGCCACTTCCAACAACATTAGTGGAAGTTGTAGTAGTGGAAGTAGATGAGGATGTTCTCGTTCCTGTTGAAAATATAGATGCCGTTTCTGTAAAGATTATCAAATTAGAACCAGAATCAATCTTACATGCTTGTGGGAAAGTGGTAGGAATGTTAGTAGGAGATGAATTTGAATTACAAGTTGTTTGAATCTCTTGAGTGTTAGAGCCCTCCTTTATGTGGGCGATTTTACCTGCTTGATTTGCCAATGTAAGTTTCACCGCAGGGTTAAAGGTTAAACTTCGATCTGGATCACCAAATTCCATTGCAAAAGTAGTGTCAACATCAGAAATTGTTACAGTTCCAGTATCAACATTCTTTGGCAAGGATAACTTTCCATCCCATCCAGTTCCTGAAATTGTAGTGGTACTTGGAATTTCAACAGTAGTTTGTACATTAGTATTTGATGCAGTAATAGTTAATGTTTGACCTAACGCAGAAGAGGTACTACCAGACAACATTCCTGCTAAATCTAAGACAGGAGAACTAACTGTATTTGGAACAGTGACTTTGTTTAGTGAAGTACTAGTACCAACTACAATAGTGTTTGTTGTAGAAGTTAAAGTGACATCACTAGTTTGAGAGTCAATAATTACATTAGTACCAGTTTCAAGAGACACTGTACTTGCAACAGAGATAGAATCAGACAAAGATTTTGATGATTGGGTAGCAGATACAGTGTCAGTTATGGCTACAGAGTCAGAGAGTATCTTGGTGACAGAGGTAGATACAGTGTCAGTTATGGCTACAGAGTCAGAGAGTGTCTTGGTGACAGAGGT
>NZ_JBTNRI010000023.1:0-3068 GCF_054515815.1 Nitrosopumilus sp. S6
GAGGTTGTGGAGTTTCAGTACTTACTGGATCATCACTTACTGCAATAGAATCAGAAAGTAACTGTACAGCAGTAGTTGCAGGTTTGAATGCTTGAGCTACATGTGCAGTGCCGTGACCACCACCTGATAATGTCCAACTCATAACTGTAGATGTGCCAGTTGCAAGTTCTCTACTAGCACCAACACCATCACCTGAATTTGTTAGAGATGTAGCATAACCAGTGATTACTGTTTGGCCTGCGCCTACTGCACCTACACCACCAGCCTTTTTGTCATTAATTGAATCAATAACCATATCATTTGCAACTGTAGTTACAGTAATACTTCCAGAATCAGTTGCTCCTGAGACAGCAGAGTTTCCTAATGCACCTGTTCCTTGTTGAACACCAGATAATGCAATTGCTGCAGCACCAATATCAGTTGGAGTACCACCAACTGTTACAGATATTGAGCTTGCTCCATTAGGAAGATTTTGGGATCTTGTCAGATAAAATATGTCAGAACGTTGATCATTTCCTCCACCTGTTTTAGTTTCAGATACAGCAGAAATCATGGAAACTCCACCAACTGTTACAGTTGGGGCAACAGTTGATGGAACTGTTTGAACTACAACTACCAAGACAGGGTTTAGATCAGATGCAGAAATTGTTGGACCAGTTAATGCAAGTGGGGATGTTGCACTTTGACTAAATGCAGTTTGCCCAATTACACCAATAGATAATGGGTCATTTGCTACATACCATGCCCTTGCTTCTGTATACATGATTTCTCCGTCACTAATCTCAAGTGGGCCTAGAGGATACAGTTGTGGGAATACTAGTGGGACTGAATAAGTATAATCTATTGTTGCTCTATCATTTACCAAATCCGTAGTCCATGTGAGAACTTTTCTGTCTCCAACTGTTACAACATTTGCATCAGTATCAGATATCTCAAAGACTGCAGGAACAGTTTCAACTATTGTAATTGTGTCTTTGCCAGTAAATGATTCAATGTCAATTACAACATCAAAGAAGTTTGGATTGTTAATTGGGTCAATTTTACTTTGAGCAGTTCTAACAATGTCATATTCTACAAACTCTGCCACATCAAATGTTGTGTTAAAGTCAGTGTTGATTCCATCTGCTTGTGCATTTACTGCAATTTGGTATGTTCCTTCTATTCCTGTTGAGTATGTCGCATCATAGAGTCCAACTTCTTCACCATTACTAATCTCATCACCTGTTTCAAGTTCAGTTACTGTTCCATCTGGACTAGTTACTGTCATGAAGATATCAGCTCCACCAACTGGACGACCTTCTGAATCCAAGACTACAATGATAAACTCTGCATCATCACCTGGATAGTAAGTGCTCTTTGCAGTGTTTAATGATACCAAACCCCATGCAAACTCTTCTTCAGCTGTATGGGTTTCACCATTTACGGTAAATACTGTCTTTAGTTTGTAAATGCCAGGTGTTGTTATAGAGTCTGGAAGAAGTGTGATTGTGAATTTACCGTCTCTATTCTTTTGAATTTCTGATTTAATGTCTACTTTATTTCCTTTAGAATCAAACACTTCAGTATTAATTTCTGTTTCATCATCTTGCCATTTTCCATTTTGTTTCTTGTCAAACGTGTCAACATCTGCAATCTTTTTTGCATCCTCACTTGATTTGTCTAGTTTTGCTGCTTGTGCCTTGTCATTTGCATTGAGTTTGTTTGATGTTGATTTTATTTGGTTGAGTATTGACTTGAGTTGTTTCTTTAAATCTTTGACTGACTCTTCATCTAGATTACCTGACTGTTTTAGTGATGCTGCTTGAGTCTTTAATGATTCTAGTTGTTGTTTTAGTGATTCGAGTTCTCCTTTGGTTTGCTCAATGTCGTTTCCGTTTGCTGCATCAACACTTGGCAAAAATAAATCAATTGAGAAAATCATTCCAAGAACTGCACTAAATGATTGGGCAGATATCTCCGGATCATCTAGTTCTGCAAGACTGGATTCTGTCTCTGTAAGTAAAATTTGTGCAGCTGACTCTATCTCTTCAATTTCAGAGAATAATGCATCATATTCATCAAAGAATTCTAGTTCAAATGTAGCATCTTTAGATAGTTCAAATGTTTCTTCAGTGGAATCAAGAATTGGAGCAGATATTATTTTTGGTTCTAAAATTGATGTTGGTTCAGGAATTGATTCTGAAATTGGCTCTACAGAGATTATCTCAGTGGATGTGGAGTTTGATTCAATTATAGGCTCAGTGGATGTGGTATTTTCAGAATTTGTTAATTGTTCTGCTTCCATTTGGGCAATAATCTCTTCAAGAGTTAATTCAGGTACAATTTCAGCATAAGCATCCTTTGTTTGCATATACATTGCTAAAATTTGTTCATCTTCTAGAACATAGTCATACAAAGAAACATCATCAATTTCACCTGAGAATTGATTGCTTGCTTTTGGTGTTTCATTTTTAGTGGTAATGGTTGCACCAATTACAATATCTTCTTTAGATGTTAGATTTTCAACAGTTGTTGTTTCTAATTTTCCATTTGTAGTAAGTGTTGGTACACCTACAACTTCTTGAGTTGCTTCTCTTGTACCGTTAACAAAAATTCCTATGTTATCGCCATCAAAGGTTGATGACAAAAAGTTCCAGTTTTCTGTTATTACACTGGTAGATTCTACTGTAGTCCATTTGATTCCATCAAATACAGAGAATTTAGCAGTGTTGTCAGATAAGAAATTGTTACTAATTGTAAGAGAAAATGATTTATCTTTACTTAGAACTGTAAATTCTGAAGAACCTGATGAATAGTCTGGTTTAACCCAAACAGTTACAGTTAATCCATCAACATCATCAGTTACAGTAGCATTTTTAATTTGTATAAAATCATCTTGTCCATCTAATTCTAGGGATGTAATAGTTTGTTCAGCAGATGTGGTGTTTGCTACTGTAATAGGCTCAGTGGATGTGGCATTAGTGTCAATAATATTTTGATCAAATTTGAATGACATAGTAGCATTAGGAATCACAATTTCAGGTTCAGTAGAGGTACCGTTGGTGGCAATTACATCAGTAGAGGTACCG
>NZ_JBTNRI010000024.1:0-1693 GCF_054515815.1 Nitrosopumilus sp. S6
CAGACAATTCAACAAAACCAGTGACCAAAGTATCGGATTCATCAATTTCACAAGTAGTAGGGCCTGGGCCCTCACAACCAGTTAAAGTTGCAGGATCATTTGCCACATACCATGGTCTTGCTTCAGTAAATACAATTGCACCATCACTAATATCCATAGGTCCCAAGTCATACAAACTTGGGAATACAAATGGGACAGAATAAGTATACCTCACGGCAGTTCTATCATCAATCAAATCTTTAGTCCATGTGAGAACTTTTCTATCTCCAAGGGTTATAACACTAGCATCAGTTTGTACTTCAAGTACGGCAGGAATTGTTTCAGTTATTACGATTGTATCTTTACCGGTAAAGGATTCAATGTTAATTACTACATCAAAGGAATTTGGATTAATGGTAGGATCTATCTTGGATTGTGCAGTTCTAATGACATCATATTCTACAAATGATGCTACATCAAATGTTGTGTAAAAATCAGTTTCAATCCCATCAGCTTCTGCACGAATGTAAATATCATATACTCCATCTACATGATCTGTTTGATATGTTGCAGTATAAAGTCCAATTTCATCACCATTAGTAATTCCACTTTGTGTTGATAGTGTAGTAATTTGATTTGCGGGACTAGTTACAGTCATAAAAATATCTGCACCACTTATTGGGTGGCCTTCTGAATCTAATACAACGATAATAAATTCGGCAACATCACCTGAGTAGTATGTACTTTTTGCAGTGTTAAGCGATACCAAACCCCATGCAAACTCTTCCTCAACAGTATGCGTTTCACCATTTATGCTAAATGTTGTTTTGAGTTTGTAAATACCAGGGGTGATAATATCTTCAGGAAGAAGAGTAATTGTGAATTTACCATCTCTGTTCTTTTGAATTTGTGATTTAATATCTACTTTGTTTCCTTTGGAGTCATAAACATCAGTATTGATTTCTGTTTTGTCATCTTTCCATTTTCCATTTTGTATTTTATCAAATGTGTCAACATCTGTAATCTTTTTTGCATCATCGCTTGATTTGTCTAATTTTGCAGATTGTGTCTTGTCATTTGCATGGAGTTTATTTGATGTTGATTTGATTTGGTTTAGTATTGTTTTGAGTTGTTTCTTTAGATCTTTTACCGTTTCTTCATCGATATTTCCTGATTCTTTCAATGATGATGCTTGTAACTTTAATGCTTCAAGTTGTTGTTTTAATGAGGTTAATTCTGTTTTTGTTTGCTCTATGTTATTTCCATTTGCAGCATCAGCAGATGGTAAAAATAATTCAATTGAAAATATCATTCCAAGTATAGAACTAAATGATTGTGTTGATAGTGTTGAATCATCTTCTAGTGCTACAAGACTAGATTCAGTTTCAACAAGTAATAGTTCTGCAGCTGATTCTATCTCTTCAATTTCAGAGAGTAGGGCATCATATTCATCAAAGAATTCAAGTTCAAATGTGGCATCTTCAGATAGTTCAAATGTTTCTTCAGTAGAATTTAATATAGGATTTTCAAGTAATTCTGGCTCAGACAATACTAATTCAAAAGTTGAATCTACAATCGAATCAAGTACTCCAGGTTCAGGATCCATTGTGAGGTCATCTACTCCAGGTTCAGGATCCATTGTGAGGTCATCTACTCCAGGTTCAGGATCCATTACAATTGGTTCTGTAGATGTGGCATTGATGAGTTCTGTAGA
>NZ_JBTNRI010000025.1:0-1135 GCF_054515815.1 Nitrosopumilus sp. S6
TACTAATTCGAAATAAAGTAAGCGAACATTACCCGGAGATATAAGCCAAATCCGGATGGCCAAAAAACGATTTCAATAGTCGTGGCAATTTTTGCAAACGTCGAAGCTGCCGGTAAACAGTGCTCCGAAGTTGTTCTTTGCTGTTAATGATCTTTTTACCGACGTGATGGTATTTGATATAGCCCCAAACAGACTCGTCAGGATTCAGCTCCGGCGAGTACGGCGGCAGGAAGAACAACCTGAGCTTGCCGTCGAGACTCTCAACATAGTCTCGAACCCGACGAGCATGATGAACCGGGTGGTTATCGAGGATCAGGAAAACCGGCTTGTCAACGTCTTGCACCAGAGCCTTGAGGAAACCAAGAAACGCATCGGTGTTCATGTTGCCCTGAATGGTCTTAAAGCGAAGCTCGCCGCGAGGCGAGATGGCCGAGATCAGATTGATGCTGAAGCGACTGCCCGTATTACGGATGATCGGAGTTTCACCCCTGGGTGCCCAGGTGGTGCCACTGTGATAATCAGACCGAATGCTGGCTTCATCGCCGAAATAGATGGTGGCGCCGACTTTTTTTGCTTCCTTGCGAATTTCCGGGTAGGTCTCTTCTTTCCATTGTTTCACGGCCTCTGGCTTTTGCTGGTAGGCCCGATGCAGGGGTTTCTGAGGCGTCAGCCCCAGGTTTCGAAGCAGACGACCGACCGAGACATCGCTTAACCGGACGTTGAACTTTTGCCGGATGAGCTCACGCACTCGGCCCCGAGTCCACAGGGCAAAATCAAACTTCAACTGGTCCGGCGTAAAGGTCGTTATCCAGATATACAGCTCCCGGATCTGAGCACCGCTCAGTTTCTTGGGACGACCGGAAATCTGCTTGGCCTTGAGCGCGTCAAAGCCACCCTCGCGGTAGGCAGCCAGCCATTCATAGATTCGTGCTCGGCTCATCCCCAGCGCTTTGATGACGACTTCTGGACTCTCGCCATCCATGACCCGTTGAACGGCGCGAACGCGAATGGCTTCTAATGTTTTGTGATCAAGTTTACGACCGTCATCGTGGCGCATGTGTGTAAATATCCGATAAGCTTGGCGAACGGAGCCTACATTATAAATGATGTTCGCTTACTTTCGAACCCATTAGTA